>CADAZC010000015.1 GCA_902792295.1 uncultured Eubacteriales bacterium
GCTGGGAAGGGTATGCTTTTCTTCATAATTGGCGTAAATCTCTTTGTGCGTGATATTCACACCGTCGAGATACTCGTTTCCGTTCAGACGAACATGGATATGCACGAAATCGACGTCATACCGTTTTGCAAGCTCCGGCCCGATATCGCAGGAGCTGTCCGCGATCAATTTAACAGGATTCATATATCTTCTCCTCCTTTTGAAATCATACCATGTTCTGAAACGCGTGTCAATTTCACAAATGAAGGTTTGCACAAAATACAAGGAAATCTTGCATAAAATGCAACAATCTTGTGAACTGCATTGACGAAAGAGCCAAAAATGGGTAACATAGCGATGTATCAGATCGGAAAGGAGCTCAATCGGAATGGCAAAGAATCCGTATACGGTTCTCGGCGTCCCGGAAACGGCGAATCCGAACGATTCGTACGCCGCCGCAAAGATGAACGACGTGAACGTCGCGTATGATCAGATCAAGACGGCGGAGAAGCGCGCCGCATACCGTGACGCGGAAAAGGCGCAGACGTTTTATCAGCAGACCGGATACCAGTCGTCGAACCCGTGGCAGACCTACTATAAGACCGGACAGGGATATTACGGCGGATCCTATACGGGGAACCAGGGGAACGACGGAAACGAGCCGCCGTTCGGCTGGGGTTCGATTTTTGAGGAACAGCAGCGCAGAAGGGCGAACACGATGCGTTTCCGCAGGGTGCGGATCCTGTATCTCATTCTGGCATTTTTGATGATCCTGATGCTGACAAGATGCGTGTTCAACGGACTGATGTATACCTGCTTATATCCCGTTTACGGCGCCTGCTACGGAGTGAACGATTCCCGTTCGGGCAATGCGGCAAACGAGGCAATCATAGGAGAGCAAGATGAACTTACGTAACCGTTTGTATCGTTTCATGCAGGGCAGAAACGGCGTCGATGCGCTTTCTGTCTTTCTGAACCGTCTGAGCTTCGGCTGTCTGATCGGCGCGATCCTCTTTACATTCCTTTCGGTCCTGTTCCTGCGCCGCGAAGCGACGACGGCATCAACGGTGTTTCAGGTGCTGTATTTCATCGCATACGGGATCGGCATCATTCTTCTGGTTCTGTGGTTCTTCCGCGTGTTTTCAAAGAACGTGGCAAAGCGGCAGGCGGAGAATACGCGGCATCTGTACCGCATGCAGAAGCTCCGCCGCAAATGGGCTTCCGTAAAGCAGCAGTGGAAGGATCGCAAAACCTATAAATACTTTCGCTGCCCGCAATGCAGGCAGAAAATACGCGCGCCGCGGCACAAGGGGAAGATTCGCGTGACCTGCTCAAAATGCAGTCATATTTTCATCACGAAAACCTGATATTTCTTGCGAAAACGGACGATCGTGATATAATACAGGGGAGTAAGCTCTGGGGGTTTGAAATGAGTTACGCAGATCGGGTCTATATTGAAAACTGCAAGCGGATTTTAAGCGAAGGCGTCTGGGATACCGACCAAAACGTGCGCCCGAGATGGGAAGACGGAACGCCGGCGCATACGATCAAGCTCTTCGGCGTCGTCAACCGGTACGATCTTTCCAAAGAATTTCCGATCATGACGCTGCGCAGAACCTACTGGAAGTCCGCCATAGACGAGCTCCTTTGGATCTGGCAGAAGAAATCAAACAACGTGCATGAGCTCGGCAGCCGCATCTGGGACAGCTGGGCGGACGAGACCGGTTCGATCGGCAAGGCGTACGGCTATCAGCTTGCACAGAAACATCAATACAAAGAAGGAATGTTCGATCAGGTCGACCGCGTTCTGTTCATGCTGAAGAACGACCCGGCAAGCCGCCGGATCCTGACGAATCTTTACAATTTCGAAGACCTGCACGAAATGCATTTGTATCCCTGCGCATACAGCATGACCTTCAACGTCTCCGGAAACAAGCTCAACGCCATTCTGAACCAGCGTTCCCAGGACATGCTGACCGCCAACAACTGGAACGTCGTGCAGTACGCCGCGCTGGTGCATATGTTTGCGCAGGTTTCGGGACTGGAACCCGGCGAGCTCATCCATGTCATCGCGGACTGTCACATCTACGACCGGCATGTGGAAATGGTAAAGAACATGATCTCGCTTGAGCCGTACGACGCGCCGAAGTTCACCGTCGATCCGAATGTAAAGGACTTCTACGATTTCACGACAAAGAGTTTCCGGATCGAGAATTACCAATATCACCCGTTTGACAACATCATTCCGGTTGCGATTTGACCATGCAGATCATTGTAAATGTAAATCCCCGGTGGGGGATCGGAAGCGAAAATCAGCTTCTTGTGCATATCCGCGCGGATATGCGCCGTTTTCGTTCCATGACGACGGATCATACGATCATCATCGGCAGAAAGACACTTGCTACGTTCCCGAACGGAAAGCCGCTGCCGAACCGCGAAAACATCATCATGACGCGTGATCCCGCATTTTCGGCGGAAGGCGCTGTCGTCTGCCGCTCCGAGGATGAACTGCGCAACGTTCTGAAGGAGCGCGATCCGGACGCCGTCTTTGTCTGCGGCGGGGAACAGATTTACCGTCAGCTTTTGCCGTATTGTTCGGCTGCGCATATTACGCTGTCGTACACCGATGCTCCGGCGGACCGTTTTTTCCCGAACCTGAATCTTCTGCCGAACTGGGTGCTTACCGAGGTCGGTGAAAAGCAGTACGAAAACGGGATCGGATTCCGTTTTCTGACCTATGTAAACAACGACGTCCGCAGTCTGTGACATCCGGCTCTTTAAACCGCCCGGGATACGGGCGGTTTTTCGTCGGCAAATTTTTCCGCAAACAGTAGCAACATGATTAAAAGTGTGATATAATCCGTTTATCAATGCAGGGAGGTTCGTATGGAAGAAGAATACAGTCTGGAAAACGCAAAGAAATTCATCAAGCAGCGCTTCATGGAGCAGGGGGATTTCCTGATCCTGAAGGAAGAAGTGTTTGATGCGATGCTGGACCGCATCATTGCGCTCGATGAGGAATTCATGGAGACCAACGGTGTGAACGACGGCGAAGTATATGACGACGAAAAGGCGTTCGATTTCCTTTTTGAAGGGATGCAGAAAGCGTTTGACGAACAGAAAATGTACTGCATGCGGTTCGTTGAGGACTACATGGATTACAGCGAAGCGTATCTCGACAGCATCGGCGCGATCGAGTGGGATTGAGACGGAGAAACGGGTTTGAAGGTACTCTTTATCGGCAACAGCCATACCTATTTCAATGATATGCCGCATCTGTTCGCTGCAATGTGTGAATCGCTCACCGGCGAACGGGCGGACGTCACCATGCTCGCGTTTTCGAACAAAACGCTTGACTGGCATTGCGAAGAGTACTTCTCCGTTCGGTTTGCGCTTCTGTACGGCGGATACGATTTCTGCGTGATCCAGCAGTTCGGACATCCGATCCCGCCGATCGAAGAAACGGAGCCGCCGCTTAGAAATCTGATTGAACTTTGCAATCATGTCGGCACGAAACCGGTCCTTTACATGACCTGGGCGAAAAAGGACGAGCCGGAGAATGCGGAGCTGATCAGCCGGATCTATCGCACGCTTGCGGAGAAATACCGCACGCCGCTCGCACCGATCGCGGAGATTTACGATTCGCTGCGGGTCGATCATCCCGAAATCGAGCTTTACTGGTTCGACGGATCGCATGCTTCGCCGTACGGCGACTATCTGATCGCATCGACGCTTGCGCTGTTGCTGTGCGCTCCGGCGGATCCCGACCGGCTTCCGGATCGGCTGATCGATTTCCAGGTTCGATTCGAGAAAGGTCATGCTCCGACCGCGATCGAGGACGCCTCTGCCGCGGAAACGATCCCCGATCCGTCGATCACGGCGATCTTGCGGCGATACGCGGCAAACGCCGTGCGGAAAGAAAACAGATGAAACGGGTAAACGGAGCGAAAACATCGGTTTTTGCGGTCGATACGGAGCATGTAGGCGTGCTGGACGGCGTGCGTGCGCTCGGCGTCCTCTGTGTGCTGTGGTTCCATTTCTGGCAGCAGACATGGTTGATGCCGATCTATGAAACGCCGTTTCTCGCGTGGGCGGGCATTGCAAGAATCAATCCGGACGTCATCCGGCGCGTCGGATATCTATGCGTCGATCTGATGCTGCTGCTTTCGGCATTTGTGCTGTATCTGCCGTATGCCGGGAACACGTTTCGCGGCACGCCGGTCGATTCCGTCAGAGTATTCTTCAAAAAGCGGTTCGCGCGCATCGTCCCGAGCTATTTGTTTGCCGTTATCGTCATGTTTACGGTCGCGATGGGACGCGGCGAGTATGCGGGACGTTCGGCTTTCGCGCTCAAAGACTTTCTGACGCATCTGACATTTACGCAGATGCTGTTCAACGACACGTTTCTGTTTACCGCGATCACGGCGGTCATGTGGACGGTATGCATTGAGGTCGCGTTTTATCTGGTCTTTCCGTGGCTTGCGCGGGCGTTCCAAAGAAAGCCGCTGCTGACCTATGCGACGATGACGCTTGTCGGGATATGGTTCACAACCTGTATTTCTCCGGCGATCGGCGAACCGCGTCTGATGGTCAACCGGTTTTTAACCTTCCTGCCGGTCTTTGCAAACGGCATGATGGCGGCGCATCTGTATGTATGGTATGCGGAACGTGTGAAGCATAAAGCGATTCCGTCCATCCTCGGTACGGTCGCTGCGATCGGCGCGTTGTTTGCGGTCGTGCGAATGTTTCAGATGTGCTCCGCCGCAGGAGCCGCATCGAATCAGCAAGTATGGCAGATGCGCTTCCGACCGCTGCTGTCGTTAGCGTTTACAGCATTTCTGCTCGGTGCGTCCATCTCGGCAAAACCGGTCAGAAAGATTCTCGACAACCGTGTGCTTGCGGCGATTGCGGCTGTATCGTATAATCTGTATCTGTGGCATCAATGGCTGATCGTAAAGCTGTGCGGCGCGTCCGGCGCAAAGAGCGGCGCGGACATTGCCGCAAAGGGAGTGAGTGCGCAATGGACGATCACGATAATGGGGCTTGCGATCGCATTTATTGTTGCAATGCTGATCACATACGCAATTGAAAAACCCATGTCAAGGTTGATTTTAAATACTCGAAAGGAGAAATGAAGATGCACTACACGATGAAAGTCAACAACGTCTGTTCCTCGAAAGTCGATTTCGATCTGGTCGACGGTAAGGTTTACAACGTTGCCTTTACAGGCGGATGCAACGGCAATCTGAAGGCGATCGGCAAGCTGGTCGAAGGAATGGAAACCGGCAAACTCGTTCAGATTCTGAAAGGCAACACCTGCGGACCGAGCAGCACATCCTGTGCCGATCAGCTTGCGCTTGCAATCGAGAGGGCGGTGGAGCAGTAATGCTGCGATTCGGCTATGATATCGGCGGAACCAATATCGCTGCAGGCATTATTGATGAGAATAACTGCCTGATTGCAAAGGATTCGGTAAAGTTTCCTCGCGGAGAAGGTTCGGAGGCGGTCATTGCCGACTGTGCCGGTTTGTATAAGGCGATTCTGGACCGTGCCGGTGTCGCGGCGGACGAAATTGCCGGCGTCGGCGTCGCCGTTCCGGGCAGCGTCAATCCCGAAGCGGGGCTCGTCATCGACGCGCACAATCTCGGATTCCATCACACGCCGCTTGCAACGCTTTTGGAAGCAGTTCTTTTTAAGCCCGTCCGTCTTGTGAACGACGCAGATGCGGCAACGCTTGCCGAACACAGGATCGGTGCGCTGAAAGGAACACGTACGGCAATGATGATCACGATCGGCACCGGCATCGGCGGCGGTCTGATTATCAACGGTACGCTGTTCGGCGGCGGACGCGGAAACGGAACGGAGCCGGGGCATATGGTTCTCTGCAACGGCGGACGGCACTGCACCTGCGGAATTGACGGCTGTGCGGAGACCTATTGCTCGGCAACGCGTCTTGCAAAGGACGGCGCGTCGTTCGGTAAAGCGACCGCAAAGGAAGTGATCGAAGCCGCGAAACAGGGAAATGCCGACGCGTTGGAGCTCTTTAAAGCGTATATCGACGATTTCGGAAGCTATATCGCTTCGATCATCAATCTTCTGGATCCAGAACGGATCGCGATCGGCGGCGGCGTCAGCGGCGCAGGAGATTTTCTTCTCAAGCCGCTGCGTGCGGACGTGGCGCGCAAATGCTTCTTTGAAACATGCCCGGAGATCGTCGTTGCCTCTGCGGGAAACGACGCGGGCATCATCGGCGCAGGGCTGATCGTGTCCTGAACTTACATAAAAAAAGGCGACCGGAATCTCCGATCGCCTTTTTTTATACGTCTTATATCGTGCAGCCGCCGTCACAGCACAAAACCTGTCCGGTGACAAACCGAGCATTCGCAAGGTAGAATACCGCATCCGCAACGTCCTGCGGCGTTCCGATCTTCCGGAGCGGCGTTTCCGCGGCAAAGGCCGCGAGATCTTCCTCGGACAGATGTGCGTTCATTGCCGTGTCGATCAGACCGGGCGCAACGGCATTGACGGTCACGTCGGACGGCGCAAGTTCCTTTGCAAGCGCCTTTGTAAAGCCGATCAACGCGGCTTTGGACGCCGAATACAAAACCTCGCATGACGCGCCGGAAACGCCCCACATCGAAGAGATATTCACAACGGCGCCGTGATTTGCACGCAGATCGTCAATAAGAAGGCGGGTCAGCCGGACGGCGCTGCGAACATTGGTATCAAATATCAGATCGTAATCGTCTTCCGTCGTATCGGTCAGAAGCTTCTGTGCAAGCGCTTTCCCGGCGCAGTTGACAAGTACGGAGACCGTTCCGAACCGACGATGCAGAACATCAAGCATCTGCTGCGCGGATTCCGGACAGGTCAGATCGCACTGCAGGCACAGATAAGCGGCATCGGCCGGGAAGGATCGGATCAGTCGATCGATCGCTTCCCGATTCGTATTGTATTGGAGTGCCACGGCATATCCCGCTTCCGAGAAACGCCTTGCGATTGCAGAACCGATCCCGCCGGAAGCGCCGGTGACCAAGACAATTTGTTTCATTCTTCCTCCGTAACGCCGAGAATTTCGCCGATCAGCATGGTGTGCGGATCACCGTCTGCATAATAGCGGGAAAGCAGCGCGCCGTCTTCCAAAAGGTGTTCATCAAGATCCGTACGGAACAGAATCTTGCATTCGATGTGGTATCGGCAGCCCGAGAATCCGTCCTGTGCGCCGAAGCGGGCGGGGAACAGGGATGCATTCAATTCTGCAATCTTATTGACGTCGCGCCCGGATTTTGTACCGCAGAACGCAAGCTCTTTTTTCATGGCGCCGGATTTCGGCACGCTGACGGTGAAGGTCGATGCATTTTCGAGAAGCTCGTGCGTATATCTGCTTTTGCGGACATAAACGGAAAACGTTTGTTTGCCCCAGATGATTCCGAACTGACCCCATCCGATGGTCATCGGATTGCCTTTCACCATCAAAAACACGCCGCGCTTCAGCTGTTCGTTCGTTTCTTTCATCCAATCCATTGCCGTAACCTCCGCATATGATATTTCATTATATCGTCATATCACAGAAAAATCCAGTATAAAAAAAGAAGCCCGCCGGCTTCTTTAAAAATGCTTATGCTTCGTCGTCATGCATAAACGATGTGTGTCGTACATTGCGCTGGAAAAGCATTACAATTCCCCAGATGCCGCCGAGTCCGACGAGAATGTAGAGGATAATCGACATGACCGATCCCGCTCCGAAAATCGCCGTGACAAGATTGAAATTGAAAAGACCGACGAGCAGCCAGTTCAGCGCACCTACGATCATAAGAATCAAGGCAACGATATTCATGAAATCACTCCTTTCGTCGTTAGTATGAACGGCGATCGAATGTTTCATGCTCCTTTTTTTCGGGAAATATTTCGATCTCGAAGCGATCGAATCGAATCGGTTCCATAAAATCGCTGCTTCTGAAAACCGTGTGTGAAAACTGATCGAGTTCCCGAACGTGTTTTTCAAGAACGACGGGGCGGGAGAGATCGAGCGCCTGACACAGTTCATGCAGAACAGGCATCCAGCCCTCTAAATCAGAGGGTCGTGCGAGAGCGAACTCCCGCACGACTTCCGATTGTATTTTTTGATGTTGAATTGTTTTTGCCCAGATACGCATCTTATCAGTCTTTGAGTTTCGACTGACCTTCTGCGAACCAGCCGAGGAACTCGACGCATCCTGTGTCCTCATATGTTCCGACAAAGTTGCCGTAGATATTGTAGTACTTTCCGATGTTGTTTTCGGGATCCATGACTTTGCTCAGCTTATGGACGTAGATCGTTTCACCGGACTTATAGACCGTCATCTTGATGATCACGTCGTTGCCGTTGTTGCTGACTTCCACGACCTTTGCCGTAACACGGAAACCGTATCCGTTGGTGGCATACTGGGTGATCCCGTCAAGCATTTCCTTGATCGTAATCTTATTCTTGGTGGTCTTCGGAACAACTTCGATATAGGTCTTCGTCTTGTTGTAGTACTTCAGGAACGCTTTCTTATCCGCAAAGCCCTTGACGACCGTGAATTTTGTGCTGCCGTTCTCAGCGCCTTCCTTCGCGGCGTTCAGCGTGATCGCCGACATGCCGTAGAATCCGGGATCCATGGTGACCTGGAACGAGAAGTTGCCTTCGCCGTCAACATTGACGCTGCCGCAGAGGACGTTCGTGGCATTGTCGCTGATCGCGGTGAGCGTTGCGCCCGGAAGCGTTGTGCCGGTGACGGTCAGCTTACCGTTCTTGTCGGCGCTCAGATTGTCGGTTTTAACTTCGAGCTTCATGGGTTCGGGGATGAACTTATAGGCATGTACCCGAACTTCCTTCGTATCGCTGACACAGTTGTTCTTTTTGGCAACGATCGTGATTGTATCTTCGGTATCTTCCGATACGCCGTCCGCGAACTTGTAATCGTACATGAACACGCCGCCGGTATAAACGGTCGTGACAACGCCGTTGATCGAGACCTCCGCGGTCGGATCGTCGATCGTACCGGTGAGAGAGATCAGATTGCTCTGCGGCGCCATAATCGGCTCATCGCCCTCGGGAATCGGCGCGGTAACCGTAATGTTCAGCTTCGGGAACGTGCGGGTGAACGATGCGCACTCAACCTTATAGGAGCTTCCGTCAGCCGCATTGATCGTGATGTCGGGGTGGAACTCGACCGTAGAATCTTCGAGCGGCTGATTCAAATAGAAGACCTCAACGGGGATCTTGACCTTACGCGTGATATCTTTCGCATCGGTGTTCTCAAACTTGTAATCGTCCTGATTCGGGAAATCGATGACAACAGCGGAATGTGCCGGCACGACAACCGTGATGGCAATCATGTCTTTATTGTTTTCATCGATCATTTCCTGCAGCAGCGCATGCTTTGCATCCGGAATGTTGGACGGCTCGGTCTGCTGGGTCTGATCGCCCGGATTCTCGGGCTCGAGGTTGCCGGTCTGGGAAGCGTCACCGTTGGTCTTGTTCGGTGAAATGCCGCAGTTCAGCTGGTTCTTCAGAAGCATATAGCCGCCGAGAACAAGAATACCGACGATCACGACGATGATAGCGATCAGCAGCACGGTAAAGAGCGTGTTGTTCTTTTTCTTCTGCTGCTTACGCTTCGGCGGGGTGGGTTCGTACTCGAAAGAATCATCTTCGTCTTCAAGGGCCTCTTCGTCGTTGTAGATGCCCTCGTCTTCATCCTCGTCCTTATCTTCATCGGACTCGTCTTCTTCGGATTCTTCTTCGACTTCTTCTTTCACGCGCGCGGCATGACGGCGGCTCTGAACGGGTGTCCATGCCGGAGCAGGTTCTTCCTCTTCGATTTCGGGCGTTTCGTCCTCGACGACCGGCTCAACTTCCGGCTCAATGTCGACAACGGGCTTTTCAACCGGTTCCTCAACAACGGGTTCGGCGACCGTTTCTTCAGCGGGCTGTTCCGTTGTTTCCGGCATCCAGGAAGGACGGCTGAACCGTCTGGTCGGCTGAGGAACATCCTCGGTGACCTCGGGCTCGGCGGGTGCAGGTTTGCCTTTCAGATTTGCGGCACAAACCTTGCAGAATTCTGCATGATCCGGATTGTATGCTCCGCACTCCTTGCAAATCATGTATATACCTCCTAAAATAATTCTCAGTTTGACTGAATACATTATATCATAAAATTTCACATAGAAGTGACTAATATGTAAACATTTTTCGATTTCTGTGATTTTTTTAAGCGCTTGTGGTATAAATGGTTACGAAAAAGGACCTTTCGGAATAATATAAAAGAGAAAAGAGTATGAAACGAAAGGATTGGAAATGATCTATTTCGATAACAGTGCGACAACACAAACGCTTTCCGAAGCGGCGGAACGCGCATGTACTGCAATGACGCGGGATTATTACAACCCCGCCGCCGCGTACGGGGCTGCTTTTTCGGTTGAGAAGGCGGTAGGAGAGGCAAGAGCTTTTGCCGCGTCGCTGCTCGGCGCCGCTCCTGCCGAAATCATTTATACATCCGGCGGTACGGAATCGAACAACACCGCCGTTTTCGGTACGCTGCGAAGCATTCACGGCAAGAAGTCTGTTGTTACGACCGCAGTCGAGCATCCGTCCGTATTTGAGACGATCAACGCCGCTGCAAAGCTTTTTGACGCCGAAGTCCGGTATGCGCCGCTCAAAAGGGACGGAACCGTCGACATCGACCGGCTTTCCGAGGTGCTTACCGCCGACACAAGCTTTGTCAGCATCATGCACGTCAACAACGAGCTCGGCAGCGTGAACGATCTTGACCGGATCACCGCAAAGGTCCGCGCTCTCGCGCCGAACGCCGTGATGCATTCGGACGGCGTGCAGGCGTTTATGAAGGTCGGCATCAAGAAATGTCCGGTCGATCTGTACTCCGTTTCGGCGCACAAGCTGCACGCGCCGAAGGGCGTCGGTTTTCTGTACCTGCGCAGCGGCGTTCGATTCGCCGGCGGACAGATCGGCGGCGGACAGGAACGGAATCTTCGAAGCGGTACCACAAATGTTCCCGGAATCCTCGGTCTCGATACGGCGCTGCACGCATATCGGGCGAACGAAGCGGCATGGCATGCGCAGATGATGCGCGTGAAAATGCGTCTGTATCGGGATCTGATGTCGCTGCCCGACGTGTTATTGAACGGACCCGCGCCTGAGGACGGTGCGCCGCACATTCTGAATCTTTCCTTCCTCGGGGTGCGCGGCGAGGTCCTGATGCATGCGCTTGAGCGGTACGGCGTGATCGTTTCGACCGGTTCGGCGTGCTCCGCAAAGAAGCAGGGAAAGAACCGTATTCTGAGCGCGGTCGGCGTATCGCCGGCAGGGCAGGAGAGTGCGATCCGGTTCAGTTTCTGTCCGTTCAATACGGAGGAAGAAGCAGACGCCGCGGCAAATGCGATCGACGAACAGCTGCGGATTCTGCGCAGATACAAAAGGAGATAAGAATGGATAAAGTTTTACTCGTCCGATACGCGGAAATTCATTTGAAGGGATTGAACCGCCCGTTTTTTGAGCGATTGCTCGTCGATCGGATCAAACAGGCGCTGAACCCCGTTCATGCGGCGGTCGAACGCGAACAGGGCCGCATATTCGTATACGGCATTCCGGAAGAGAACATTCCGGAATGCACGGACAAGCTTTGCCGTGTGTTCGGCATCCATTCCGTCAGCATCGCGCATTGCGTGGAAAAGAACTGGGAAGAGATCCGCGACGCTGCAATTACGGAAGTCAAATGCTTTGCGGAAACCGCGCCTGTTCCGACGTTCAAATGCTTTGCGCGCCGCTCGGACAAGCGGTTTCCGATGACGTCGGAAGAGATCTGCAGGGAGCTCGGACACGATCTTCTGGAAGCGTACCCGAACCTGCGCGTCGATGTACATCATCCCGCGCTGCCCGTCACGGTCGAGATTCGTCAGAGCAACGCGTTTGTCTACACCGGCGAAGTGCTCGGCGCAGGCGGCATGCCCGTCGGTTCGAACGGAAAAGCGATGCTCCTGATCTCCGGCGGCATCGACAGTCCCGTCGCGGGATACATGATTGCAAAACGCGGTGTGATGCTCGACGCGGTGCATTTCTACAGTTATCCGTACACCAGCGAGCGGGCGCGGGATAAGGTGATCGAGCTTACGAAGCTCGTTTCGCGTTATGCCGGACGGATCAATCTGTATCTCGTTCCGTTCACGGAGATTCAGATGACGATCTACGACAAGTGCCCTTCGACCGAAACGACGGTTCTGATGCGTCGGCTGATGATGAAGATTGCCGAACGGATCGCGAAGGACACCGGCTCGCAGGCATTGATCACAGGGGAATCGATCGGTCAGGTCGCAAGCCAGACGATCGAATCGCTGTGCGTGACCGACGACGCTGTCCAGATGCCGGTATTCCGCCCGCTGATCGGATTCGATAAAGAAGAGATCATAGAAAAAGCGCAGAAGATCGGAACGTTCGAAACGTCGATTCTGCCGTACGAGGATTGCTGCACGGTATTTGTGCCGAAGCATCCCGTAACAAAGCCGAAGGTGGACAAGCTCCGGGAAAGCGAGGCGCTCGTCGATTTTGAACCGATGATCGAAAAGGCGATTGCCGAAACAGAGCGTATGGACATCGGCTGACCGCATATATTGTGTAAAGGAGGAAATGACATGAAGCATATTTATCGAATTATCGGCGTTGTCGTCGTGCTTGTGGTGCTTGCCGCGGCGCTGATATACTTCTTAAATGAAAAAGGCGTATTGAAAGGTTCCGTTTCGGAATGGGTAACGAATGTTAAGACGGACGTGATCAACATCTACGAGCATACAAAAGGGATGATCAACGACCTGATTAAGTCCGACAATCCGATTACGGATTCGATCAAACTTCCGTAAGTACCGATTTTTTCACTTGACAAAAACCGAACCGGATGCTAACATATCATTCGGTTCCGATATCTGGGTGTAGCGCAGTTTGGTAGCGTGCTTGAATGGGGTTCAAGAGGCCGGAAGTTCAAATCTTCTCACCCAGACCATGTCGCCGCAAACGTCGATTCGTTCGCGGCGACATTTTTCTTTTTGGGAGTAAAATGTCACCGCTCGCCCTCTCCGTTGCGGCTCCTTTCCGCAAGCGATCACGCTTGCTGCGGCTGCTCGGTTGTAAACGTCCTCGCAACGCCTCCGCAGAACTACCAATCGCTTGCGGATAACGATGACATTATCGTGCAAACGTCGATTCGTTTACGGCGATATTTTGTTATTACAGAATACGACCGGCGCATTTATATATCATTTTTCTTGTCAAAAGCAGTAGATTCGTCCTGCAATCCGTGGTAGAATATAGAAAACAAAACATGGGAGGAAAATATGGAACGAACCATAGCGTGGACAACCTATAACAAAACCGAGCTCCGCAAGCTCGAAACAATTTCAAAGGAATACCGTGCGTTTCTGGATGCAGGCAAGACCGAACGCGAATGTGTGACCGGCGCGATCAGACTTGCAAAAGCAGCGGGCTACATCGACCTCAAAGATGCGCTTTCGGCAAACGGCAGACTCAAAGCGGGCGATCGCGTGTATGCAGACTGCATGGGGAAAGCGATCATGCTGTTTATCGTCGGCAAACAGCCGATGGAAAAGGGCTTCAACATCATCGGCGCGCACATCGACTCGCCGCGCATGGACCTGAAGCAAAACCCGCTGTATGAGGATTCCGGGCTTGCCTATCTCGATACGCATTATTACGGCGGCATCAAGAAGTATCAGTGGGTCACGATCCCGCTCGCGATGCACGGCGTCGTTGCCAAGAAGGACGGCACGCTTGTAAACGTCGTGATCGGTGAAGATGAGAACGATCCGGTCGTCGGCATTTCCGATCTTCTGATCCATCTCTCGGCAGATCAGATGCAGAAGAAAGCTGCCGTTGCGATCGAAGGGGAAGACCTGAACGTCATCATCGGCGGCATGCCTTTGAAAGACGAAGAAAAAGAACCGGTCAAGGCGAACATGCTGAAGATCCTCAAGGACAAGTATGACATAGAGGAAGAGGATTTTCTTTCCGCCGAAATCGAGGTCGTTCCGGCAGGCAGATCCCGCGAGCTCGGTCTGGACCGCAGCATGATCATCGGCTACGGTCATGACGACCGCGTCTGCGCGTTCGCACAGATCAAGGCGATGCTGGATGTGAAGAATATCCCGGAAGCGACCTGCTGCTGCATCCTTGCGGACAAGGAAGAGATCGGTTCCGTCGGCGCAACCGGCATGCACGCAAAGTATTTTGAGAATACCGTTGCGGAGATCATGAACCTGACCGGCGAGTATTCCGAACTGAAGCTTCGCCGCGCACTGACGAATGCGCACATGCTGTCCTGCGACGTCAGCGCGGGCTTCGATCCGAATTTTGCCGGCGTTTTCGAGAAGAAGAACAGCGCGTATCTCGGCAAAGGCGTTTGCTTCAACAAATACACCGGTGCGCGCGGTAAGAGCGGCTCGAACGATGCGAACGCGGAATACATGGCGAAGCTCAGAAAATGGATGGACGACGCGAAGGTGCGTTATCAGACCGCAGAGCTCGGCAAGGTCGACGCGGGCGGCGGCGGAACGATCGCTTACATCTGCGCGGAGTACGGGATGGAAGTCATCGACAGCGGCGTCGCGGTGCTGTCCATGCATGCGCCGTGGGAAATCATTTCCAAGGCGGACCTGTATGAAGCGTTCAAGGCGTATCGCGCATTCCTGCTGAAAGCCGAATAATCTCATCGTTGCAGGCCGGGAGAGTATTCTCCCGGTTTTTTGCTTTGCTTAATGAATCGCTCTTGCAAGGATCGAGGGATTGCTGTATAATAAAACAAAAAGCGGAGGTGCTGATTTGATTCAACTCATTTTCGGCGAAAAAGGATCCGGCAAAACCAAGAAGATCCTCGAATTAGCCAATCAAGCAGCCGAGCAGGCAAAGGGAAGCGTCGTTTTTATCGATGAGGATGAGAGATACATGTACGATCTGAACCTTTCCGTGCGGTTCATCAACGCGACCGAGTTCGCCCTGTCCGGACCGAAGATGTTTTACGGATTCCTTTGCGGGATCGCGGCGTCGGATCATGATCTGGAATGCATCGTGATCGACAGTTTCATGCATCTTGTGCATCACGAGCTTTATTCGCTGAAGGAAATGTTCGACCAGCTGAAGGTTTTTTCGGAAAAGCACGGAATCCGACTGATTCTGTCGCTCTCCTGCACGCCGGAACAGCTTCCCGATTTTCTGAAGGATCTCTCGGCTTGATTCCCCGACACGAAAGCATTTGACAGGGAGCCGTGAAAAAATCAGCATTTCACGGCTCTCTTTTTGAAAACAGGAAATCATATCGTTATGGAAGAATTACAGCAAATCGAAACCGCCGTCGAAAAGAACGGCAAAAAGAAGAAAAAAGGCATCCGCGTCGCGGCGATCGTCCTTGCGCTTGTCTTTACCGCTGCGGCGTCCGCATCGGTTTCCTGGTATGCGGCAAAACAGGTATACCGCGGGAACGACGGACATCTTGTTTCCTCGGTCAAGCAGGCGAGGGACATCATCCGGAATCATTACTTCTACTATGAGGAAGATGAGCAAAAGCTGACCGAAGCCGCCCTGAAAGGCATTGCGGCGGCGACGGGCGATCTGTATGCCGAATACTACACAGCCGAAGAATACGAGGACCTGAAAAAGCAAAACCAGCGCAGCTTCGTCGGCATCGGCATTTTGACACAGATCAATGAAGAAGGAAACGTGGAAGTCCTCGACGTCTATGATGACACGCCTGCAAGCGAAGCAGGGCTGATGCGCGGCGACCTTCTGATCGAAATCAACGGCGTTCCGTTTACGGGAATGACGCTCAGCGAATTCCTTGCAAACGTGCGCGCAGAGGACGGCGCGGCAAACGATTTTGTAATTCGCCGCGGGGAGGAAACGCTTTCTTTCCGGATCGTTGCGCGCGAGGTGCACACGCCGTCCGTTTCATACCGAATGCTGACCGACACGATCGGCTACATTCATTTGACGGCATTTCACGGCACCTGTGTCGAGGAAACAAAGACCGCGATGAAAGAACTGAGAGAGCAGGGCATGGAAAAACTGGTTCTTGATTTCCGCGACAATCTGGGCGGCTCCCTGTATGACGCGATCAATATCGCCGATATCTTTCTGCCGAAGGATTACATCGTCACAACGCTCCGTTCGAGGGACGGAAAGGTTACGGAGTACAAGACGACCGAAAGCGGCATCGACATCAAAACCGTCCTTCTTGTCAACGAGCTTTCCGCATCTGCCAGCGAACTTGTCGCGGGTGCGCTCAAGGATTATGAAGCCGCATACCTGATCGGAACGAAAACATACGGAAAGGGCATTGTGCAGACGTTCTTTGAGATTCCCGAGACGAACGGCTGGTTCAAGCTGACGACCGACGCGTATTACACGCCGAACGGCGTATGCGTACAGGATGACGGGATCACACCGGATCTGATCGTTGAACTGTCCGAAGAGGCGGAGAAGTACTCCATTGATTATATCCCGGAAGGGTTGGATACGCAGCTTGCCGCTGCAATCAAATATTTGGAGGATTAACCATGGAAAAGCAGTCTTACAGCATTCACGATGTATCGCTGTACCCGTCCGGTCTGGATAAAATCGAATGGGTGCGCAGAAACATGGCGCTTTTGAACGGGATCGAAGAAAAGTTCCGTGAAGAACAGCCATTCAAGGGGCTGCGTATTGCGCTGTCCGTCCATCTGGAGGCAAAGACCGCATATCTCTGCAAGGTGCTGAACGCGGGCGGTGCGGAGATGTTCGTCACGGGAAGCAATCCGCTTTCTACGCAGGACGATATCGCCGCCGCGCTTGTGCATGAAGGAATGTCGGTGTATGCCGTGCACGGAGCGTCCGAAACGGTTTACCAGGAATGTCTCGAAAAAGTCCTGCTTGCCGAGCCGGACATTATCATCGACGACGGGGCGGACCTCGTTACGCTTCTGCACACGAAGTTTCCGCATCTGATCCCGAAAGTCCGCGGCGGCTGCGAGGAAACGACGACCGGCATCCATCGTCTGCTTGCGATGCAGAAAGACGGATCGCTGCGATTCCCGATGTTCGCCGTCAACGACGCGCAATGCAAACATCTGTTTGACAACCGGTACGGAACGGGGCAGTCGGTCTTTGACGGAATCGACCGCACGACTAATCTGATCGTGGCGGGAAAGACCGTTGTCGTCGCCGGTTACGGCTGGTGCGGACGCGGCGTCGCAATGCGCGCAAAGGGACTCGGCGCGCGCGTGATCGTAACGGAGATCGATCCCGTCAAGGCGATCGAAGCGGTTATGGACGGTTTTACCGTCATGCAGATGGCGGATGCGGCGAAGATCGGCGATCTGTTCATCACAGTCACCGGCATGCGCGACGTCATCACGGAAGAACATATGCGTTCGATGAAGAACGGCGCTCTGCTCTGCAACGCCGGTCATTTCGACGTCGAGATCGACGTGGCGCGGCTGAAGGAAATCGCCGTCGAAACGCGCGCAATGAAGCCGAACATCATGGGATACCGTCTCGACAGCGGCAACTGGCTGTATCTTCTTGCGGAAGGTCGTCTTGTGAACCTTGCGTCCGGCGACGGACACCCGGCGGAAATCATGGATATGAGCTTTGCAATTCAGGCGCTTTGCGCAAGAGAGCTTGCCGTAAACCCGCCGAAAGAAGCGCGGGTCTATGCCGTTCCGGACGAAATCGACGCATATGTTGCGAATGAAAAGCTCGAAAGCATCGGCGCAAAGATCGACGTTTTGACCGAACGCCAAAAAGAATATGAAAATTCGTGGAAAGTTTAGGTTTACAGATTCGGTTTTCTGTGTTATAGTTAATTGATTAAATTGGGTTAATCCGTGTAAACGGATTCAATTTTGAACACCAAATTCCAACAGGGGGAACACAAATGAAATTCTACAGCGCGAATGAAATTCGCAACATCGGCGTCTTCGGCCACGGCGGCGAGGGCAAAACGACTTTGACCGAAGCCATGCTTTACAATGCAGGGCTTGTCGACCGTTTCCCGAACAATGCACCCACGACCGATTTCGATCCGGAAGAAATCAAACGTTCGATCTCCATCAACATGGCGCTTGCGCCCTTGGAATGGAAGAACACCAAGATCAATCTGATCGATGCTCCGGGCTTCTTTGACTTCTACGGCGAAGTGGCCGCTGCTATGGCGCTTTGCGACGCCGCTCTGATCGTGATCAGCGCGGTTTCCGGTCCTGCCGTCGGCGCGGAAAAGACGATGGCAATGTGCAAAGAACAGCACAAGGCGCGCATGATGGTCATCAACCAGATGGATCGTGAAAATGCCAACTTCGAAAAGGCAATGCAGTCCGTGAACGAGAAATTCGGCGTCAACGTCGTTCCGATCCAGCTTCCGATCATGGAAGGCGGCGCGTTTAAGGGCTATGTCGATATCGTCAACATGAACGCAAAAATGTTCGACGGCAAGGGTGAAAAGGAAGTCGCAATCCCCTCGAACCTCGAATCCGAAGCACAGGAGCTCTATGAGAAACTGACCGAAGCGGCGGCAGAGGCGGACGAGGACCTCATGATGGAATACCTCGAAACGCTCGAGCTTTCCCGCGAGCAGATCCTGATGGGTCTTTCCAAGGGCGTTCTGGACGGCGACATTACGCCGGTCTGCTGCACGTCCGCGCTGAACAACATCGGCGTTACCACGCTGATGGATTACATTCTTCACTATCTGCCCACCGCTGCGGATGCAAAGCTCCCGAAAGCGTACAAGAACGGTGAAGAAGTCGAGCTCACCAGAGACGGCAAAATGGTCTGCCATATCTACAAGACCGTCAACGATCAGTTCGGCAAGTACAGCATCGTGAAGGTCCATCGCGGCGTTCTCGACGGCGGCGTTGCTCTGTTCAATGCAAACCAGGAGAAGAACGAAAAGCCCACCGCGCCCGTTATGCTCCGCGGCAAGAAGTCCATTGCGGTCGATAAGCTGAACGCGGGAGACATCGGTGCGATTCCGAAGCTGCAGATCTCCAACACGAACGAGACGCTCTGCGACGCATCCGACGTGGTTACGATCGAAAAAATCGTATTCCCCGAGCCGTGCATCAGTCTTGCGGTTACCGCAAAGAAGCAGGGTGAAGAGGACAAGGTCATCGGCGGTCTCAACAAGCTGCTCGAAGAAGACCCGACCATTGCGATCGAAAAGAACGCGGAAACCGGCGACGTCCTTCTGAAGGGTCTCGGCGAAATGCATCTTGACGTCACCTGCGCGAAGATCCGCAACAAGAGCAACGTCGAAGCGCAGCTTACCGACCCGCGCATCCCGTACCGTGAGACGATCCGTTCCACGGCGGAAGCGGAAGGCAAACACAAGAAGCAGTCCGGCGGCAGCGGTCAGTTCGGCGTCGTCCAGATGCGGTTCGAGCCGGCGCCCGAAGGCGTTGACTTTGAGTTCGTCAATGCGATCGTCGGCGGCGTTGTTCCGAAGGAATACATTCCGGCGGTTGAAAAGGGCCTCCGCGAAGCAATGCTGCACGGCGTCCTCGCAGGATATCCGATGGTCGGTATCAAGGCGACGCTGTACGACGGCAAATATCACCCCGTCGATTCCAAGGAAGTCGCGTTCAAGAGTGCGGCGCGTCTGTCCTACAAGGCGGCGTGCGTCAAGGCAAGCCCCGCGCTGACCGAGCCGATCTACACGTACTACATCTGGGTTCCGAACGAGAACGTCGGTGACATCATGGGCGATCTCAGCCGTCGTCGCGGCAGAATGCTCGGCATGACGCCGAACAACGGCGGTACCGAGATCGTCGCGGAAGCGCCGCTTTCCGAGATGTTCAAGTACGCAACCGACCTGCGCTCCATGACGCAGGCGCGCGGTTCCTTCCGCAGCGAATTCACCCGTTACGAGGATGTTCCCGCCGAGCAGGCGAAGAAGATCATCGAACAGGCGAAGCGCGAGGACGAAGAAGAAGAATAATTCCGAAAGGAAACGGGAGCGCTCTGCGCTCCCGATTTTTTGGCTATGGAAAAACGTTTTGAATGCGATCGGACCGCGCTGCGGCAATCGAGAATCACATTCTGGTTCTATGTCGTCAGCATTCCCATCATCATCTTTTTGTTTCTGCTTCCGTTCATCCGAGCGGGACAGTTTGTGTTCAGTCCGTACAGCATCGTTTATATCGGCATTATTCTGTATCTGATATACGCCGGTTATCGATCCATGCTCGTTATGAATTCCATCAAGCATTCATATTGCGCGGTCGAAGGCGATCGCATTTCGGGCGTCAGCACGCCGGACCCATATAAAAAAGCGATCCCGTTCGAACTCGATCGGAGGGACATCCTCGGCATCGGAAAAACGACGGTTTCGGCGGGCGGCATGCGTTCGCATCCCGCGCTTGTAATCAATACGGCGGATCAAAAGATTGTTCTCCTGACCATCGAGCACGTGGATGAACTGAAACAGGAATTGGACAAGCGGGAAACGCAGGAATAAAGAAAAGCCGGTGATGATTCACCGGCTTTGTTTATGCTTCCTTGTGGAAATAGTCATACACCGATTGTGCGCAGGGAAGCGTCATTCCCTTTACGGCGGCAAGATCTTCAACGCTTGCCGCTTTGATCTGCTCAACCGTCAGGAAAGCGTCGAACAGCGCGCGCTTTCGTTTGTCCCCGACGCCGTCGATGCCGTCAAGGAGGGAATACAGCGCGCTTTTGCTCCTGAGATTCCGATGGTAGGAGATCGCAAACCGGTGCGCCTCGTCACGCAGACGCTCGATCAGGTGCAGCGGTGCGCTGTTTCTCGGAAGGACGATCGGATCGTCCGATTCCGGCAGATAGATCAGCTCGTCGGATTCCGCAAGCGCGCAGACCGGAATATGAGACAGATTCAATTCGGAAAGCACCTCAACGCCGATCGAAAGCTGCGTCTTTCCGCCGTCGAGCACAAGCAGATCGGGGAGCTCGCCGTCTCCGGACAATCTGCGTGTCAGAACCTCGCGCATCGCAAGCAGATCGTCGCCGCCTGCGTCGGAGCGGATCCGGAAATGCCGGTAAGCGGTTTTATCCGGTTTTCCGTCGCGGAAGACAACCATTGAAGCGACCGTATTCGTTCCCATGAGATGCGAGTTGTCGAAGCACTCCATGCGCGACGGAATCTCGTCGAGACCGAGGATCGCGGAAAGCTCGGCAAGCGCGCCCTCGCCGCGTTCCCATTCGCGCACACGGATTCTGTCGTTCTTTGCAAGCAGCGCCGCGCAGTTCTTCTTTGCCATGTCCGTCAACTGATGTTTTACCCCGCGCTGCGGTACGGCAATACAGACTCTTCTGCGCCGTTTTCCGCTCAGCCAGTCCTGGATCCCGATCAAATCGGTGCATTCCCGTGCAAGCAGAATGTTCGGCGGAATCTCGATGCCGTCCTGTCCGTAATACTGCAGAAGGAACGCATGCAGCCATTCCTCCGGCGCGTCGTCTCCGTCGCCTTCCAGCGGAAACGCATGCGTGCCGATGACCTTTCCGTCGCGAACGAACAGGGAAAAGACCATACGTGCATCGTTCAGCGAATCGACGGCAAAAACGTCCGCGGAAAGGTCGTTTGCATTGATCGCCGCCTGTTTCTCACGCAATGCAAGCGTCGCTTTCAGCTTGTCGCGGAGAAGCGCCGCCCGCTCGAAATCCAGCGCATCGGACGCTTCCTGCATTTTCTGCGTCAGGTACGGGATCAGCTCGCCGCTCTTTCCGTTCAAAAGGCGGACGGCTTCTTTAAGATACGCATGATATTCCCCGCGCGAAACGGAACCGCTGCACGGCGCGCAGCATTTCCCGAGATGATGCAGCAGACACGGACGCTCGCCGCGCGCCTGCATCGCCGCAATATTCTTTTTGCAGTGCCGCAGAGGAAAAAGGTCGTACACAAGGCGAAGTTCTTCCTGCACGGAAGGGCCGACAATATAGGGTCCGAGGTAGGTCGCGCCGTCCGGCTTGACGCGTCGGACGATTTCAATGCGGGGGAAGTCCTGCCGCAGGTCGATGCGGAAATACGGAAAATGCTTGTCATCCTTCAGCAGGATGTTGTATTTCGGCATGAACTCTTTGATCAGATTGCTTTCGAGGGAAAGCGCCTCGACCTCGCTGTGCACTTCGATCGTTTCAAAGTCCGCAATGTGCGAAACCATTGCGCGAACCTTCGGAGAATGATTCTTGGACGACTGGAAATACTGCCGGACGCGGTTCTTCAGAACCTTTGCTTTTCCGACATAGATTACCGTTCCGGTGTCGTCCAGCATCTTATAAACGCCGGGCTTTTCCGGAAGCAGCGCAATTTTGTCCTCCAGAACCGTGTTCATGTACGATCCTCGGTAATGGCTCCCGCCTTCAAAAGCATTTCATACAAAACGGGGGCGGGGAGGCCGATCACATTGAAATAATTGCCTTCGATGGATTCCACAAAAACGGAGCCGAGTCCCTGCGCGCCGTAGGAACCGGCTTTGTCCAGAGGATCGCCGGTCGAGACATACCATCGAATCTCCTTATCGCTCATCGGACGAAACCGGACGCGGGTGGTAACAAAGCGAACATCCTCATAATCCTTCTTCAGAACGGCAAGCCCGGTATAGACCGTGTGCGTGCGTCCCTGCATGCGCTTTAAGGTACGGATCGCATCCTCCGGCGATTTCGGTTTGCCAATGATCTCACCGTCGAGGTCAACGATCGTATCCGCGCCGATCACGCAGGCATCCGGATGCATGTGCAGCGCAAACTGTGCCTTCTGATGCGCAAGATGCATGACGGTTTCCGGGATCGACAGACCTGCCGGAATCTGTTCCGGTTCCGTGCAGACTTCGGTTTGATATGAAAGCCCCATAAAATCCATAATCTCATGGCGGCGGGGCGACTGTGATGCAAGGATCAGTTCCATGTTCCCTCCCAAATGAGACCGACGGGGCAGTGGTCGCTTCCGTACACGTCGTTATAGATGATCGCGTCCGTAATTCGTGCGCGATCCTGTTCGCGGACCAGGAAGTAATCGATCCGCCATCCCGCATTATGCTCCCTTGCGCGGAAGCGATAGCTCCACCAGGAGTATGCACCGGTCAGATCGGGATACTTTTCGCGGAACGTATCGACAAAACCGGACTCCAGCAGCGCGCCGAACATGGCGCGTTCCTCATCCGAAAAGCCCGCGTTGCCGCGGTTCGGTCCCGGATTCTTCAAATCAATTTCCCGATGTGCGACATTGAGATCGCCGCAATAAATGACCGGTCCGTTCTCCGCCAAAGAAGAAAGATACGAACGAATACACGTTTCCCAGTCGGTGCGGAAATCAAGCCGTTTCAGTCCTTCCTGCGCATTCGGTGCATAGGCCGTGACAAAGGTGAACCCGGGGTAGAACAGCGTTATCGTTCTTCCCTCCGCGTCGAAGCGGTTGTCGCCGACGCCGCAGCGTACGTTCAGCGGTTCTTCCTTACAAAAAACCGCCGTTCCGGAGTAGCCCTTTTTCTGCGCGCTGAAATAATATGCACGGTATCCTTCGGGCGAATAAGTCAGTTGTTCCGGCTGCAGCTTTGTTTCCTGCAGCGCAATGATGTCCGGCGATTCCTTCTGAAGAAAGTCGTCGAACCCCTTTTGAAGGCAGGCGCGAAGCCCGTTTACATTCCAGCTGATCAGTTTCATAAAACCATTATATTTCTAATTTAACAGGTTGACAAGTGCAAAAATAAATGCTACCATATCTGTATCATATGAGACGGAAGTGAGCAGTTTTGAAAACGATACTGGATGCAGAACGATACACAAAGCAGCTGAGCGGAACCGTCTTGTTCCACGGCGTACCGGAAGATCGGATTCGCGCATGGCTGAACAGCGCGGATGTGACAATCCGCGAATATGAAACGGGGGAATATCTGTTCCAGAAGAATGAAACCGTATATCGTGTCGGGATCCTTCTTCGCGGAAGCGCGGACGTCAATCGCAAGAGCTGCGACGGAAAGATGCACATGAGTACGCTGAAGCGCAACGACCTGTTCGGCGCCGCATCCATCTGCGGAAAGGACTCGGGCTTTGTCATCGATATCCGCTGCAACGAGCGTTCCCGTGCATTGATCATTCCCGAAGAGGAAATGTTAGATCTGCTGTCGGAAAACAGAACGGTTTTGAAAAACTATCTGTCGTATCTGAACGGACGCATCCGTTTCCTCAACAAACGGCTGGATGCGTTCTCAAAAAACACGGTTGCATTGCGGATCATGACCTTCCTGACGGAGGAAAGCGTCGGCAATGTCTATACCGTGAAAAGCTACACGAAGCTGTCCGAAGCTCTGTGCGTCAGCCGCGCAACGCTCTATCGTGCGCTGGACGTGCTGGAAAACGAACATAAAATCAAAAGAAACGGAAAAGAAATACAACTGACGGAGGATTATCAATCATGAAAAAAGCTCTTATCATCTGCCTCGCGCTGATTTTGACATTCTCGATGATCGCATGCGCAAAGACCCAGCAGAACAACGAACAGCCCGCCGAGCCCGTCCGCGTTGCCGCGCTCGCAGGTCCGACCGGCATGGGTCTTGCCTACATGATGCAGGACATGCAGGACCGCTATACCGTTGAATTGTTCACGGCGCCGGATCAGGTCACCGCAAAGATCATCAACGGCGAAGTCGACATCGCCGCGGTACCGATCAATCTTGCTTCCGTTCTCTGCAAAAAGACGGAAGGCAAGGTCAACGTGATCGCGATCAACACGCTGGGCGTTTTGTACGTGCTTGAAAACGGCAATACGATCAACAGCATCGCCGATCTCGCGGGAAAAACGATCTGGTCCACGGGTGAAGGCAGCACGCCGGAGTACATCCTGAACTATCTTTTGGAAGCGAACGGACTGACGGATTCCGTGAAGGTCGAGTATATTTCGGACAACGCGGAACTGATCGCCAAGCTTGCGGACGGCAGCGCGGAGGTCGCTCTGCTTCCGGAGCCGCACGTCTCGATCGCAACTGCGCAGAACGAGAACGTTCGCGTTGCGCTGAAAGTCAATGACCTTTGGAGCGAAAAGAACGATACCAAGCTTTTGCAGGGCGTTTATATCGTCCGCAGCGACTATCTCGCATCGAACAAGGAGCAGGTCGACGCGTTCCTGAAGGATGCGGCCGAATCCGCAAAGAAGGTCGTCAGCGAAGAAGACGCGGCAGCCGTTGTCGTTGCACAGGGCATCATCGGCAAGGAGCCGATTGCAAAGCGTGCGATCCCGAACTGCAATATCACGCTGATTACCGGTTCGGAGATGAAAGTAAGTGTTTCCGCCATGCTGAAGGTGCTCTTCGATGCAAATCCGAAATCGATCGGCGGCGCTATGCCCGGCGACGACTTCTATTATGTGCCCGATCCTTCGTAAGATCGCAAAATTCTGCGTTCCGATCGCGGTATACATTCTCATCTGGCAGCTGCTGTCGATGCTTGTCGGCAGTCGGCTGCTTTTGCTGCCTTCTCCCCTTGACACCCTTCGGTCGATGGGGGAGATCGTTTCCTCAAAAAGCGGTTGGCAATCGATCGGCATGACCGTCGTGCGGATCCTTGCCGGATTTTTGCTCGGATGCGCGGTCGGGATCGG
>CADAZC010000016.1 GCA_902792295.1 uncultured Eubacteriales bacterium
TTGACGTCCTTCAGCCCGCTGCCGGTGGAAATGACGGTGACGGTCTCGTCGGAACGGATCAAGCCCTCCTTGACGGCTTTGACCACTCCCGCCGTTGCGGTGACGCCCGCGGGCTCGCCGAACACGCCTTCGCTTCTGCCCAAAAGCCGCATCGCGGCAAGGATCTCGTCGTCGGTCACGGCGATCCAGCGCCCGCCGCTGTTCTTCACGGCACGAAGCGCCTTTTTGGGATTTCTCGGTACGCCGACGGCGATCGAATCCGCCAGCGTGTTTTCGGGCGTCGGGATGAGATCGCGATCGTTGTTTGCCGCGTCCACGAACGGGCAGCAGCCGGTGGACTGCACGCCGAGGATTTTCGGGATGCGGTCGATCATGCCCATTTCATAAAGATCATGGAATCCGTTATACACGCCGCCGATCGTGCAGCCGTCGCCCACGGATACCGCGACCCAGTCGGTCGGTTCCCAGTTGAGCTGCTCCGCGATTTCGAGCGCTACGGTCTTTTTGCCCTCGGTGAGGATCGGATTGATGCCCGCGTTGCGGTTGTAGAAGCCCCATTTTTCGATCGCGGCTTTGCTGAGTTCAAACGTCTGGCGATAGTCGCCCTTGACCGAAATGACGTTCGCCCCGAAGATCAGAAGCTGTGCGACCTTGCCTTTCGGCGCACGCTCCGGCACGAAGATCACGGTTTTCAATCCCATGCGCGCCGCATTGCCCGCACAGGAGGATGCCGCGTTGCCGGTGGAGGAGCAGCAGATGGTGTCGTAGCCGAGCTCGATCGCCTTCGCAACCGCCACGCCGCTGGCGCGGTCTTTCAAAGACGCGGTCGGATTGATGCCGTCGTCCTTGATAAAGAGCTTCTTCAATCCCAGCTCGTCGCCGAGCCGCAGACTTTCATACAGCGGCGTCCAGCCGATACGTAAAAACTTTGAAAGCCCTTCGCCCTTGAGCGGCATCAGCGCCCGATAGCGCCACATGCTGTTGTCGCGGTCCGCCCTCAGCGTGTCGCGATTCAGCTCCTTTTTGACCTCGTCATAGTCGAACAAAATGTCGAGAATGCCCTTTTCCCCGCAGGCGGGGCAGGTCATAAGCTCCGGTCCGTAGGGGTATTCCTTTCCGCAGATGGTGCAGCGATAGCCGTATACGCGTCTCATGGGTATTCCTTTCCGCAGATGGTGCAGCGATAGCCGTATACGCGTCTCATGGGTTCGCTCCTTTTCGATTCTCTTTTCATCATACACCGAAGCGAAGTTCTTTGCAACAATCATCTTTGTTTCGATCCTTTTTCACGGCTTGCCTTTCGATGCAAAATCATGTATAATATATTCATAAAAATAAACTGAGGGAGTGTGGCTTTATGATACTGATCGGAAACGGCAGATTGCTGACCAGAAACGGTGCGGAGTTTTATGAGAACGGTGCGGTCGCCGTCGACGGACGCTATGTGAAGGAAGTCGGCGAATTATGAGAACGGTGCGGTCGCCGTCGACGGACGCTATGTGAAGGAAGTCGGCGAAACGGCGGCATTGAAGACGAAGTACCCGGACGCGGAATGGATCGACGCGCACGGCGGCGTGATCATGCCGGGACTCATCAATATGCATAACCACATCTACAGCGCGTTTGCAAGAGGGCTCAGTATCCGCGGCTACAACCCGCACAACTTCAACGATATTCTGGAGGGCATGTGGTGGAAGATCGACCGCTGCCTGACGAAGGAGAACGATTACTGGTCCGCCAAAGCCGTCTATGCGGACTGCATCAAAAACGGCGTGACGACCGTGTTCGATCATCATGCGAGCTTCTTCGATATTCCCGGCTCTCTGGACGAGATCCATGAAGCCGCAAAGGAATCCGGCGTGCGCACCTCGCTCTGTTACGAGGTCAGCGACCGCGACGGCGAGGAAAAGCGTATGCAGTCGATCCTCGAAAACGAGCGCTTCATCAAAAAGGCGGCGAAGGACGACAGCGACATGGTAAAGGGCATGATGGGTCTGCACGCGGCGTTCACGCTTTCGGAAAAAACGCTTGAGGACTGTGCTTTCCACGGCGGAAAGGAAGCCGGCTTCCATGTGCATTGCGCCGAGGGACCGGGGGACCTTCAGGATTCTCTCGATAAGTACGGCAAGCGCATCATCAACCGGTTCTACGACGCGGGCATTCTCGGCAATAAAACGCTTGCGATCCATTGCGTGCACATCAACAAGGCGGAGATGGAACTAATAAAGGCGACGGACACCGCGGTCGTGCACAATCCCGAATCCAACATGGGCAACGCGGTCGGCTGCGGTCCGGTCATCCATATGAAGAAGCTCGGGCTGCTTTTAGGTCTCGGCACCGACGGCTACACGAACGACATGCTCGAAAGCTACAAGGTCGGCAACATCATCCACAAGCATCATCTGTGCGATCCGACGGTCGCGTGGGGCGAGATCCCCGATATGCTGTTCAATGGAAACGCGGCGATCGCGGGCAGATATTTCCATGCGCCGCTCGGCGTTCTGAAACCTGGCGCATACGCGGATATCATCGTCACGGACTACGACCCGCTGACGCCGATGGACGGGAACAACGCGAACTCGCATATCCTGTTCGGCATGAACGGCAGATCCGTCGTGACCACGATGTGCAACGGCAGGGTGCTGATGAAGGATCGCGAACTCTTGGTCTGCGACGAAACCGAACTCATGGCAAAGTGCCGCGAGAGCGCGAAAAAGCTCTGGGCGGCGGTCAACGCATAAAAGGAGGCAAAAACCATGTCCGATCGAATGACGCCGATCCCGTTTCGGGAATTGATGGAATGGGTGCTTGAAGAATACAAGACCGGCAGCGTGTTCGGCGTGAAGCGCCCGTACAGGCCCGTGCCGGGCAAGATGCTTTCGATCTTCGGCGAAACGATGGAAACGCCGTTCGGTCCCGCCGCGGGTCCGAACACCCAGCTCACGCAGAATATCCTCGCCGCGTATTACGCCGGAAGCCGCTTCTTTGAATTGAAGACGGTGCAGATCATGGACGGCGACGAGCTCGCGGCGTGCATCGGAAAGCCCTGTATTGTGGCGAAGGACGAATGCTACAACTGCGAATGGTCGACGGAGCTCACCGTGCCGCAGGCGCTTACTGAGTACGTCAAGGCATGGTTCATGCTGAAACTGTTTACCAAGGAGTTCGGCTGGGGCGATCCGGACGGATTCATCTTCAATATGAGCGTCGGATACGATTTCGCAGGCATCACGTCGCCGAAGATCGACGCGTTCATCGAAGGGCTCAAGGACGCCTCAAAGACGGAAATCTGGGCGGAATGCATGGCATGGACGAGGGCAAATCTCGACCGGTTCCAAAAGATCGACGAGAGCTATCTTGCCGCGATCAATCCGCATGTGTGCACCTCGATCACGCTGTCCACCCTGCACGGCTGCCCGCCGCAGGAGATCGAGCGCATTGCTGGCTATCTCATCGACGTCAAGCATCTCAATACCTTTGTCAAGTGCAATCCGACGATCCTCGGCTACGCGTACGCGCGCAAAACGCTCGACGATCTCGGCTTCGATTACGTCGCGTTCGATGAGCACCATTTCAACGAGGATCTGCAGTATAAAGACGCGGTTCCGATGTTCAGACGCCTTCTTGCGCTTGCGGGCAAAAACGGCGTGACCTTCGGGCTGAAACTATCGAACACCTTCCCGGTGGACGTTACGCAGAACGAGCTTCCGAGCAGCGAAATGTATATGTCCGGGCGCGCGCTCTATCCGCTGACGATCGAGATGGCAAAGCGCATGAGCGAGGAATTCGACGGCAAACTCCGGCTGTCGTTCTCGGGCGGCGTCGACGCGTTCAACATCGCGGAGCTCTTCAAGGCGGGCATCTGGCCGATCACGCTGGCGACGACGATCCTGAAGCCGGGCGGATATCAGCGGCTTTCGCAGCTTGGGAAAATCATCGACGAAATTCCCTATGAGCCGTTCACGGGCGTCAGGGTCGGCAGGGTTGCGCTCCTTTCGAAACAGGCGCGCGCGTCCGTACGCAATACGAAGCCCTTAAAGCCGCAGCCGAAGCGCAAGCTCGACGAAAAGGTCCCGCTGTTCGACTGCTTCACCGCGCCGTGCACGCACGGCTGCCCGATTCATCAGGACATTCCGCAGTATATCGAAATGCTCGGCAAGGGAAACTATGACGGGGCATTGAAGCTGATCGTCGAGAAGAATCCGCTGCCGTTCATCACCGGCACGATCTGCCCGCATCATTGCGCGGACAAGTGCACCAGAAGCTTTTATGAGGAATCGGTCCGCATCCGCAGAGCAAAGCTGACCGCCGCGGAATACGGACTCCCCGCGCTTTTAACGAACCTGAAGCCCGCCGAAAAGACCGGCAAACGTGTCGCGATCGTCGGCGGCGGACCCGCGGGCATGGCGGCGGCGTTCTTCCTCGCGCGGCAGGGCGCGTCCGTCACGCTGTTTGAAAAGCGGGATAAGCTCGGCGGCGTCGTGCGGTACGTGATCCCCGCGTTCCGCATTTCGGACGAAGCGATCGACAACGACGCGAAGATCCTTGCCGCAATGGGCGCGGATCTCCGTCTGAACACCGAAGCGCCGGACGCGGACGCGCTCTTTGCGGACGGATACGACGCGATCGTCTATGCCGTCGGCGCATGGGCGGAGGGCAGAATGAAGCTCGAGAAGGGCGAGGCGATGAACGTCATTCGCTTCCTTGAGGAGAGCAAGGCGGGTACGCTCGCGCCGCTCGGCGAGAACGTGATCGTCATCGGCGGCGGCAACACCGCCATGGACGCGGCGCGCGCCGCGAAGCGCGAAAAGGGCGTGAAGAACGTGCGGCTCGTGTACCGCCGCACCGCGCGCTATATGCCTGCGGACGAGGAGGAACTGCAGCTTGCCAAAGAGGACGGTGTGATCTTCTGCGAACTGCTTGCACCGGTCGCGCTGGAAAACGGAACGCTTCTCTGCAATGTGATGAAGCTCGGCGAGCCGGACGCATCGGGTCGCCGCTCGCCGGTCGAAACGGGCGAAACCGTCAAGCTCCCGTGCGATACGCTGATCGCGGCGGTCGGCGAGAAGATCGACGCGAAACTCTTTACGGACAACGGAATCGCGCTTGACGCGCGCGGCAGGGTCGAGACCGACGCGAATCTGATGACGCGCCGGAAGAACGTCTACGTGATCGGCGACTGCAGCCGCGGTCCCGCCACGGTCGTCGAGGGCATTGCGGATGCGCGGAAGGTCGCGGACGCGATCGTCGGCAGATACGAATACGAAATCTGTGCCTGCGGCAGTACGACCGAGGAAGTGTGCTTCGAAAAGCACGGCATTCTCAGGGATTACGAACAGGCGGAGAAGGAGCGTGAACGCTGCCTGTCCTGCGGAACGGTGTGCGAATGCTGCGTGCAGGTGTGTCCGAACCGCGCGAACGTAGCGATTCACGTGCCCGGCAGGGCGAAGCCGCAGATCCTGCACGTCGACCGGATGTGCAACGAGTGCGGCAACTGTCTCGTGTTCTGTCCGTACGACTCGAAGCCGTACAAGGAAAAGTTCACGCTGTTTGCAACCGAAGCCGAGTTTGACGGCTCGGAAAACAAGGGCTTTCTGCCGCTTTCCGATCGTGTCGTGAAGCTGCGGCTCGACGACGTGAGAACGGTCGACCTCGACCGCGATGCGATCGATCCGGATGCGAAGGCGCTGATCGAAACGGTCCGGAAGGAGTATCATTACTTGATCGGCTGAATTGCCGAAAAGGAGAGCCGATGGCAAGCTTTACGGTAAACGGGCGGGTCGTTTCCTGCCCGGAAAACAAAAAACTGATCCGCTTTCTAAGAGACGATCTGCACCTTACGAGCGTCAAAAACGGCTGCTCGGAGGGCGCGTGCGGCACGTGCACCGTGCTGATCGACGGCAAGGCGACGAAAGCGTGCGTACAGCAGACCGACCGCATGGAGGGGAAAAACATTCTGACCTGCGAGGGGCTGACGGCGCGCGAGCGCGCGGTCTACGCCTTTGCCTTTACCGAGGCGGGCGCCGTGCAGTGCGGCTTCTGCACGCCCGGCATGGTGATGGCGGCAAAGGGGCTTTTGGACCGGAATCCCGATCCGACGATCGCCGAGATCAAGGACGCGATCCGCATGAACATCTGCCGCTGCACCGGCTATAAAAAGATCGAGGAAGCGATCCTGCTCGCCGCAAAGACGTTCCGCGAGGGCGCGGAGGTTCCGAAGCGCGTTTTGAAGGGCGTCGTGGGCGAAAATCTCGACCGTGTGGACGCGCCGGGTAAAGCGCTCGGAAGCGCGTTGTACGCGGACGATCTGTATTTCGACGGCATGGTTTACGGCACGGCGGTGCGAAGCGCCTATCCGCGCGCGCGGGTGCTTTCGATCGACACGACCGCGGCGAAATCCGCACCGGGCGTCGTATGCGTGCTGACGGCGGAGGACATTCCCGGTACGGTGAAGATCGGACATCTCAAACAGGATTATGACGTGATGATCCCTGTGGGGAAGATCACGCATTTCTTGGGCGACGCGATCGCTCTGGTCGCCGCGGAGACCGAGGCGCAGGCGCGCGCCGCGGCGGCGCTCGTCAAGGTCGAATATGAACCTCTGGAGCCCGTGCTCGATATGATGCAGGGTCTGAAGGACGGGATCCTCGTGCATGAATCGAACGGTACGAACGTCCTTTCGCACGAGCACCTCGTTCGCGGCAACGCCGGGGAGGTCATCAGAAACAGCAAATACGTCGTGACGCATCGCTATTCCACGCCGCCCACGGATCACGCCTTCTTGGAACCCGAGTGCGCGGTGGCATACCGCGAGGGCGACGGCGTGCGCATCTTTTCCGGCGATCAGGGTATCTATCAGACTCGTAAGGAATGCGCGCAGATGCTCGGACTTCCGCAGGACCGGGTCCGCGTGACCGCCATGATGGTCGGCGGCGGCTTCGGCGGCAAGGAGGATATGAGCGTGCAGCACCACGCGGCGCTGCTTGCGTGGCATACGCATCGTCCCGTCAAGGTCGCGTTTTCGCGCGCGGAGAGTCTTTTGATTCATCCGAAGCGCCACGCAATGGAGATGGAGTTTACCACCGCCTGCGACGAAAACGGATTTCTGACCGCCATGAAGGCGACGCTGGTATCGGATACCGGCGCGTACGCTTCGCTCGGCGGACCGGTTCTGCAGCGCGCCTGTACGCACGCCGCGGGACCGTACAACTACCAGAACATCGACATCGACGGCAAGGCGATCTATACGAACAATCCGCCGGCGGGCGCGTTCCGCGGGTTCGGCGTGACGCAGAGCTGTTTTGCCACCGAGTGCAATCTGAACGAGCTTGCGGCGATGGTCGGCATTTCCGCGTTTGAGATCCGCTACCGCAACGCGATCCGTCCCGGGCAGGTGCTGCCGAACGGACAGATCGCCGACGAAACGACGGCGCTCGCCGAAACGCTCGACGCGGCGAGACCCATTCTCGAACGCGATCCGAAGGCGGGCATCGCCTGCGCCATGAAAAATGCGGGTCTCGGCGTCGGCATTCCGGACACCGGACGCTGCCGCATCGAGGTCAAAGGCGGCGAAGTATATCTCCATTCGTCCGCGGCGTGCATCGGGCAGGGCATGGGCACGGTGCAGACGCAGATGGCGGCGGAGATCCTGAACCTATCGCACGAGCGCGTGCACTACTGCACGCCGGATACCGCGCTTGCGCCGGATGCGGGCAATACCACGGCGTCGCGGCAGACGCTGTTCACCGGCGAGGCGGTCGTGCGCGCCGCAAAACAGGTCAAAGAGGCGCTGGAAAAAGAGGGTTCCTGGGAGGCGCTCGAAGGCAGGTCGTTTTTCGGCGAATACACGGGCGTTACCGACAAGCTCGGCAGCGACAAGCCGAATCCGGTTTCGCACATTGCCTACGGCTATGCGACGCACGTGGTCGAGCTGAACGACGACGGCACGGTGAAGCGTGTGACGGCGATCCACGATCTCGGCGTGGCGGTCAACCCGCGCGCCGCCGAAGGGCAGATCGAGGGCGGCGTCGTGATGGGACTCGGCTATGCGCTGACCGAGGACTTCCCCTTAAAGGACGGCAGACCGACCGCGAAGTACGGCACGCTGGGACTGTTCCGCGCGGATAAAACGCCGCCGGTCGACGCGATCCTTGTGGAGAAAGCGACCAAAGACGGGCTTGCCTGCGGCGCAAAGGGCATCGGCGAGATCTGCACGATCCCGACCGCGCCCGCGGTGCAGAATGCGTACTTTAACCGCGACGGCGTGTTCCGCACGGTGCTGCCGCTTCCCGATACGCCGTATTCCAGAAAGAAATGACGAACAGGGCCGTTCCGAAAAGAACGGCCCGTTTTTTTGAATTGCGCGGCTTGTCGAACTGTGCTATAATATCGCCATGAAACGTTTAAGACTTGCGATCATCTGCATATTGACCGTACTGCTGTTTGCGGCGGTCCTGCCCGCGCATGCCGAAACCGCGGAAGCGGAGGACCTGACGAAGCGAATGACCTTCGATTTCACCGGTTACAGCAAGGCGGGGAAGAACATTCTCGAGCGATCGGTATCGCGTCAGACCTTCAAGGCGGGCGCGTCCTTTTCCATGACCTGGGAGGAGGAGCTTACGGGCGCGCGGCTCTGCCTGCAATGGTTCGAACTGCCGGACGGCGTCCGCGTGCTGCAGTACAATGCCGACGGAGCGCTGCTTTCGAATGAGCCGCTCCGCTCGCTTCCCGAAACGGTCACGCCGATTCTGCCCGATGCGCGCAAGGCGGTCGTGCAGGGCGGGAACGCCGAAATGGTCGTGTGGTTCTGCGCCGTGTACGGCGCGGGCGAGCTGCCCGATCCGTTCCACGACTTTCTGGAAACGCCGGATCACCTCGATTACCTGCTGATCTCCACGCATCCGGACGACGACGTGCTGTTTCTGGGCAGCGTGGTTCCGGTCTACGGCGCGGAGCAGGGGTACACCGGCTCGATCGTCTACGTCACGACGCCGAACCGCGAGCGTGTCACCGAGGCGGAAAACGGCGCATGGGCGATGGGGCTTCGGTACCGTCCCGTGTTTCTCGGCATGACGGACGTCAGCGATGCGCAGCAGAAGAAAAAGGGCGGACTGTTCCGGTACAAGGACCTGCTTCTGAACCTTGTCCGCACCTACCGCCGCCTGCGTCCGCTCGTCGTATTCGCGCAGGACGTCAAGGGCGAATACGGGCATTGGCAGCACAAGGAGGTCTCGAAGGCGTCGCGCGAGGCGTTCAAGCTTGCAGCGGACCCGACCTACGATCCGGAGTCCGTCGAGCAGTACGGCGTCTGGCAGGTACAGAAGCTGTTTATCCATCTGTATAAGGAAAACACGATTCTGATCGACGCGCATGCGCCGCTGACGTTCTTTGACGGCAAGGATGCGTTTGAGGTCGCGCGCGCGGCGTACAAGAAGCACGCGTCGCAGCAGAAGTATAAGTTCAAGGTCGAGCGTGACGACGGCAGATTCCCGTTCAACCGCTTCGGTATGTCGGACGGCGTCGTGGAGGTCGGGGAGGACGTATTCGACAACGTCGACGAAACGCTGTTCTCGTTCTATGTGCCGCCTACGCCGGAACCGACGCCCGAACCCACGCCGACGCCTACGCCGGAACCGACGCCGGAACCCACCGAAGCGCCTACGCCGGAACCGACCGAAGCGCCGACCGTCGCCGTGGAAACGCCGGAGCCTTCGCCGACTTTGATTCCGCTTGATAAGCCTTCGGATCCGCCGCCCGATTCGGTGCATCGCGATTACACGCTTTGGATCGTTCTCGGCACGCTCGGCGCGGCGGCGATCGCCGTGTCGGTCGTTCTTCTGGTGAAAAAGAAGCGCGTCTGACGCCGAAACATGCAGATAAAAAGGGGCTTTAACGGCCCCTTATTTTCTTTTCGAGGAAGGCGACGGCGTAGTACATCAGCGCGGCGAGCACGCACAGCACCGTGACGGACGCCATGACAAGGTCAAGCTTGAAGACCTGCCCGCCGTACACGATGAGGTAGCCGAGCCCGGCTTTCGATACGAGGTATTCGCCGACGATCACACCCACCCAGCTCATGCCGACCGAGATCTTTAAGGCAGAGATCAGATCCGGCACGCCGGCCGGCAGGACGACCTTCAGGAAGGTCTGCAGCTTTGTTGCGCCGAGCGTGCGCATCAGAAGCTGTTTTTCGTCGGTCGCGGCAAGAAACCCGTTCAAAACCGTCACGGTCGTCACAACGAGCGAAACAAGCACGCCCATCACCACGATCGACGCCGTACCCGCGCCGATCCACACGATGAGGACCGGACCGAGCGCGATCTTCGGCAGCGCGTTCAGCACGACAAGATACGGATCGAGGATGCGGTTCAGCTTCGGCATCCACCACAGCAGTACGGCGAACAGCGCGCCGAGCAGCGTGCCCAGAAGAAAGCCGAGTACGGTTTCGAAGAGTGTTGTGCCGACGTGCAGCCAGAGCGAACCGTCGGCATAAAGCCGCGCGACGGTCTGAAAGACACGCGAGGGCGAGGACAGGATGAACGGATCGAACCAGCGAAGGTCCGCGCCGAGCTCCCACAGCAGCAGAAATCCCAGAAGTACGGCAATGCGGGACAGAAAGACGATGCGCGCGTCGCGGCGGATCCGGCGGAGGTATGCCGCGTGCGCTTCGGATACGGCGTTCGTTTTCATGGCTGCAGCTCCTTCCAGATGCGGTCGAAATAATCGTGGAACGCCGGCTGCCGGCGCCGTTCGAGCGGCGAAAGCTCGGCGGGGAATCCGATATCGATCAATTTCTTCAGCTGTGCGGGACGCGCGGAAAAGACCGCGACGCGATCCGCCATCGACACCGCTTCGGAGATGTCGTGCGTGACGAGGATCGCGCTCTTGTGCTCTTTTCGGATGATGCGGTAAACCTCGTCGGAAAGGTTCAGCCGTGTCTGATAGTCGAGCGCGGAGAACGGTTCGTCAAGGAGCAGCAGGTCCGGTTCGAGCGCAAGCGTGCGGATGAGCGCAACCTTTTGCCGCATGCCGCCGGAGAGCTGCTGTGGCCTGAACGATTTGAACTCGCCGAGCCCGTAGGTATCGAGCAGATTCATGGCGCGGGCGCGGCTTTCTTCGGTCAGGCGGTGCTGGACCTCAAGCCCCAGAAGCACGTTCTTCTCCACGGTGCGGTGGTCCAGAAGATGGTCGCGCTGGAGCATGTAGCCGAGGCGCAGGTTTTCCTTCGCAAAGCGCACGCTGCCCGCGGTCGGGGATAAAAGTCCCATGATCAGCGACAAAACGGTCGTCTTGCCGCAGCCGGAGGGACCGACGATCGCCAGGAATTCGCCTTCGTATACGGTCAGATTCAGATGGTGTATGGCAGTCGTTTCGCCCGCGACCGTATGATAGGCGAGCGAAACGTCGGAAAGATGCATCAGTTCGGATTGCATACGCGATCTCCTTTCGTATAATTCATGCTATTCCGGTTTTTTGCGGCGCGTTCCGTCACGCCGCGCGCCTTTTTTGCGTATGATACAGAAAAGGAGGATGAAAGCGGATGCGAAAGAACTGTGAACGAAGAGGCAAAGCGCGGGGGCTGATGCTCGCCGCGTTCGGCGCGGGCGTTCTTGCGCTGGTATTCTACTGCGTGCCGTGGTGGGTGTTTCTGATCGTCGGCGTCGTTTCGCTGCTCGGCGCGGGCTGGATGCTGCTGCGCGAATGAGAACGAATTAACCATTTGTTCACCTTCCGCACGGGAATCTTGTGGTATACTGTATCTTGTAGAGGTATATCGGAGGCGGAAATGCGGAAGCTTTGGAATGCAAGACCGATGTGGATCGCGCTGGTTGCGATCATTCTGTTGATCGTCCTTGCGGCGTTCTCGGCGAGCGGCCGGAACACCGGGGACGGGCTGTTCCGCACGGCGCTTTCGCCGGTCGCCGGATTTCTGCATTCCGTGCAGAAGGAGGTCGGCGATTTCTTTGTCCGCGTGTTCACGCCGTCCGAGGTGCAGGAGGAAAACGAACGTCTCCGCGAGGCGGTCCTTCTGCAGCAGCAACAGCTTGCGCTTCTGGACGAGACCGAAAAGGAGAACGCGCGGCTGACGGAGCTTCTGAGCTACGTTGAAACAAACCCGAATCTGAACTTTGTGACGGCGTCGGTCATCGGACGCGACAGCAATCCGTATATCGACACGATCACGCTGAACGCGGGCTCGCGCAGCGGCGTCACCGAAAAGATGGCGGTCATTACGCCGCACGGCGTGGTCGGGCGCGTTTCGGAGGTCGGTCCGAACTGGTGCCGTGTCAAGACGATGTGCGACGAAAAGATGCGCATCAGCGTGATGGTACAGCGTACGCGCGACGAGGGCATGCTCGGCGGGCTGCACCTCGAGAACGGCGAGATCGTCGGCACGATGCTCTATTATCTGCCCGGCAAGGCGGACATCCGCGTCGGCGACACGATCCGTACGAGCGGGATCGGCGGGTTCTTCCCGAAGGGACTGTACGTCGGAACGGTGCTTTCCGTGAACGACGCGGGCAGAGGCACCTACGATGCGATCGTCTCCATGGACATTGATTTTCTGCATCTTGAGGAAGCGCTGATCGTGATCGGCGTGGACGAGGCGATCAAATGAAGCGGCTTCTTCTGATCCCCGCGGCGATCCTGGCGGTGTTTCTCGATGCGTTCGTGCTTCCGTTCCTTGCGGGCGGCGGATTCCGTCCGCTGTTCACGCTTGCGCTTGCGCTCGCGGCAACGGCGGCGACGAAGGTGCAGGACGGCATGGTGATCGCGTTTTTCGGCGGGATTCTGACCGACCTGTTCTGCAATCCGTACGTCGGTCTGTCTTCGGCGGCGTACCTTGTCGCGGTTGTGATCCTGTATGGCTTCGTCCGCAAAAACAGGCAGAAGAGCGGACTTTTGATTCTGTTCGCTCTGGTCGCTTCGGCTGCGGCTGAGGCGATGATCTTTTTGTTCTCGCTTGCGATCGGCGCACGGTTCGACGGCTACCGGCTTCTGTCCGGAACGCTCCCGTCCGTTGTCGTCGAATCGATCCTCGTTTTCCCGCTTGCGGCTGCGTTCCGCATCCGGGAGAAAGGCAGTTCCTTTCATAAATGAAACGCGGTGAAAAAGGAAAACTGAATACGCGAATCTGGATGCTCATCGCGATCTTCGTCGCGATGCTCGGCGTGCTTCTGATCTTTTTGGACAAGCTCGCCATCCGCGAGACCGAGGCGTATTCGGCGGCGGTGCAGCAGACGACGAAGGTCACGACCTACCAGTCCGGCAGCCGCGGCAGGATCATGGACCGCAACGGTGTGGTGCTCGCATACGACGAAACGACCTACAACGTACTCTTTTACCGCGATCCGAACAACCGCACGCCCGTCGACAGCGCGCGGTATACGCATTCGCTGATGGAGACGATCCGCATCATCGAGGACGGCGGCGGCAAGACGATCGACACGTTCTATATCAATATGCTGTCCGACGGCACGTTTGTGTACGATTTCCGTACCTCGGATCCGAACGTTGCGGAGTCGCGCAGGCGGAACTTTGTCGACGCGTGCAATTTCAGCAACAAGGACCTCTCCGCAGAGGAGGCGTACCGCATTCTCCGCGCGTCGTGGTGTATTCCGGACGATATGCCGTTCGACGAGGCAAAGAAGATCATGTCGATCCGGCAGGAAGCCGTTATGAACAGCTACCGCGCGTTCGAGGGCGTCCGCATTGCGTATGACGTGTCGCTGGCGGTCGTTACCGAGCTCGACATGGCGAGCGACCGGCTGACGGGGATTCTGACCGAAAAGAGCAGCACGCGCATCTATCCGTACGGACACACCGCGTCGCATATCGTCGGCTACCTTTCAAAGCAGGTTACCAAGGATATGACCGGCATCGGCTATTCCTATGCGGATTTCGCGCCGTTCGATCCCAAAAAGACCGAGACGAACAACATGCTGGAGCTCGGCTATTCCTATAACGACCTGGTCGGCGTCGCGGGCGTGGAAAAGACGCTGGAACCGTACCTTACGCCGCATCTCTACGGACGGCTCGGCACGACCGACATTCTGAAAAACAAGCGCGGCGCGATCGTCGAGGTGCTCGATTCCACACAGCCGACGGACGGCATGGACGTGAAACTTACCATCGACATCGAACTGCAGAAGGTCTGCGAACAGGCGCTGATCGACAACATCGCGGCAACGCGTGAAAAACAGCTCGAAAAGATCCGGAAGGATTACCGCCGCTACGATGACCTGACCAACGGAAAGGTCGAGGACATCAAGCTTGCGGAGACCGGCGCGATCATCGTGATGAACGTGAAGACCGGCGAGGTCCTCGCGCTGGCGTCGTATCCGGACTACGATCCGAACATGTTCACCGACGGGCTCGACGAAACGGAATTCGAACAGCTTTTCGGCGCAAACAGCAATCAGCCGACCTTAAACCGCGCGATCGGCATCCGCACCGCATCCGGGTCGGTGTTCAAGATGGCGACGGGCTTTGCGGGGCTGATGGAGGGAAAGCTGACCACGACCGAGCGCATCTCCGACCGTTCGCCGTACTACTACTTCGTAAACGATCCGACCACCAAGGTCGAACAGAACGCGCCGAGCTGCTGGACGAAATATCCGGCGACGCACTCCGACCTGACGCTGTCGCGCGCGCTCACCGTCTCGTGCAACTATTTCTTCTTCACCGTTGCCGACCGCGTCGGAATCGAACGGCTGAATTACTGGGCGGGCATGCTGGGCATGAAGGACACGACCGGCATCGAGCTGCCCGGCGAGCTTTCGGTGCAGATCGGCGGGCAGAAGGCGCGCTACGACTGCGAAAAACCGCTTTCCGAGCAGACGTCTGCGCTGCCGCGTCTGATCTACAACCGCATTTATAACCTGCTGCGCTCGATCAACGAGCAGAACGAACTGGGACTGGACGACGCAAAGCTCAAAAAGTGCGCGGACCGGCTTCTGCGGCTGATGGACGGCGAACAGCGCGAGCGCGGCACGGAGATCCGCGAGATTCTCCGCGAAGAAATGAACATTCCGATCGGCGTATCCTATGCGCATACGGGCTGGATCGTTTCGATCTCGACCTGGCTCGAGGAACTGCGCTGGAAGCCGACGTACACGATTCAGACCGGTATCGGACAGGGCGTTATGCTGGTGACGCCGATCTCGATCGCGCGCTACGTCGCAACGGTCGCGAACCGCGGAACCGCCTACCGGGCGACGCTCCTCAAAGAGGTCGACACCGCAAACGGTTCGGTGTATTACCGGCAGCAGCCGGACGCCGTCGAATCCATCTTCGCGCCGGACCAGTTCTGGGACGCGATCCTCGAAGGCATGAAGGGCGTCGTTTCGCCGGAGGACGGCGGCACGGCTTCCTCGGTGTTCTCGATGGCGTTTGCCAAGAACGGTTATCTGGAAAAAATCAGCGGCAAGACGGGAACGGCGCAGACCGCCGCATCGAACAACATCGACATCGAAAACACCGCGTGGTTCGCGGCGATCACCCCGCGTGAGGACCCGGAGATCGCGATCGTCGTATTCATTCCGAACGGATTGTCCGGCAGCTCCAACGCGCCCGCGATCGAGGAGATCGTGACCTACTGGTACGAACGGCAGCAGACGCCGGCGGAGTAAGTTGCGTTATTTTTGCGTCATAGATATGAAATTTTGTTGAACATCGGAAATAGTGCTTGCACATTTTCGTGAACCGCGATACACTTTCGGTATGGAAAAGCAGAAACCGACGATCCTCTACATGATCCGCAACTGGAACAGTCTTCCGCTCGAAAAAAAGCGAACGGTACTTACGCTGTGCCTGTTCGGCGTCGCCGTTCTGCTGATCCTCATCGCGATGATCATCGGCATTTCATCGTGCGCCTGCGCGAAAACCGTGGGGCGGACGGTGGAAGCCGTTCCGGAGATTCCGGCGCTTCTGCAGGCGCCGGCGGATCGGTCGGTTCCCGAAGCAACATGTGCTCCCGATCCCGTTGAACCCGGCACGGAGACGGACCTTCCGGCGCTTTCCGGACCGGACGAGCCCGGCGACGGAACGGACGAGCCAGGTGACGGAACGGACGATCCGGGCACGCAGGAGTCACAGTATCAGACGCTGAAAAAGCATGACAAGGGCGAAGCGGTCAGCAACCTCCAGGCACGGCTGATGGAGCTCGGCTACCTTGAAATCGAAGAAACGACCGATTATTTCGGCAATTCCACGGAATATGCGGTTTCGCTGTTCCAGCGGCAGCACGACCTCAAGCGGGACGGCATCGCGGGCGAGCAGACGCAGCAGCTTCTTTACAGCAAGGAAGCGCAGCATTACATGATGATCGAGGGCTCCGAAGGACGCGACGTCAAGATGCTGCAGGAGCAGCTCGTCGACTACGGCTACCTCAATAAGAGCGACGTCGACAGCGTGTACGGCGAAAAGACGGTCGAAGCGGTCAAGGCGTTCCAGAAACGCAACGGTCTTTCCGCAGACGGCAAGGCGGGCGAGAAGACGCTCGAAAAGCTGTTCAGCGAAGGCGCAAAGATCTCGAAGGAACTCGAGCAGAAGCGGAAGGAAGCGGAAAAGACGCCGAAGCCGACGAAGAAGACGACGCCGAAACCCGGCGCCACGGCGAAGGCGACGAAGAAGCCGACGCCCACGCCGAAGGCGGAAACGCGGATCGACAAGTTCATCAAGGCGGCAAATTCCAAGATCGGGTGCGAATACGTGCTCGGCGGCAGAGGACCGAAGGTGTTCGACTGCTCCGGACTGGTCTATTACTGTCTGCGGCAGGCAGGCGTCAGCGTCGATCGCCTGAGCGCGGCGGGATATTCCTCGTACAGCAAATGGAAGAACATCACCAGCGTGGGAAGTCTGCAGCGCGGGGACCTGCTGTTCTTCCGGAGCGATGAATCCAGCGCCGTCAGCCATACCGGCATCTATATCGGCGGCGGCATGATGATCGACGCGTCCAGCTCTCAGGGCAAGGTCGTCAAGCGCGCGCTCTCCAGCTATTGGAAACGGAACTTTGTGAACGCGCGGCGCCCGTGGTGATCGCACTTTACGCATTTTTTACAAAAAACCGGCGAGAAAATCGCCGGTTTTTTTGCATCTTGCGAAAGAATATGGTATAATGTCGATAACGTTAAGAATGGGGATTGGAACATGGATACAAAAACGATTATGCAGCAGATCGAGCTCGTACTGAAACGTGACGCGCAGGTTTCTCTGGAGGAAGCAACGGTACAGCAGCTTCACGCCGCGCTGGCGTCGGTCGTGATGGGCGCGATCGCCGATCCGTGGTATGAGAGCCGTCATGCGCACGAGCGCACCAGAGGCGCGTATTATTTCTCCGCCGAATACCTTGTGGGGCGTATGGTTTACAACAACCTGTTCGCGCTCGGTATTCTGGATGAGGTGAAAAAAGAATTCGAAGCGCGCGGGCTGGACCTTGCGGCGTTCGAAGAAATCGAAGACGCAGCGCTCGGAAACGGGGGCCTGGGCCGCCTTGCGGCGTGCTTCCTCGATTCCGCCGCGACGATGAACCTGCCGCTCGACGGATACGGCATCCGCTATAAATACGGTCTCTTCAAGCAGACCTTCACCAACGGGTTCCAGACCGAGAGCGCGGACGACTGGCAGCGCTTCGGCGATCCGTGGAGCCGCCGCCGCGACACGCACGAAGTGCTCGTGCACTTCTCCGATCAGACCGTGCGCGCCGTGCCGTACGACATGCCGATCATCGGCTATCACACGGACAACATCGGCACGCTGCGGCTGTGGCAGAGCGAGGCGGTGCAGGACTTCGATTTCGAAAAGTTCAACAATCAGGAATACGCCGTCGCCGTGCTCGAAAAGAACGCGGTCGAGGATATCACCCGCGTACTGTATCCGAACGACACGACCACCGCGGGCAAGCGTCTGCGTCTTAAACAGCAGTACTTCTTGTCCTCGGCTTCGCTGCAGGACCTTCTGTTCCGCTTCAAGCGCGAAAACCGCCCGATCACCGAGTTTGCGGACCTCATTTCGATCCAGCTCAACGACACGCATCCCACCGTATCCATCCCCGAGCTGATCCGGCTTCTGATGCTGGAGGGTCTCTCCTTCGACAAGGCGTTCGACATCGCGCAGCGCACGTTCTCCTACACGAACCATACGGTCATGCAGGAAGCGCTCGAAAAGTGGGACGTCAATCTGTTCCGCGATCTGCTGCCCGAGATCTACGATATCATCTGGCGCATCAATACCAAGCTTTGCGGCGAGATCATGGCGAAGGGTCTCGACTGCGAACCGTACGCGATCGTGTCGAACAACATCATCCGCATGGCGAACCTCGCCGTGTATGTGTCGAGCTACGTCAACGGCGTTGCGGAGATCGCAGCGCCGCTGGCTGGGACTTTGCAACCCCGAGCTTTCGAAGTACATCACCGAGCGCATCGGCGGCGGCTGGATCACGGACCTCGAACAGCTCAAGGGGCTGAAGGCGTTTATGAGCGACAGGGACGTCGACGAGTTCATCGCGGTCAAGCGGGAAAAGAAGCGTCAGCTTCGTGCGCTCATCAAGGCGCGCGAGGGCGTCGATCTGCCCGAATCGTTCTGCTTCGACGTGCAGGTCAAGCGCATGCACGAGTATAAGCGCCAGATTCTGAACGCGTTTGCGATCCTCGATATCTACTTCGGCATCAAGGACGGACGCATCAAGGACTTCACGCCGACCGCGTTCATCTTCGGCGCAAAGGCGGCGCCCGGATATCTTCGCGCAAAGGCGGTCATCAAGTTCATCAACGAGATCGCGAATCGCGTGAACAACGATCCGGACATGAAGGACCTGATGCGCGTGGTCTTTGTCCACAACTACAACTGCTCCTACGCCGAGCATATCATTCCTGCGGCGGACATTTCCGAACAGATCTCGCCGGCGGGCACCGAGGCAAGCGGCACGGGCAACATGAAGCTGATGCTGAACGGCGCGGTCACGCTCGGCACGTTCGACGGCGCAAACGTCGAGATCGTGCAGGAGGCGGGCGAGGAAAACAACTACGTGTTCGGGTACAGCGTCGACGATCTCAACGCGCTGCGTCCGCACTACAATCCGAAGGCGATCTACGACTACGAGCCGCGGGTGCGCCGCGTGGTCGACGCGCTGATCGACGGCACGTTCTCCGACAACAACACCGGCGTGTTCACCGATCTGCACCGTTCGCTGCTGTTCGGCAACGACTGGCAGAAGCCGGACTACTACTTCGTCCTGCAGGAGCTTCTGCCGTACATCGACCGCAAGATGGACGCGCTGAACGATTACAAGGATATCCGCAGCTTCACGCGCAAGTGCATCGTCAACACGGCGAGCGCGGGCAAGTTCTCCTCGGACCGCACGATCCGTCAGTACGCGGACGAGATCTGGCACATCAAGGAGCTCCCGCATCACGACGGAATCCGCCTTTGGTAACAACAGAATATAAAAGCGGCGATTTCGATCGCCGCTTTTTGCATTCTTCGGAGAAATCTGCGGAAAGATTTTCCGAAATCCGGGATTTTGTTGCAGTTTAGATACAATTATGACGCAAATATATGGTATAATACACACATAAACCGTACGGGAGAGCATTCATGAACGATCCGAAATCGATACTGGACGAACTGAAAAAGGCCGTTGTCGGAAAGGACAACGTGCTCATCATGGCGCTTTTGGCGATCCTTGCGCGCGGACATATCCTGCTTGAGGACATTCCGGGCGTCGGCAAGACGACGATGGCGCTGGCGTTCTCGAAGACGCTGGGGCTCGAATACCATCGTGTGCAGTTTACGCCGGACGTGCTGCCGAGCGATATCGTCGGCTTTTCGCTTTACGATCGCGAAAGCGGGCAGATGACCTATAAGCCGGGTGCGATCCTGTGCAACCTGTTTCTGGCGGACGAACTGAACCGCGCAACAAGCCGCACGCAGTCCGCGCTTCTGGAAGCGATGGAGGAGGGCAACGTCACCGTCGACGGCGTCACGCATCCGGTTCCCGATCCGTTTGTGGTCATTGCGACGCAGAATCCGGTCGGTGCAAGCGGCACGCAGCTTTTGCCGGATTCGCAGCTTGACCGGTTTATGGTGCGTCTGACGCTCGGCTATCCGCGTCCGAACGACGAACTGGACCTTCTGAATCGCAAGCAGAAGGGCAATCCGCTGGACGGCGTGCGGTGCATCGCCGATCGCGACGGTCTTGCACGCATCCGCGCGGCGGTCGACAATACGTTTGTGGATAAAAAGATCATGGACTACGTGATCCGGCTTTCCAACGCCACGCGTTCGCATGCCTCGATCCTGCAGGGCGCAAGCCCGCGCGCGTCGCTCGCCGTCGTTTCGATGGCAAAGGCGGCGGCATGGGTGCAGGGACGCGATTACGTCGTTCCGAACGATGTGAAGCTGATCTATCCCGCGACGATCACGCACCGCCTGATCCTGACGCCGGAAGCGAAGGCGTCCGGGCAGAGTGCGGAGGCGATCCTCAACGACATCATGGCGCACACCGCGCCGCCCGCAACGCGGGGATGACCGGCAGACGACTGACATACGGCGCGGCGCTTTCGGCAGCGTTTGCGCTCCATCTTGCTTACGGGCAGTATGTGACGTACTACATACTGCTGTTTTTGCTGTTTCTGCCGGTTTTGTCGCTTCTTATCAGTCTGCCCGCGATCCTGTGTTCGCGCGCGGAGCTGATCGGCGGCACGGATGTGCAGAGAAACCGTCCCGCAAGCGTCCGGCTGCGGCTTTCGAGCCGCTTTTTCCTGCCGCCGGAGCTGTATAAGCTGAAGATCGAGCGGCAGAACCTGTTTTTTGACCGGAAACCCTCGTATTTCAAAGTGCAGATTTACGGATCCCAGAAGCATGAACAGACCTTTGTGCCGGACACGAACCGGCTCGGCACGGTTTCGTACCGCATCCGCTCGGCGCGTGCATGCGATTATCTGGGTCTGTTTGCGATCCCGATCCGCAGAAGCGGTTCGGTTGCGCTGACGGTTCTGCCAAATGCCGAAGCGCCCGTGCCGATGCCGGACCTCATCGAAGCATCCGCCCGCATTTTAAAGCCGAAGCCGCTCGGATTTTCCGAGGAGCACGAGCTTCGGCCGTACCGAGAAGGCGACGCGGTGAATCTGATCCATTGGAAACTGACCGAAAAGACGGACACGCCGATCGTGCGCGAGCCGCAGGAGCAGATCCGCAAAAACATCGTTCTGAGCATGGACCTCACAGAGAATGCCGATGCGGCGCAGAGCGCTTTGGAACAGCTGAAATGCCTGTCCGATCTTCTGGGCGAAAGCGGGATCCCGTACATGCTGCGCTACGGTCTGCGCACAACGCATATCGACGGAGAAGGCGATTTCAACCGGTTTTTGAAATCGCTGCTTTCCGAGCCCGTCCGCGAGGAACCGGCACAGCCGGTTTTAAGCGGCACCGATACGCTCGTTTATAAGATCGAGCCGAAAAAGGAGGCGCGGTCATGAAGCGGGGAGAGATCGTTCTTGCGGGAATCGCGGACGCCGTTCCGGTTGCATGCGGTATGATCGCGTCCGTCTGCGCCGCGATGACGGCGTATCAGATCGGGTTTTCGCTTGTGCCGCTGATTCTGTTCTGCGTGTTTTCCGCGCTGCTGCTGTCGTTCTGGATGAACGTTCCGCGCTACGGCTTCGGCTTCGGCGCGCTGTTTCTGACCTGCGTGATCATGCTGTGCGCGTTCCGCATGCAGCGGATCGGCGAGGGCGCCGTGACCTGTGTGTACCGGCTGCTCGATACCATGCCGGAATCGCTCAGCAAGCTGTTCGATATGGAGGCGTTGGCGAACACCGCCGCGCAGATCGAGGACCCCGAATCGGCGCTGACGCTGTTTCTGATGGTCATTGCCGCAGTCAACGGCGTGATCCTTGCGTTTTCGCTGATCCGCAGCAAGACGGTCCTGCTGCCGCTTCTGATCCCGCTGCCGATGCTGCTGGCGTCGCTCGTGTATACCAATCTGCAGCCGGCGATCTGGACGATGCTGCTGACGTGCGTGTACTTCGGATACGCGCTGCTGGGAAACGGACTTCGCAAGGGCGAAACACCGGGCAGAGGCGCGCTGTTTGTGTGCCTTGCACCTGCGCTTCTGGCGCTCGGACTCATTCTGCTTGCGATTTTCCCGCAAAAGAACTTCGATCCGGTCCCGGCGGATGCGCGTCGGAACTGGCTTGCCGACCGCATCAGCCCGATCACGGACACCGTGATGTCCTGGGTGGGCGTGAGAAATCCGAAAAACGTCGATCTCGCGAACACCGGCGACCGTGAAAACGACGACACGGAGCTGTTTACCGTCTACGCAAGGCAGGGAACCTATCTTTTGAGGACACATTCCTACGGCGCATACAAAAACAGCCGCTGGCGCGCGGCGCAACGGTACGGCGGCGAATGGGATTCCATGAAAGCGCTCGGCGATCGGCAGGGAACGGCGGACGGCGTCATGTGGGTCCTGAACGCCATGTCGAACGAGCGCGTCGCGCCGTACGCATGGACGGACGAGCCGGTCTCTTCCGATCCGGACGAGCAGACGGGCATACCGCAGGCGGAGGAGTATTTCATCCGGTCCGGCGGCTGGCGGGACTACGGCTGGCGCTATGCGTCGCGCTACGCCACCAAGCCGAAAAACGTGACGGAAGCGGAGCGCCGTTATTACACGGACTTTGCCATGAAGCAGTATGTGATGCCGGACGGCGAGGAGAAGCAGGCGCTGCTTGCGATCGCAAAGCGCGCGGGGATCAAAAAATCCGACGACGCGCTGAAAACCGCGAACGCCGTTGCGGCGTTTGTGCGGGATTCCGGCGTCTACACGCTGACGCCCGGAAAGATGCCGAAGGGAAAGGACTTTGTGCAGTATTTTCTGACGGAAAGTCACGAGGGCTACTGCGTCCATTTCGCGAGCGCGACGACGGCGCTTTTGCAGGCGCTGGACTGTCCGGCGCGGTACACGGTCGGCTATTATGTGAAAGTTCCGGCGGAGATGAACCTTGCGGAAATGCCTGTGACACAAAATGCGGCGCATGCGTGGACGGAGGTTTATGTCCTCGGCGTCGGCTGGGTTCCGATCGAGAGCACGCCGGGCCGCGCGAACGACCGCGAGCCGGGAACGGGGACGGCAAATCCGCCGGGCACGGCAACCGCTTTGCCGACGCTGCAGCCGACGGCGACGCCGACGACGGCGCCGACACCCGAACCGACGCCCGCCTCAGAGACGGCGGAACCGACCGCAGCGCCTTCGACGCCGGAGCCGACAAACGCGCCCGAACCGCATGCGGAACCGACGCAGAAACCGAGCGATCCCGCGCAAAGCACGGGAACCGGCGACGATCCGGCGCAGAGTGTGAAAAAGCGCGGCGGCGCATGGTGGATTCTGATCCCGCTCGTGCCGCTTGTCTGGACCGGCGTCGGCATTGTCGTGCGGAAGCGCAGGGAAGCGCGGTTCCAAAACGCGAACGTGCGGCGTTCGATCCCGGACATGGCGCAGTATCTCAAAAAGCTCGAACGCTTCGGAATCCCGGAGGACCCGGACGCGGAGGAATGGGCGCTGGAGGCGGCGTTCTCGAATCATAAAATGAAAACGGAGCACAAGACGCTTATAAAACGCGTGCACGCGGCGCAGCATACGCTGTATACGGGCAATCGGGTGCGCGGATTCCTGCTTCGGTGGGTGCTGTTCGTAATCTGACGCAATTTCCCGGAAAGGGTTGAAAAAGCGCGGACGATATGGTATAGTTCTCGAAGCTGAAACCGAAAACGAATCGCCGGAACGTCCGGCGGATGAATCAAACAGGGAGTCGAACATGGAAAAGAACGGAAAACAGCGCTTTCGTGCGCTTCGCGTGATCGCAGCGGTGCTTGCAAACCTGACCGCGATCCTTTCCGCGAACTACATCACTTTTTACATTCTGGATCATTTCAATCCGGGGTTCCATTTCGTGGTGCGTTCGGAGTTTATTCTCACGAAGTACCTGCATTTTGTGATCCCGGTGCTGATGCTTTTGACGGCGCTGCTGTATCTGCTGCTGTATGTCGGCGGCGGACTGAAAGCGAAAAAGCTCAATAAAAAGCGGCTGATCGTGATCTTTATCGTCGACGTTCTGCTGGCGGGCGCCTTTGCCATGACCGTCAACGCGCGCGCGTTCGGCTGGGTGAAGTGGCTGAGACCGGCGGACAACGCGCCGGTTGCGATCGCAACGATGCCGCCGAAGTCCACGGAAGCGCCGACGGCCGAGCCGACTGCGGAGCCGACACCTGAAGCGACGCCGGAAACGCTGTCGCAGACAACGCCGGACAGCACGGCGAACCCGGATCTTCCGACGCTTGAACCGACCGAGGAGCCGACGCCGGAGCCGACGCCGATCCCGGGACTTCTGGGCAACAAGTATAAGGAAAAGTTTGCGGACGGGCAGCCGTTCTCGACGGAACCGAATACGAGCGAAACGCTTGCGGACGGCACGACACGCACGCTGATTTACACGTTTGCGGGAAAGAACGCCGCATTTGAGCTGTATCAGTGCACGAACGGAAAGATCAAGTATCAGGTCGCGGACGTGTATGTGAGAGACATCTCGAAGCTTACCGCGGCGTTTGAGAAGGATCAGAACAAGACGAAGAAGATCCGCGCGTTCGCGGAGGAGAGCGGCGTGCTGATCGCGGTCAGCTCCGACTACTTTGCGGCAAATGCGAACGACGAAGGTCTGATCATCCGCAACGGGTTTATGATCCGCAGCAATCCCTGCAGGCATTCCGATCTCTGTGTGATCTATCAGGACGGAACGATGCGCTGCTTCGACTGCAAGAAGGATAAGATCGACAACAACGAGATCCTCGGGAGCTATCCGTACCATTCGTTCTATTTCGGACCGTCGCTGCTGGATGAGAACGGCGCGGCGAAGACGCAGTTCAATTCCTCCCTGAGCGGACCGAACCCGCGTTCGGTGATCGGATACTATGAGCCCGGTCATTATGCGTTTATCAGCGTTCTGGGCGATTACAACATGATCGACTACAACGGCAAGAACCTCGGCAACTCGGGTTCGCCGGGCATGACGTTTGCCGAGTTGTCGACGCTCTGCGCATCGATGGGCATGAAGGCGGCGTACAACCTGGACGGCGGCAGATCGATCGGCATGTACTGGAACGGAAAACTGTTCGGACACAATATGCGCGCAATCGGCGATATCATCGCCGTCACGGATTGAGGAGGGAACGCACATGAAACGGAAAACACGGTTGACCATTGTTGCGCTGGCGGCAATTCTCGTTGCGCTGATCTACCTCGCGATCCTGCTTCTGTGGCAGTTCGGAATCCTTCCGGAGACCGAGGCCGAAAACAAGCTGTTCAGCTCGGGATATCTCTTTCTGCCGCTGCCGGTCGTCGGACTGCTTGCCGGAATCCTTCTGCAGGTATTCAGCGTCCGCAAAGCAAAGAAGGCCAAGCGCTGACCGCAGCATTTCAACAAGCGGAAAGCCGTCGCGTTCGCGGCGGCTTTTTTGCGCGGTTTTTGTTGTAAAAACGCGAGAAAAGAGGTATACTTTCCTCTATGAAGCGATGGTCGGTTCTTTTGGCTTTGATGATGATTTTGACTGCCTGCACGGCGCCGGATGCGGGGCGTATTTCGTCTGCGCCGGAGACGGAGGAACCGGTTTCCGAGGCGATCGAGATCGTGACGCCGGAACCGACCGCAGCACCCACGCCGACACCCACGCCTACGCCGATGCCTACGCCGACGCCTACGCCGACGCCCACGCCGACACCGACGCCGACGCCGGAACCCACCAAGGATCCGAACCGCAAGATGGTCGCGCTGACGTTCGACGACGGTCCGAACATGAAGTTTACGCCGTTGTTTCTGGACGTGCTGGAAAAATACGGCGTGCCGGGGACGTTCTTCGTGGTCGGAAGCAACCTGAAGCTTTCGGGCGCGGACGAAGTGATCCGGCGCATGCACGCGCTCGGCTGCGAGGTCGGCATCCACGGGCTGACGCACGACAAGATGACGAAATACAATCAGAAAAAGAACGAACAGCGGTTTGCCGAAATGAAGCAAATGCTCTCCGGGATGATCGGCGACGGAACCGTTCCGCATCTGATGCGTCCGCCCTACGGCACAATGAACAAGACGGTGCTGAAAGCGGCGAAAACCGAGGAGCTCGCCTGCATCCGCTGGTCGGTCGACACGCGCGACTGGAGCAACCGGAACAAGTCGAAGATCGTAAAGATCGTGAAAAAGGAGGTCAAAAACGGTTCGATCATTCTGTTCCACGACCGGCTGGATGCGTCGCTGAAGGCAATCGACGAGCTGATCCCGTGGCTGACGGAGCAGGGTTACGACATCGTGACCGTGACCGAGCTTTTAAGCAGCGCCGGACCGATCGAATACGGAAAGGATTACCGGTACAAGAAGATCGGGAAGTGATAAAACCCCAAGCGCATCGGAAAAGGGATGCGCTTTTTGTTTGAACGCTTTCATAAAAAGCGGACTTTTGTCGGGCGGTTTCCCTTGACCGGGAAACGGTTTTTCGGTATACTGTATTTGTGAGATTTTACGGAAACGGGGGAAAAATCATGCTGGATGTTGCGATCATCGGCGGCGGACCCGCGGGACTTACGGCGGGGCTGTACGCCGTGCGCGGCGGCGGAAACGTCTGCCTGTACGAGGAAATGTTCGCGGGCGGACAGATCGTGAAAACGCACCGGATCGATAATTTCCCGGGCATTTCGGACGGACCGGACGGGTATGCGCTCGCTGCGCGGTTCGAGGAACACGCGGCGGCGTTCGGGCTGAAGATCGAATACGGCGCGGTGTCGGAGCTCGATCTGACCGGGGATCCGAAACGGTTTGTGTTCAACGGCAAAACGATCGAAGCGAAGACCGTGATCCTTGCGACCGGCGCGTCTCCGAGGACGCTCGGCATTCCCGGCGAAAAGGAACTGACCGGACACGGCGTTTCTTACTGCGCGACCTGCGACGGCGCGTTCTATAAAAACCGCACGGCGACGGTCATCGGCGGCGGCGACACGGCGATCTCCGACGCGCTGTATCTTGCGAAGCTCTGCAAACAGGTTTACGTCGTGCACCGGCGTGACGAACTGCGTGCAAGCGCGATCCTTGCGGACGCGGCGAAAAAAACTGCGAACATCACGTTCCTCTGGAACAGCGTGCCGGAAGCGTTCCTCGGCGAAAAGAAGCTCTCGGGCATTCGGATCAAAAACCGCGTCACCGGCGAGCTTTGCGACCTTCCGACGGACGGCGCGTTCGTCGCGGTCGGCGTGGTGCCGCGGACGGAGCTCTTTTCCGATCAGGTGGCGCTTGCGGAAAACGGCAGCGTGCTGACCGGCGAACATATGGAAACGAATCTTCCCGGCGTATTTGCTGCCGGCGACGTGCGGAATACGCCGCTTCGGCAGGTCGTCACCGCGTGTGCGGACGGCGCGATCGCCGCGACTTATGCATTGGAGGCCGCCCGTGTTAAATGAAGCAAAGCGAACCGAAGCACTCGGTATTCTGAAAGAAACCTATCCCGACGCCAAACCCGCGCTGCACTTTTCCTCGCCGTTCGAACTGCTCGTGGCGACGATGCTTTCCGCGCAGTGCACGGACAAGCAGGTGAACAAGTGCACGGACGTGCTGTTTCCGCTCTACAACACCGCGGAACAGTTCGCCGCCCTCGATTTCGAAACGCTGGAGCCGTACATCAAAAGCTGCGGCTTTTACCGGATGAAGGGCATGCACATTCTGGAGATGAGCCGGATCCTCGTCGAAAAGTACGGCGGCAGGGTACCCGAAACGCGCGAGGAACTGACCGAGCTTCCGGGCGTGGGCAGAAAGACGGCGAACGTCGTGCTGTCCAACGCGTTCAGGGTTCCCGCGATCGCGGTCGATACGCACGTGTTCCGCGTGGCAAACCGCATCGGGCTCACCGAGGCGAAGGACGTGAAAAAGACCGAACAGCAGCTGATGGCACACATTCCGGAGAAGGACTGGGGCGACGCGCACCATTGGCTCATCTATCACGGACGGCAGGTCTGCGCGGCACAGCGACCGAAATGCGGGATCTGTCCCTTAAAGGAGATTTGCGAACATGCAGTTCATTGACAAGGCGACCATTCATATCAAGGCGGGCAGCGGCGGAGACGGATGCGCCGCGTTCCACCGCGAAAAATACGTGATGAAGGGCGGTCCCTCCGGCGGCGACGGCGGCAGGGGCGGCAATATCGTGTTCGTTGCGGACCCGCAGCAATCCACGCTTCTGGATTTCAAACGCTACCGGCATTTCCGCGCGCAGGACGGCGAGCCCGGCAGGGCGGAACTGCAGTCGGGCAAGGACGGAGAGGACCTCATCATTAAGGTTCCGGTCGGCACGATCGTGCGCGATACGGAGACCGGCAGCATTGTGGCGGACATGAGCGAGCCCGGAAAAAGCCGCGTCGTGCTGTACGGTGGCAGAGGCGGCAAGGGCAACGCGCGGTTTGCGACGGCGACGAAGCAGGCGCCGCGGTTTGCGCAGAACGGGATCAAGACCGAGGAGCGGACCGTCGAGCTGGAGCTCAAAACGATCGCGGACGTCGGCATCATCGGGCTGCCGTCGGTCGGCAAGTCTACGATCCTGTCCGTGCTGACGAGCGCAAAGCCGAAGATCGCTGCGTATCACTTCACGACGCTGACGCCGAACCTCGGCGTGGCGACGCGCTACGACCGCTCGTTTGTGATGGCGGACATTCCGGGGCTCATCGAGGGCGCCGCGGAGGGCGCGGGGCTCGGGCACGACTTTTTAAGGCACATCGAGCGCACGCGCATCCTTGTGCACGTGCTGGACGCGTCCGGCAGCGAGATGCGCGATCCGCTGGACGATTATGAAAAGATCAATGCGGAGCTATCGAAGTTTTCCGACGCGCTGGCGGCTTTGCCGCAGATCGTTGCATGCAACAAGATGGACATCCCCGGAGCGGAGGAGAACCTTTCGAGGATCCGCGAAACGCTGGAACCGCAGGGGATCCCCGTGTTCGCAGTCTCTGCGGCGACGGTCGAGGGGTTCGGACCGATGCTTGACTGCATCGTAAAAGAGCTTGACGCGCTTCCGCCGGTGCGCGTGTACGACGAGACGGAACTGCTCGTCGGCGCGCAGTATGAAAAGGGCTTTACCGTGCACCGCGACGACACGGGCGCGTTTGTGGTCGAGGGCGGCGACGTCGAGCGCATCCTCGATACGACCGATCCGGAGGACGACGTGTCGATGCGCCGTTTCCAGCAGCTTCTGATCAGGACGGGCATCATACAGGCGCTTCGCGAAATGGGAGCGAAGGACGGGGACACGATCCGGCTCGGCGAATGGGAATTTGATTTTACGGATTAAGAAAGGATACGAATATGACAGGCAAAGAACGCGCGGAACTCCGCAAACAGGCAAACCAGCTTACCGCGATCTTCCAGATCGGCAAGGACAACATCACCGAGCCGCTCGTTGAAGCGGTCGACGCCGCGCTCAAAAAGCGCGAGCTCATCAAGCTTTCCGTGCTCGAAACGAGCGAGCTTTCCGCAAAGGAAGCCGCGGAGCAGCTTGCCGAAGCAACCGGCGCCGAGGTCATCCAGTGCATCGGCAGAAAGCTTGTACTGTACCGCGAGAAGGAAGAGGAATAAGCATGCTGGAAATCCGGGATCTGGTCAAAACCTACGGAAACGGACCGCGCGCGGTCGACGGGCTGTCGCTCTCGGTCGAAGCGGGCGACATCTACGGCTTTATCGGGCACAACGGCGCGGGCAAAACGACCACGCTCAAGTGCATTTCGGGGATCCTGCCGTTTGATTCGGGCGAGATCTTCGTCGACGGGATCGATATCCGAAAGGACCCGATGGCGGCGAAGCGCATCATGCGGTACATTCCGGACAACCCCGATCTCTATGCGTTTCTGACCGGAACGGGCTATCTGAACTTTCTCTGCGACATCTACGGTATCGACGAAACGACGCGCCGCGAACGCATCAAAAAATACGCGGAACTGTTCGAGATCGAACCGAAGCTCGGCGATCTTGTGGGTTCGTATTCGCACGGCATGTGCCAGAAGCTCGCCCTCATCGGCGCGCTGATCCAGCAGCCGAAGCTTCTGATGCTCGACGAGCCGTTTGTGGGGCTCGATCCGAAAGCGGCGCACACGCTGAAAGGCATCATGCACGAGCTGGTCGAAAACGGCAGCGCGATCTTTTTCAGCACGCATGTGCTGGAGGTCGCGGAAAAGCTGTGCAACAAAATTGCAATCATCAAAAACGGAAGGCTGATCGCCGCCGGTCCGATGGACGAGGTGCGCGGCGACAGTTCGCTGGAAGAACTGTTTCTGGAGCTGACGGACGAATGAAACCGCTTCGCACGCTGATCAAACTGTATCTGAACAGCATCTTCCGCTTCCCGGTGATCCGCCATTCAAAGGACCCGCGGGAACGCCGGAACGCGATCATGGGCATTGTCGCGATCGGCATCATCGTTACGGTATACGGCGGAATGGCGGGAATGACATCGCTTCAGATGATCTCCGCGGGGATCGATCCCGCCGTGCCGTTTCTGATGATCTCGGCGATGGCGTGCGTGTTCGCGCTTGCGATGGCGTTTGCGCAGGGCAGCGCCACGCTGTCCGGCTTTGCGGATTTCGATACGCTGATGGGCATGCCGATCAAAACCGGAACGGTCGTATTCGCACGGTTTTTCGCACTGTATTCCGTGGAAGCGCTGTACTGCGCCGCATATCTGCTGCCGTGCGGCGTCGTCTATGCGATCCTCTGCGCACCTGCGTGGTGGTTCTGGCCGGCGTTTCTCGTCATGCTCCTGCTGCTGCCGGTTGCGCCGGTCGTGATCGGAAGCGGCGCGGACCTTCTGATCTCCGCCGCGTTTGCGGGGAGCAAGTATAAGAAGGGGATCACGTCGGCGATCAAGATGATCCTTCTTCTGGGGTTCATCGTATATGCATATCTGCTCCCGCGGCTCACCGAAAGCTTTATGACTGCGCCGGGCAAAACGGCGGACATGATCGCGCGGATCTATCCGCCTGCGCGGTGGTTTGCCGAGGGCGTGACCGGAAACTTTCCGCTCGTGCTGCTGTTCGTTTCCGCCTCGGCCGCGGTATGCGCGCTGTTCGTTCTGCTGCTGAACAAGACGTTCCTGCCGCTGCACGACCGGCTGTCCGCCGGGTATCATGTGAAGAACTACCGGCTCGGAACGCTGAAGCGCAGCAGCGCGGCGAAAGCGCTGTTTCTGATCGAGCGCAAGCGGTTCTTCAACAGCACCGCATGGGTGATCAACACGATTTTCGGCTCGATCCTGATCGTCGTGTTCGGCATTGTCGCGGCGGTGATGTCAAAAACGCTCATGCAGTTCTTCCGGCAGGCGTCGCTGGAACGGTTTGTGCCGGCGCTCGTCACCGCGATCCTGATCTTCTGCGCCACGCTTTCACCCACGACGTGCTGCGCGATCTCAATGGAGGGGAAGGAGATCTGGATCGCCAAGACGCTGCCGGTTCCGGCAAAGCTGTGGCTCAGGGCAAAGCTCCTTCTGAATCTCGTGCTGGTCGGACCGGCGCTGCTGATCACGATCACGCTGCTTGCGGTCTTTTATGCGGGACTGCTTTCGCCGTCCGCAATCGTCGGGCTGTATCTGCTGCCGGTCGCCGCGCTGCTGTTCACGACGGTGTTCGGACTGTATATCAACGCGAAACTGCCGCGGCTCTCGTGGAAATCGGACACCGAGGTCGTTAAACAAAGCAGTTCGGTGCTGGCCATGCTGGGCGTCTGCTTCGGGTTGGTCGCCGTGACGGTGATCCCGATGCTTGCGATCGGCTATCCCTGGGTCTCCGCCGCGCTCGCAGCAGCGGTGCTTGCCGCTTCCGCAGCCGTGTACGGAACGCTGATGAAAAACGCGGAACAAATTCGCCGGAATTTGTAATAATTACGTGACAATTCCGTCACATTGATGGTATAATATAGTTGTCACAGTATATGCGGGAACATATGTCCCGCCGGAAAGAGAGGTGATCGGGAAGTTGGATCTGATCAATATTCTGCAAACCATATTCAACGCAATCAAGACGCCGAGCGGGCTTGCCAGCTTCGTCTTTGACGTGCTCATTATCACCATCTTCCTGTATAAGATTCTGGAATGGACAAAGGAGACGCGCGCGTACCAGGTCATGAAGGGCATCGGGCTTTTGTTCCTGCTCTCCGTGATTGCCCGCGTACTCAATTTGTGGACGATTTACTGGGTGCTGAACAGCACGCTGGCAAGCGGTTCCATTTTCATCATCCTGTTCATTCTTTTTACGCCCGAGATTCGTCGCATGCTCGGCAGGATCGGCTCGAACCGCCTCTCCAAGCTGCTCGGATCGGAGGAGGAGACCGACACCAGAAGGACCATTCAGGATCTGAAGCGTTCGATCCTGCACCTGTCCAAGCGCCGCGTCGGCGCGCTGCTCGTGTTTGAACGGCGTTCCGGTCTCGGCGATATCGCGGCAACCGGCATCCCGCTGAATGCGGAACTCTCCGGAGCGCTGATCGAGAACATCTTTGAACCGAACACGCCGCTGCATGACGGCGCCGTCGTGATCCGCGGAACGACCGTGATCGCCGCAAGCTGCCTGCTGCCGCTGTCCGACGACACAAAGGTCGCGCGCGAGCTCGGCACGCGTCACCGCGCCGCGTTGGGCGTTTCGTCCGCGGCGGACTGCGTGGTCATCATCGTGTCCGAGGAGACCGGCGCGATCTCCGTAGCGCGCGAAGGAAAGCTGATCCGCTATCTGGATGAGAAGGCGCTGAACGACGTTCTTGAAAGTCTGTTGGTGAAGAACGAGGGCTTCGTGCTTCCGTGGAACCGGAAAAAGAAGGAGGCGGAGGCATAACATGACGAAACGACAGAAATTTCTCTCCGCGCTCGGACGGTTTTTCAAAAACGTATTCACCAAGAACATTCCGCTGAAAATCATTGCGCTGGTGTTCGCGCTTCTGCTTTGGGGCTACGTGCTTTCCGAAGTCAAGCCGAAATACGTCAAGCGCGTTTACGACGTCGAGATTACGCTGCAGAATGAGGACCGGCTCCGCCAGAAGGGCTGGGTCGTCGTCGATTCCGAGACGCACAGCACCGACGTCGATGTGGAAGCGAGCATCGACCGTCACAGCATGATCGACGCTTCCCGCGTAAAGTGCTACGTCGATCTCGAAAAGATCCCGATCAGCGATCAGGATCCGGACCGCAAAACGGTCAGACTCGATGTCTCGACCTCAATTCCGGAGTATGCCGCGCTGAAGAGCGTCACGGTCGAGCAGATCGACCTGACGATCGAACGGACGTGGACCGGCGAAGAAATGGTTGCCACGGTACGCACGGAGAACGCACTTCCCGCAATCGTGCAGGTCGGGAATTCGTTTCCGGAGTACTTTGAGTGCATCCCGCCGAAGCGTGTAACGATTCCGGCGCTGTCCGGTCTGAAATCCGATATCGACCGGATCTCCCGTGCGGAAGTGAAGATCGATCTCTCTACGTTTGAGAACGCCGATCTGTCCACGCTTCCCGGAACGTATGCGCTGACCCTGCCGGTCGAGTTCTTCGACATCAACGGCGAGCAGATCGACAGCGCCTCCACAAGGGATGTGAAGGTCACCGTAAAGGACATCGAGATCCGCCGGTACAAAGAAGTTCCGCTCGAACTGGGAGACGTCGTCGCAGACGGTCTGAACACCGATTTGTACGAGTATGAATGCGCGCTTGCCGGCGGTTCGGACCAGACGATCCGCATCTACGGCGACAGCACGGACCTTTTGAAGGTCAGCGCGATCAAGACGGAACAGATCGTTCTGAACCACGAAGAGGGTGAGGAAACGCTGACGGTCGGGCTTGAAATCCCCTCCGGCGTGAAGACCGACAAGAAGGAGTCCGTGACGGTAAAGACGACCGTTCGGAAGCGCGCCGCCGACGAACTGGAGTTCGAGGTTCCGATCACCTATTCCGGCCTTGCCAACGGTCTGAAGATGCTGGATCAGCCCGAAACCGTTACGGTTCGCGTATCCGGTCTGGTCGACGCGATGGAAGCGCTCAATACGCGCTGGTTCACGGCGTCGGTCGATCTGCGGGGCTGCAAGGAAGGCGCAAACGAAGTGCCTGTTTCGATTGCGTGCAAGGGCGTCAACCTGCATCTTGAGGAATACCGCGTGGTGGAATCCGACGACGGCGACGCGAAGGTTCTGATCACCTTTGTCGGCAGAGACGGCATGACCTATCTCATCGAACTGCCGCAGAAGACCGTTACGATCAACATGCAGGCGATTGAAACGGCAGGATAACGGACATCATCGGAAAATCGGATGAAAACGGTTTATCTGCAAAACTTACGAAAAGAGCTCGATGCGACGGACGATTCGTTCGCCGCTTCGTGCTGTAATACGCTCGGCATTCCGCGGGATGCGCTTCTGAAGCTGCGGATCGTCCGGCAGGCGCTTGATGCGCGCAAAAAGAACGATATCTTTTACTGCGTGCATGCGGAGCTTACGGTCGGCGACGCGGCGGCGAAGCGGATCCTGCGCGATCCGAAACGGAAGGCGGAGCTTGTGAATCCGCAAAAGACGGAACCGTTCTCCTTCGGCACAAAGCAGGCGGAGGGCAGGATCATCGTCGCAGGGCTCGGTCCGGCGGGACTGTTCGCGGCGCTGACGCTTGCGGAAAACGGCTACCGTCCGTTGGTGATCGAGCGCGGACGCCCGATTGAGGAACGGGTAAAAGACGTGGAACGCTATTGGTCGGGCGCATTGCGCGAACCCGATCCGGAAAGCAACGTGGCGTTCGGCGAGGGCGGCGCGGGAACGTTTTCCGACGGCAAGCTCACCACGCGCATCCGCGATCCGCACATCGACGGCGTCCTCTCCGATCTGATCAAAAGCGGAGCGCCGGAAGAGATCGCGTACCTTGCAAAGCCGCATATCGGCACGGACCGGCTGCGTACCGTGGTCGGAAACCTGCGGAAGAGGATCGAAGCGGCGGGCGGCGAAGTGCTTTTTTCCGCAAAGCTTGCGGATCTCAAAACGACCGACGGCGCGGTGACGGCGGCGCTGGTGCAGCAGGGCGGCAAAGCCGTTTGGGAGCCGTGTACGGCGCTGATTCTCGCCATGGGACACGGCGCAAGAGATACGGCAGGAATGCTGTACGACAGGGGCGTTGCGATGGCGCCGAAGGCGTTTGCGATCGGCGTGCGCGCGGAGCATCCGCAGAGTTTGATCAACGAAAGCCAGTACGGACCCATGGCAAACCACCCGCGGCTCGGCGCGGCGGAATACCGGCTGACCGCAAGGAGCGGCGAGCGCGGCGTCTATACGTTCTGCATGTGTCCGGGCGGACAGGTCGTGGCAAGCGCGAGCGGCCCGGAACAGACGGTCGTCAACGGCATGAGCAACTTTGCGCGCGACGGAAAGAACGCCAACGCGGCGATCGTCGTGCAGATCACGCCGGACGATTTCGGCGCGCATCCTCTGGACGGGCTCCGGTATCTCGACCGGCTCGAACGGGACGTGTTTCTGCACGGCGGCGGCGACGGGACCGCGCCCGCATCCACGGTCGGCGCGTTTTTGCGCGATGAGGCGTCAAAGCCCTCGCGATCGGTCGAACCGACCTACCGGCCGGGCGTGCGGTACACACGGCTTTCCGAATGCCTGCCGGACTTTGTCGCGGCGGGCGTGCGGGACGGAATCAAAGCGTTCGGGCGGCAGCTCAAAGGATATGACATGGCGGATGCGGTTCTGACGGCGGTCGAAAGCCGCACATCCTCGCCGCTTCGGATCCTGCGCGATTCCGGAATGGAATCCGTTTCGCACAAAGGACTGTATCCGGTTGGCGAAGGAGCGGGATATGCGGGCGGCATCGTCAGCGCGGCGGTCGACGGACGGAAGGCGGCGGAGGCGGTGATGCGGATTTTTGCGCCGCTTCCGTAATCTGCCAAAATTGCGGCAAAGATTCGTCATTCTTGTAAATAATGTTTCAACAAACGCCCTGCGGCGTTTGTTTTTTTGTATAACTGTGGTATAACGTGTTTAAGAAACCGGAAAGGAGGACGCGTCCGTGAAACGGCTGGCTTGTCTGCTGCTTTGTCTGCTTCTGCTGCCGATCGCCGTCGCACCCGCTGCGGCGGAGGAGACCGAACAGGCCGTGCGCGTGCTCCTGTCCACCGGCGAGGCGGACACGCTTTCCGTCAAGCTCTCCGGCAAGTATTCCGTGGACGGCAAGGCGGTCAGCGGCGGAACGATCACGGCGAAGCTCGCGGACGGCAAGATTACGGTGTCGCATTCGACGGCGGGCGTGCTGCAGAAATCGAGCGGTTCCGTGCGGCTCGCGCGCGTCGGAACGCGCGCGTCCACGACGCTGACGTTCAACAACGCCAAGCACGGTACGCGCGTCTATTACGGCGATTTCGTCTTTTATAACGACGGCGGCACGCTGCGGCTGATCAATTACGTGGGGATGCATCATTATCTCTACGGCGTGGTCAGCGGCGAGATGTCCGATTCGTCGAAGCCGGACGTATTGAAGACCGAAACGATCTGTGCGAAGGGCTTTGCGCTTGCCGAGATCGAGGCAAGAAAAAACAAGTATTTCGACGTGTACGACACCACGACCTCGCAGCTCTATTACGGCTATGTCGCGGGCGACAAAAACACGATCGCGGCGGTCGACGCCGTCTGGAAGCAGACGCTCAGATACAACGGCAAAACGGTAAAAACGTATTACAGCACCGCAAACGGCGGACAGGCGATCACGCCGCGCATCAAATGGGGCGGCACGGCGAACGCCGGCGCGTACTGGTTCGGCTACGATCCGTTCGATCTCGCGGGGTCGACCAAGAACGTCGCGCTTACGATCGACGGCACGGCGCCGAAAAGCATGAACGCTTCGCTGTACGCATTCCTGCTCGAAAAGACCGGCGCGAAGGAAATCGTTTCGGTCGACACGCTCGTCGGCGTGTACGATCCGAAGAATCCGACCGGCACGGCGCGGTACCCGAATGTGCTTGCGCCGCAGAAGCGGTACGACTGGACACTGACGGTCAAGGACGACGCGGGCAAGCAAAAACAGGTTTCGTTTTCCTGCACGCCCGCCGAGGTCAAAGCCGCCGCTGCATCGGGCGCAGCCGGCACGGTCTGTTTCGCGGTGCATACCGCAAAGAACGAATGGAAGCTCGTGTGGGGCGTTTCGAGCGGACACCGCGCTGGTCTTTCGCACCGCGGCGCGGGACAGATGGTGAAAAAGGGCTATTCCTATGTGGATGTGCTGAAGTTCTATTACCGCGGGGCGACGCTGTTTGACGAAAACGGAAAGGCGATCGAATCGACCGCAGCGTTCGACTTTACCTATGACGACGGCACAATGCCGTTTACCACGGCGGTTCCGACCGCAACGCCGACTGCAGCGCCTTCGGAAACGCCGACGGTCGAACCGAGCGAGACGCCTTCGGAGACGCCGACGATCGAACCGAGCGATACACCTTCTCCGACGCCTGCGGAGACGCCGACGATCGAACCGAGCGAGACGCCTTCGGAAACACCGACGGTCGAACCGAGCGATACACCTTCTCCGACGCCTGCGGAGACGCCGACGGCAACGGCAACGGCAGCGCCTACGCCTTCGGCAACGGTCAAGCCGACCGCAACGCCGAAGCCGACCGCAACGCCGAAACTGACCGCAACGCCGAAACCGACCGCAACGCCGAAACCGACCGCAACGCCGAAGCCGACCGCAACACCGAAGCCGACAGCGACGCCGAAGCCGTCCCCGTATGCGCTGCGCGGCGACGCAGACGGCTCAGGAACGGTCACGGAGGCGGACGCCGTGCTGGTTCTGCGGCATGTTGTGTCGCTGGTATCTCTGAGCGGCGATGCGCTGCTTGCCGCAGACTTTACGGGCGACGGAACGGTTGACGCCGCGGACGCCGCGGCGATCCTGCGGTATGTGATGGGACTGAAATAAAACCGAAAACGAAAAGGCGAACGATCCCGCTCGCCTTTTTATTTGTTTCCGCTTGCAATCGAAAGAAAAGCGGTGTATAATATCTTGTTTCGATTTTTGGAAAAACAGACAGAATCCGAGGGAAAGAGGAAGATTTTATGAATATTCGCAATGTTGCGATCATCGCGCATGTCGACCACGGCAAGACGACGCTGGTCGATCAGCTTCTGAAGGACGCGGGCGCGCTGCGGCGCAGCGAACAGGGAACCGAACGCATTATGGACAGCGGCGACCTCGAACGCGAGCGCGGCATCACGATCCTGTCCAAAAATACCGCGGTCACCTACGGCGATACGCGCATCAATATTGTCGACACGCCGGGCCACGCGGACTTCGGCGGCGAGGTCGAGCGAATCCTGCAGATGGTCGACGGCGTTCTGCTGCTGATCGACGCATTCGAGGGCTGCATGCCGCAGACGCGGTTCGTCCTCCGCAAGGCGCTGGAGCTCAACAAAAAGGCGGTCGTCGTGGTGAACAAGGTCGACCGTCCCGAAGCGCGTCCCTATGAGGTCGTGGACGAGGCGCTGGAGCTGTTCATCGAGCTCGGCGCAACGGAAGAGCAGCTTGATTTTCCGATCGTGTACGCCTCCGCGCGCAACAACATGTCGGGCTACGAGCCGGATCAGATGGAGAACAACATGCAGGCGGTCTTCGATACGATCCTCAAGGAGATCCCGTCGCCTGCGACGGATACCGACGCGCCGCTGCAGATCCTGTTCTCGACGATCGATTACGACGACTACGTGGGCAAGATCGGCATCGGGCGCATCGAGCGCGGCGTGGCGAAGCGCGGACAGACCATTACGCTGTGCGGCGGACAGGAAAACCGTCGCCGCGACACGAAGATCACGCGGCTGTATAATTTTGATGGCTTGCAGCGCGTCGAAGTCGAGGAAGCATACGCGGGCGATATCGTCTGCGTCGCGGGCGTGGAAGACCTGAACGTGGGCGAGACCGCGTGCGATCCGAGCTGCGTCGAGCCGATGCCGTTCGTGAAGATCGACGAGCCGACCGTCTCCATGATGTTCCTGGTCAACGACAGTCCGTTTGCGGGCAAGGAAGGCAAGTATGTGACCAGCCGCAACCTCCGCGATCGCCTGTTCAACGAGGTCAAGACGAACGTGTCGATGCGCGTCGAGGAGACCGAATCGACCGATACGTTCCGCGTCAGCGGCCGCGGCGAGCTGCATCTCTCGATCCTGATCGAGCAGATGCGCCGTCAGGGCTATGAGTTCGCGGTGTCGCGTCCGAAGGTCATCCTGCACAAGGATGAAAACGGCGTCGTGACCGAGCCGATCGAGGAGCTGACCATCGACGTGCCGCAGGAATACGTGGGCGCTGTCATGGAAAAGCTCGGCATGCGCAAGGCGGAAATGACCGACATGACGACGCTCGGCGACACGGGTACGCGACTGAAGTTTCTGATCCCGGCGCGCGGACTGATGGGCTACCGTTCGGAGCTCATGACCGACACGCGCGGCAACGGCGTCATGAACCATATCTTCTACGGCTATGAGCCATATAAGGGCGATATTGCCGAGCGCAAGACGGGGAGCCTGGTCGCGCACGAAACGGGCGATTCCTGCTCCTACGGGCTGTTCTATGCGCAGGACCGCGGCAGAATGTTCATCGGACCGGGCGTTCCGGTTTACGAGGGCGAGATCGTCGGCGAGTGCGCGCGTGCGGACGACATCGTGGTCAACGTCTGCAAGAAAAAGCACGTTACCAACATGCGTGCGGCGGGCAGCGACGAAGCGCTGCGCCTGACGCCGCCCACGCTGTTCACGCTCGAGCAGTGCCTCGAGTTCATCGCGGACGACGAGCTTGTCGAGATCACGCCGAAGAGCATCCGCATGCGCAAGCGCATCCTCAGTAAGGAACAGCGCATGAAGCTTGCGGCGCGCATGATGAAGGAGTAAGCATGATCCGCAGAGCCGAAGAAAAGGACGCGCCGCGCATCTCCGCACTCTTGCGGCAGGTGCTGGAAGTGCACGCCGCCGTGCGTCCCGATATGTACCGAAGCGGTACGCAGAAGTATTCCGAGGCGGGCGTTCTGGACCTTCTGAAGGATCCGGACTGCGTTCTGTTTGTGGAAACGGACGAAACCGACCGTGCCGTAGGGTATGCGATCTGCTTTCGGAAAACGGTGGAGGACGACGGACCGATCGTCGGGCGCAGAGAACTGTATATCGACGATCTGTGCGTGGACGAAGCCGAACGCCGGACCGGCGTGGGACAGCGGCTCTTCCGTCATGTGAAGGCGTATGCTGAGGAAAACGGCTTCGACTGGATCACGCTGAACGTATGGAACGACAACGCCGGCGCGCTTGCGTTTTACCGGCAGATGGGACTGAAAGAGCGAAGGACCATTCTCGAATACAAGATCGACTGACATGAAGAAAAAAGAGATCACGCTCTTTCTGGCGGCGGTTATCAGCCATATCTTCTGGGGGTTCAGCTTCCTCGCTACGAAATCGGCGCTCGGCGTTGCGGATATGTATCTGCTTTTAAGCCACCGGTTTCTGATCGCGTTTGCCGTCATGAATCTGCTGCTGCTTTTCCGCGTCGTGAAGATCAACTTCCGCGGAAAGGGGAAGCGCATCTTCTGGCCGCTTTTCATGGGGCTCATGGAGCCGGTGATCTACTTTATCGGCGAGGAGCTCGGCGTGATCCATTCGACGACGATCTTTTCGGGCGTGATGATCGCGGTGATCCCGATCGTTTCGATCTTTGCGGCGATCCCGTTTCTGCACGAAAAGCCGACGGTCGGACAGGTACTGTTCAGCTTTCTTTCGGTCGGCGGCGTGATCGGCATCGGAATGCTGACCCGTTCGAGCGGCGCGCTTGACTGGATCGGCGTGGTCGGTCTGATCGTCGCGGTGGTCTCCGCCGCGGCGTACGGGATCCTGGACCGCGGGCTGTCCGCCGAGTTCACGGCGTTTGAACGCACGTATCTGATGATCGGCATGGGCGCGGCGTGCTTTACGCCGATCGCGCTCGTACGGACCCGCTTCAGCCCCGCGGCGTTCTTTGCGCCGCTTGCGGACATGAAGTTTCTGCTGCCGGTGCTGTTTTTATCGGTGTGCTGTTCGGTCGTAAGCTATTTCCTGCTGTCCTATATGGCGACGTATATGACGGTAACGCGCTCGACCGTTTACGCGAACCTGACGACCGCGGTTTCCGTGATCGCGGGGGCGCTGATCTTAAAGGAGCCGTTCACATGGCTTTCCGCGGTGTTCTGCGTGGTGATCCTCGTCGGGATCTACGGTGTGCAGCGGTTTGCGAGAAAGCAAGAACCGGAAACGATACAAAATCCAATTCAATCGACAGAGGGAGAACAACAGTGAGAAAAGACGGAAGACGTGTCAAGACCGCGCAGCCGATGTATCAGGTTGCGGCGCATATCATGGACCAGCGCTGCGACTCAATGAACATGATGGAGATCGACGTACCGCTTGAGCCGATGCAGGCGTATCTGAACAGAAAGCGCGCCGAGGGCAAGGAGTATTCGCATCTCGGACTGGTGCTTGCGGCATACGTCCGCACGGTTGCGGAGTACCCGATCATCAACCGCTTCGTCGTGAACAAGACGATCTACGCGCGCAACGAGATTGCGGTCGGCATGGTGGTCTTAAAGCCCGGCGAGACCGAAGGTACGATGAACAAGATGCATTTTGAGCCGGAGTTTACGATCGACGACGTGCACAAAACGCTCGACAAATACGTCGCGGAAAACCGCGCCTCGGGCGACACCAACTCGACCGACGACCTCATTCGCAAGCTCCTGAAGGTGCCGGGGCTGTGCCGCTTCGGCGTGTGCGTGTTCAAGGCGATGGACAAGTTCGGTCTGCTGCCGAAGAGCATCATTGACGCGAGCCCGTTCCATTGCTCGCTGACGATCACGAACCTTGCGAGCATCCGCACCAACGCGATCTATCACCATGTCTACAACTTCGGTACGACGACGATGATCATGGCGATGGGCATCCCGCACGAAGTGCCGCAGCGCAGAAAAGGCGAGATCGTATTTGAAAAGTGCATTCCGATCGGCATTGTCATGGACGAGCGCGTCTGCTCCGGTTCGCAGTACGTTGTGGCAAGCCGCAAGCTGTTCAACTATCTCAAGCATCCCGAGCTTCTGGAAGTTCCGCCCGAAACCCGCCTTCCGGCGGGCTTTTTTCATGCCCCGAAAACGGGCGGCAAAGGGCGGTTCTGTATGCAAAATATATGAAAAGAATTGCTATTTCTTCTATATTGATATTTACAAAAAAAGGCGGATGTGCTATACTCATATGGTAAATTACGAGGAGAATGTGCCCATGCGGATCAAGGGACTGGAACTGCATAGATTCCGGAATTATACGGACCTTACCCTGTACCCGGAACCGGGACTCAACATCCTTTCGGGGCTGAACGCCGAGGGGAAGACCAACGTGCTCGAATCGATCTTTCTGTGCGCGCTGGGCAGGAGTCACCGCACCCCGCACGACGCCGAGCTGCTGATGGACGGGCAGCTTGACGGCAGCGTGGCGCTTGCGCTCGAAACGCGCGGCGGCTCGCGCTCGATCCGCATTGAGCTCATCCGCGGCGAACGCAAGCGCGTGTATCTCGACGAGGCGCCGCTGAACCGTTCGGGCGAGCTGATGGGCTGTCTGAACGTCGTGATGTTCTCGCCGGAGGACCTGCAGCTTGTGAAGGACGGACCGCAGGAACGGCGGCGGTTTCTCGATATGGAACTGAGCCAGTTGAAGCCCGCGTACTACTATGCTCTGCAGCAGTACAATCAGGCGCTGAAAAGCCGCAACCTGCTCCTGAAGGAAGAAACCGTGCCGTACGACATGATCGAGCTTTGGGACGAGCAGTTAAGTAAGCTCGGCGCGACGATCATGCAGGCAAGGGCGTCGTTCATCGAGGAACTTTCCCAAAACGCGCACACGCTCCATGCGAAGATGAGCGGCACGAAGGAGCTTTTGGAAACGGTCTATCAGCCGACGGTGCCGGTGCAGGATTTCGACGATCTGCGCGAGACGCTGACCGAACAGCTTGCGGACCGGCTGGAGCGCGACATTTACCGCGGATTCACCTCGGTCGGACCGCACAGGGACGATCTGCTGCTCCTTCTGAACGGGCGCGATCTGCGCGTGTACGGTTCGCAGGGACAGCAGCGGACCGCGGCGCTGTCTTTGAAACTGTCCGAGATCGACCTTGTCCGCAGAGTGCGCGGCGAACGTCCGGTGCTTTTGCTGGACGACGTGTTTTCGGAGCTCGACGCCGAACGACAGTCGCGGCTTCTGGAGGTCGTTTCGGAGTGCCAGACGTTCGTGACCTGTACGCACCTCGAGGAGTTTGTGAAAGCCGGCGCGGTGAGTATGCAGGTATACCGCGTTTCGAACGGAAGGGTGGTGGAGGAATAATGCTTCTGCACATCGGAGAAAACCGCTTTGTGCCGACGGCGGACGTGATCGCGATCCAGCCGGCGGAACGGGCTTCGGCGGAGACGGAACGCATCATCCGCGACTGCGTGGAGGCGGGGCATTACTACCCGTCCTACGGTCGCCCGAAGGCGTACGTGATCTGCTCGCGAAACGGAACGACCTACGTTTATGCCGCCGCAACGGCGGTGCAGACGCTCAAGGAACGGCTCGGCGAAAGCAACAAAACTGATTTATCATAGGAGAATGTGAGAGAAAAAGATGGAAGATCTGCAGCATGAAGTGAGCGCCGATTACGGCGCGTCACAGATCCAGGTACTGGAGGGGCTCGAGGCGGTTCGCCGCCGTCCGGGCATGTATATCGGCTCGACCGATTCAAGAGGACTGCACCACCTCGTTTACGAGCTTGTCGACAACTCGATCGACGAAGCGATGGCGGGGTTCTGCGACCATGTCAACATCGTGATCCACGAGGGTGAAACCGTGACGGTCAGCGACAACGGCCGCGGCATACCGGTCGGCTATCACGAAAAGACCGGCAAGGATGCGCTGGAAGTCGCTCTGACGATCCTGCACGCGGGCGGCAAGTTCGGCGGCGGGGGCTACAAGGTCTCCGGCGGTCTGCACGGCGTCGGTCTTTCGTGCGTGAACGCACTGTCCGAAGACCTCACGGTCGAGGTTCGCCGCGGCGGCAGGATCCACCGGCAGCGTTATCAGCGCGGTATTCCGGTGACGAAGGTCGAGGTCGTCGGCGAATGCGCCGAAAACGACACCGGCACGAGCGTTACGTTCAAGCCGGACGCGGAGATCTTCGACGAGGTCAAGTTCGAGTTCGACAAGCTGAAGTCCCGTCTTCGCGAGCTGGCGTTTCTGAACGCGGGCGTGCGCATCACGGCGATCGACGAACGTGAAGAGCCGCATCTGGAGCGCGACTACTGCTTCGAAGGCGGCATCCGTTCATTCGTGTCGCACTACAACAAAAATAAGGAAGTCCTGCATCAGGATCCGATCTACTTCTCCGCAAAGCGCATGGAGAACGGCGAGGAGACCGCCACGGTCGAGATCGCGATGCAGTACAACGACGGCTACAACGAGGACATCTACACCTACGCGAACAACATCAACACGCACGAGGGCGGCGCGCATCTGGACGGCTTCAAGCAGGCGCTGACCCGCGCGGTCAACGATTACGCGAAGCGTGCGAACCTCTTTAAGGAAAAGGACAGTTCACTGTCCGGCGAGGATATCCGCGAGGGTCTGACCGCCGTCATTTCCGTGAAGCTCCAGGAGCCGCAGTTCGAAGGACAGACCAAGACGAAGCTCGGCAACGCCGACATCCGACCGCTGGTCAGCAACACGGTCTATAAGGGCCTTTCCGAGTTTCTCGACGAGAACCCGCCGATCGGCCGCATGATCGTCGATAAGTGCCTGATGGCGTCGCGCGCACGCGAGGCGGCGAGAAAGGCAAGGGATCTGACGCGGAGAAAAACCGCGCTCGATTCCACGGCGCTGCCCGGAAAGCTTTCCGACTGCACCGAAAAGGACGCGTCGCTTTGCGAGATCTTCCTCGTCGAGGGCGATTCCGCAGGCGGTTCCGCCAAAATGGGCAGGAACCCGAAGTACCAGGCGATCCTTCCGCTGCGTGGCAAGATCCTGAACGTCGAAAAGGCGCGTCTCGACCGGATGCTTTCGAGCGACGCGATCAAATACATGATCACGGCGTTCGGCGCCGGCATCGACACCGAGTTCGACATCTCGAAGCTGCGCTATCACAAGATCATCTGCATGACCGATGCGGACGTCGACGGCAGCCATATTCGCATCCTGCTTCTGACCTTCTTCTATCGGCACATGCGCCCGCTCGTGGACGAGGGGTACGTTTACATCGCGCAGCCGCCGCTCTACCGCGTCAAGCGCGGCAAGCAGCAGTGGTATGTGTATTCCGACGAGGAGCTGGACGAAAAGCTCAAGGAGATCGGACCGGATCCGAAGCCGGAGATCCAGCGGTACAAAGGTCTCGGCGAAATGAATCCGGAACAGCTCTGGGAAACGACGATGGATCCCGAACAGCGCCTGATGCTGAAGGTCACGGTCGAGGACGCCGTGGAGGCGGACCGGCTGTTTACGCTGCTGATGGGCGACAAGGTCGAGCCGCGGCGCGAGTTCATCGAGCAGAACGCAAAGCTCGTCACCGATCTGGATATCTGATGAGGTAAGCATATGAGCGAAACGACAACGACAAACAACGGCCGCATCCGGCCGATCAATCTGGAACGCGAGATGCAGAAGAGCTTCATCGCCTATGCGATGTCGGTCATCACGAGCCGCGCGCTCCCCGATGTGCGCGACGGCATGAAGCCGGTGCACCGCCGCATCCTGCACTCCATGGAAGAGCTCGGCGTCACGCCCGACAAGCCCACGCGTAAGAGCGCGCGTATCGTCGGCGACTGCATGGGTAAATACCATCCGCACGGCGATTCCTCCGTATACGACGCGATGGTGCGTCTTGCGCAGGATTTCAACACGCGCTATCCGCTCGTCGAGGGGCAGGGCAACTTCGGTTCCGCCGACGGCGACGGCGCGGCGGCGATGCGTTATACCGAGGCGCGTCTTTCTAAGATGGCAATGGAAATGATGCGCGACATCGACAAGGACACGGTCGATTTCCAGCCGAACTTCGACGGCACGCAGCAGGAGCCCACCGTGCTGCCCGCGCGTTTCCCGAACCTGCTGGTAAACGGCAGTAACGGCATCGCGGTCGGTATGGCGACGAACATGCCGCCGCACAACCTCGGCGAAACGATCGACGGACTTGTGGCGCTGATCGACAATCCCGACATCACGGTCGACGAGCTGATGAGCTATATTCCCGGTCCGGACTTTCCGACCGGCGCAACGATCCTCGGCAGGTCCGGCATCGCGCAGGCGTACCGTACCGGCAGAGGCAAGCTGATCATCCGCGCAAAGACCGAGATCGAACAGCTTTCGCAGAACCGCAGCCGCATTATCGTGACCGAGATCCCGTACCAGGTCAACAAGGCGCGGCTCGTGGAGAGCATCGCGGACCTCGTGCACGAAAAGCGCATCGAGGGCATTTCGGATCTGCGCGACGAAACGGACCGCAACGGCACGCACATCGTCATCGAGCTTAAGAAGGACGTCAACGCGAACGTCGTGCTGAACAACCTGTATAAGCACACGCAGCTGCAGGACACGTTCGGCGTCATCAACCTCGCGCTGGTCGACGGCGAGCCGAAGATCCTGAACCTCAAGCAGATCCTGTACTATTATCTCGAGCATCAGAAGGACGTCGTCACGCGGCGCACGCGCTTCGATCTGAACCGCGCCGAGGAACGTCTGCACATTCTGGACGGTCTCTTGCGCGCACTCGACGTGATCGACGAGATCATCGCGCTCATCAAGGCGTCGCCGAACGGACAGGCGGCGAAGGACGGACTGTGCACGAAGTTCGGATTCTCCGAGCGTCAGGCGCAGGCGATCCTCGACATGCGTCTGCAGCGTCTCACCGGACTGGAGCGCGACCGCCTCCTGGAGGAGGACCGGCAGCTTAAGGAGCGCGTTGCATATTTACGCACGATCCTAAGTGACGAGCATAAGCTTCTGGAGGTCGTGAAGGACGAAGCGCTCGACGTAAAAGCGCGTCTTGCCGATCCGCGCCGTACCGAAATCACGCAGGCGCTGGACGACATCGACCTCGACGACATCATTCAGGAAGAGGAAATGGCGGTCACCATGACGCATTTCGGCTACATCAAGCGCACCTCGTCCGAGACCTTCCGCGCGCAGAACCGCGGCGGCAAGGGCGTCAAGGGACAGGCGACGCGCGACGAGGATTATGTCGAGCGCGTACTGGTTTCCAGCACCCATGCGCCGATCATGTTCTTCACGAACATGGGCCGCGTGTTCCGCATCAAGTGCTATGCGATCCCCGAAGCGAGCCGCACTTCGAAGGGCATCCCGGTGGTGAACCTTCTGCAGCTTCGTACCGGCGAAAAGGTCACGGCGATGTTCATCGTTCCGCGCGAAGTCGAGGAGACGGGATATCTCGTCACGGCGACGCGCGACGGTCTCATCAAAAAGACGCGGATTTCGGAGTGCATGAATATTCGCAAGGGCGGTCTCGTACTGCAGACCGTGCGCGAGGGCGACGAGCTGATCTCCGTGGAGATGAGCAACGGCGACGATGAATTCATCATCGCATCCCGTAACGGCAAGTGCATCCGCTTCCGCGAAAGCGACGTCCGCGCCACCGGCAGAGGCGGCATGGGCGTGCGCTCGATCAAGCTGGATGAAGGCGATATCGTCATGGATATGATCCTCGTGCAGAAGGGCGGACTGGTGCTGACCGTCACCGAAAAGGGTCTCGGCAAGCGCACCGAGGAAAGCCAGTTCAGCGTACAGGGACGCGGCGGCAAGGGCATTCTTGCCATGAAAGCGACCGAAAAGACCGGCGGGCTCGCGTGCCTCAGAATGACGACCGAGGACGAAGACCTGCTGCTTGTGCGCGACGACGGCGTGATCATGCGCATGCCGGTCGACCAGATCTCAATCATCGGCAGAAACACGCAGGGCGTGCGCCTGATGTCGCTCGACGGCGATACGAAGATCGCAAGCGTTGCGCTCCTGCCGCATCAGGAGATCGTTCCGGACGAGGAGGAGGGCGAAACGCCCGCCGCGCCGGAAACGCAGGTTGAAAAACCCGAAGGAGAAGCATAATTCATGTTAAAGCTGCCGACCGCGCTGCGCGTCTTTGCCGAAACCCTCGAACAAGAGGGGGCGACGCTCTATGCGGTCGGCGGATGCGTGCGCGACGCGCTGCTCCGAAGAGACGTGCACGACGTCGACCTTTGCAGCAGGTTAAAGCCGGACGAGCTGATCGAACGGGCGAAAAACGCCGGGATCGCGGCGCGGATCGTGCAGCCGACGCTCGGCACGGTGCTGCTTTCGGTCGACGGAACGGATTACGAGCATACGACCTTCCGCACCGAATCGTACGGCGCGGGCGGCGCGCACAAGCCGGACGCGGTCCGGTTTTCGGACGCGCCGGAGGTCGACGCGTTCCGACGCGATTTTTCGATCAATGCGCTCTATGAATCCGTATCCGACGGAACAATCCTCGATCCGACAGGCGGACTTCCCGATCTGAAGAACCGCGTACTCCGCACGACGACGAAGGATCCGGCGGTGATCCTGCGTGACGACGGGCTTCGCGTTCTGCGGCTCGTGCGGTTTGCGGCGGCGCTGCGTTTTTCGATCGATCCCGCCACGTGGGAAGCCGCAAGGGCGAACGCCGCGCTGCTCGACGACGTCGCATGGGAACGCAAGCGCGAGGAGCTTGCGAAGATTCTCACCGGCGAAAACGTGTTTCACGCGCTTACGCTGCTCAGGGACGTCGGCGCGCTGCCGTATCTTCTGCCGGAGCTTTGCGCATGCGACGGCATGGCGCAGCGGGAGGATTATCATAAGTACGACGTTCTCACGCACCTGTTCCATACGTGCGGGAACACGCCGAACGAGCTCGGCATCCGGCTTGCCGGACTTTTGCACGACGTCGGAAAGCCGGAAGCGCTCCGGCGCGACGGCAAGCTGTATGCGCACGATAGTTACGGCGAACGCATCGCGCGGACGATGCTCGAACGCCTGCGGTTTCCGAACGCGCTGATTGACCGCGTCTGCGGGATTATTCGCATCCACATGTTCGATTTAAGAGACGAAGCGGCGGAGGCGACGGTACGCAGACGGTTTGCGGAGTGGGGCAGGGAGCGGACGGAGGACCTGATCCGGATCCGGGAGGCGGACGTCCGCGGCAGCGGGTACAGAACGGATTACGTCGCCGAACGCTGGCGTGCGATCTATGCGAAGATGCAGAGCGAGCACGCGCCGTTTTCGGAAGGCGAGATCGGAGTGTCCGGCGGAGATATCATGCAGGAGCTCGGCATCCCCGCGGGCGAACGCGTCGGAAGGATCAAGCACGCGCTGCTGCTGCATTGCGCCGTACATCCGGAGGAAAACAAAAGGGAAACGCTTTTAAAGCGAATGCACGATTACCGTTAGGCAACATTTCTGTATGGTTTTTGTGAATATTTTTCGTTCCGCCTTGCGGACGGCAAAAAATGTGCTATGATAAAATCGTTGCAGAATGTAAACCAGTATGAGGATTTGATATGAACAACAGGCAAAAACAGAAACGGACGATCCTTGCGGTCGCATTGGCGATCCTGCTTGTGATTATCGTGGCGATTTCTGCGGCGATCAGCTGCGGGACCAGCCGGTGCGCCGGAAAGACCGCGACGAACACGCAGGGCAATTCCAACGTGATCGTCAGCGAGATTCTGATCAGCAACAAGCAGACGGTGCGTGACCCGCTCGGCACGTACAGCGATTACATCGAGCTGTATAACCGGAGCGACAGGGACATCGATCTGTTCGGGTATGGGCTGACCGACGACGAGGTTTCGATCTGGATGTTCCCGAGCGAGTCGATCATCAAGGCGCGCAGCTATCTCGTCGTGTGGTGCATGAAGAACGACCCGACCAACGGCAACGGGTACCTGAAGCTCAAGGGCGAGGACGGAACGGAAAACAAGGTCATCATTACGGACTTCGCGCTGTCGAAGAACGATGTCCTGCGTTTTGTCGACCCGTCCGGCACGGCGATCGTTACGGTCGATCTTTCCGATTTCTATACGGGGCAGAAGGGCAATGCGAACACCTACGGCGTCAGCGACGGAAGCGACACGGTCGGCTACGGCGGCAATTCGTTTGCGTACGACGAAAGCGGCGCATGGACGGTTATGAAGCCCACGCCCGGATTCCCGAACACGGAGGAGGGCTGGAACGCGTACAACGCCACGCGTCAGGCGGATTCCGAAACCGGCATCGCGGAAACGACCGACTGTCCGGTCCGTGTCACCGAGTTCATGGCGTCGAACGGCAATGTGCACAAGGCGCCGGACGGCAGCTATTGCGACTGGATCGAGCTGTATAATTCCGGCAGTTCCGCATTCGATCTGTCCGGCTTCAGTCTGTCCGACGACGTTACGAAGCCGCGCAAGTTCACGTTCCCCGCGGGATCGCGCATCGAGGCGTATTCTTACCTTATACTGTATCACACCGAGAGACCGGTTTCCGGTGCGTACTGCTTCGACTTCGGTCTGTCCTCCCAGGGCGGCGAAACGCTGGTGTTTACCACGAACAACGATCTGATCGTCGATCTCATCGATTTCGGACCGCAGCAGCAGAACTGCTCCTACGCGCGCATCTACACGAACGGCTCGTTCGATCCTTCCGCCGCGTTTGAGAGTTCGGACAAGCCGACCCCGGGCTATGACAACACGATCAACGGATACTCGCTCTTTGAAGAGAAGGAAAACGGACCGATGGGCGTTCACGATATTTCCATCAACGAAATCCTCGTCGACGGGTATCACGTGATCTATATGAATTCGAGCACCACCAAGAGCGACCGTCCCTATGACGCCGATCTCGGAAGCTGGATCGAGCTTTACAACAAATCCGATTCCGCCGTCAATCTATCGGGGTTTTCGATATCGGACAACGAACGAAAACCGAGGAAATGGGTTTTTCCTGACGGAACGAGTATCGCCGGAAAAGGATATCTCGTCTTGCAGCTCGAAGGAAGTCTTCCCCGCGAAGGGCAGACCGACAAGGATGTAACGGCCGAACAAAGACTGTTCGAACTGAACTTTGATATCGCGTCCACGGGGGAAAGCATATTCCTCTATGACGCATCCGGCGAAATGATCGACCGCGTTGCGGTCCCGGCGGCGCGTTCCTGCGTATCCTACGGACGCGATGCGACCGGCGCATGGAAACTGTTCGACACGCCGACCGAAGGCGCGGCAAACGGCACGAACGGCAGAGGGATCTACTGCGCAAGAGTGACGACAGATACGCCGACCGGCATCTATAAGGGGATCCAGACGGTGAACATCACCGTGCCCGAGGGCTGTTACGCGACCTACACGGTCTCCTGCGGCAAGGAAAACGATCCGGTCAAGACGACCACGCCCACGGAACAGTCCACGCGCGTGACCGGTCCGATCGCGATCAAGGAAAACACCGTCCTTCGCGTGCGCACGTTTTCAAACGACAACAGCCGTTATCCGAGCGACGTTCAGTCCTATACCTATGTGATCGTCGGCGACGAGGAAACGGTCGAAGCGCACAATACAAATCTGCCGGTCGTGTTTCTGGTCACCGATCCGGAGAACCTTTGGGACACCAGGTACGGCATGTACGTCAAGGGCGAGGATTACACCGGCAAGGGCGCTGCGGACGAGCTTGAAATCAAGGAAACGATGGGCAAGTACGCCAACTTCAACATGCGCGGACGCATGTGGGAGAAACCGGCGACGTTTACCTATACGGACGCAGGCGGCAAAACCGTTCTGTACGAAAATGATCTCTACATCCGCGTGTTCGGCGCATTTTCGAGAAAGCTTGCGCAGAAGGGCATCGCACTGATCGCCAGAAAGGGCGTCGGCGAATCCCCGATGCAGTATGCCTTCTTCGAGAACCGTCCGTTCACGAGCTACAAGTCCCTCGTGCTGCGGGCATCG
>CADAZC010000017.1 GCA_902792295.1 uncultured Eubacteriales bacterium
CTTGATGACGATGCCTTCAAAGTTCTGCAATCTTTCACGGTTGCCTTCGACGACCTTCACGAAAACGCGAACGGTATCGCCGACTTCCAGCTCGGGCAGATCGCTTCTGAGCTGTTCTTTTTCGAGTTCACGAATGATGTCGGACATGTTTGATTTTCTCCTTTTTTCTATTTGAAACAGGCGTTCACGATCACATGTGTCGGCGGACCGCCCGATGTCGCAAGGCGCATTATACCATAGCCGGGATGGAAATGCAACCCCTATTTTCCTTTATTTTCGGGATTTTTTCCGAAGCTGCCCAAAAGGCACGGACGCATTTTGCGTGTTTTATCCATTGCCTGTTCGTGCCGCCACTTTGCAATGTTCGCATGGTGACCGTTCAGAAGGATCTCCGGCACGTCGAGCCCGCGAAACGACGCGGGACGCGTGTACTGCGGGTATTCCAAAAGCCCGTTTGCGTGCGATTCGTCCTCCGCGCTCTCCTCACTGCCGAGAACCCCCGGAATGAAGCGCGAAAGGCAGTCGATCAGCACCATGGCAGGCAGTTCGCCGCCGGTCAGCACGTAGTCGCCGATGCTGATCTCTTCGTCGATCAGCGTGTTCACGCGCTCATCCACGCCCTCGTAATGCCCGCACAAAAGCACGATGCGGTCGAGTTTGGAAAGCTCCTTTGCGCGTTCGCTTGTAAGGAGCTTTCCGCGCGGCGTGAGCATGATCCGGTGCGGGCGTTCGCCGCCGCAGACCGATTCCATGCAGTCGAAGATCGGCTGCGCCATCATCACAAGTCCCGCTCCCCCGCCGAACGGATAGTCGTCGGTCTTGCGGTGTTTGTTGTCGGCAAACGCTCTGATGTCGTGCGTTTCGATCGAAAGGATGCCGCTCTGCTGCGCGCGGCCGAGAATGCTCGCGGACAGAACGCCGTCGAACATCTCGGGGAACAGCGTCAGGATATCAATCTTCAAACAGCCCGACCTCCTTCAAAACCGCGGCGTCGAACACGATCCGTCCGTCGTCGGTATCCACCTCCGCAAGCACGCGCTTCAGCGCCGGAACCATCAGCTTGCCGTGTTCGATCTCGTACACGTCGTTCGCGCCGGTCTCATAGACCTCGGTGAGCTTGCCGAATGCGTTTCCGTCCGTATCGAACGTGTCGCAGCCGATCAGATCGGTCACAAAATACGTGTCCTTCGGAAGCGTGACGCGATGCGCCCTGTCCACGCAGAGATACGCGCCGCGCAGTGCGTTCGCCTGTTCGGGCGTTTCATACCCGTTTACGGTGAGAAGCACCGCGTCCGGCGCTATGGATGAAACAACAAGCTGCACGGGGTGTATTTCCCCGTGCATCTCCAGATATGCATCCGTAAGATTGCGGAAGCGCCGGCTCGAATCGGTGAGCGGTTCGACCTTGACCGCGCCGTGCACGCCGTGCGGACGCACGATCACGCCGATCCGGTAGAACGCTGCGCTCACAGAATGTCGACGACGACCTTCTTTTCGTCGTTGATGGACGCCGCCTTGACGATCGCACGGATCGCCTTCGCAATGCGTCCCTGCTTGCCGATGACCTTGCCGGTATCGTCCGGATCGACGACGAGCTCGATCACGATGCTGTCGTCCTCCTCACGGGTGGTCACGCGGACCGCCTCGGGATGATCGACCAGGCTCTTGGCAATGTATTCTACCAGCTTGTCCATAGCTGCCTCGATCAGTCGATCGCGCCCGCCTTCTTCAGAAGGCCGCGAACGGTGTCGGTGGGCTGTGCGCCGTTCTTCATCCACGCCTGCGCGCGCTCGTTGTCAACCTTGAGCTCCGCGGGTTCGGCTGCGGGATTGTAGTAACCGAGCTCCTCGACGAATGCGCCGTCACGGGGTGCGCGGGAATCCGCCACGATGATACGGTAGAACGGCTGCTTCTTCGCGCCCATTCTTCTCAGTCTGATTTTCAGCATTGTTTTGTTTCTCCTTATCTTTTCTTTTTTTTGATTGTATCGAATACGGCCCTGCCGTTTTCGTCCTTATCCGAAGAACGGAAATCCGCCCCGTTTCTTCTTGCCCTTTTTGAACATGCCGCCGGTCATCTGCTTCATCATCTTGCGGGAAGCTTCAAACTGGTTCATCAGCTTGTTCACGTCCTGGATCGTCGTGCCGCTGCCGCGCGCGATGCGGCGTCTTCTCGACGCGTTCAGGATATCGGGGTTTGCGCGCTCTTTCGGCGTCATCGCCTGAATGATCGCCTTCGTCCTGCCCATCGCCTTCTCGTCGATCTGCAGACCGTTGAGCTTTCCGCCCATGCCCGGGATCATCTTCAGGATATCCTCCATGGAGCCCATGTCCTTCATCTGCTCCATCTGATCGAGGAAGTCGTCGAGCGTAAAGGTGTCGGTGCGCATCTTTTTCTCGAGCTCGAGCGCCTTTTTCTGATCGAACGCCTGCTCGGCTTTTTCGATCAGCGTCAGCACGTCGCCCATGCCGAGGATGCGGCTCGCCATGCGGTCCGGATGGAACGCTTCAAGGTCGGTGAGCTTTTCGCCCGTACCGGCAAACTTGATCGGTTTTCCCGTGACCGCGCGGACCGACAGCGCCGCGCCGCCGCGCGTGTCGCCGTCGAGCTTTGTGAGCACCACGCCGGTCAAAGGAACCGTCTCGTTGAACGCTTTTGCGACATTCACGGCGTCCTGGCCGGTCATTGCGTCGACCACCAGCAGGATCTCCGCGGGCTCTAAAGCGTTACGAATGCGCTTCAGCTCCTCCATCATGTCCTCGTCGATGTGCAGACGGCCTGCGGTGTCGACGATCACGACGTCCTTGAACGTGCGGCGCGCTTCCTCGACCGCTTCCTGCGCGGTCTTTACCGGATCCTGCGTGCCGTGCTCGTAGACCGGAACCTCCGCCTTCGAGCCGACGACCTTTAACTGTTCGATCGCCGCCGGGCGGTAAATGTCGCACGCGCAGAGCATCGGCGCTTTGCCGTACTGCTTTTTCAAAAGCACGGCCAGCTTTCCGCACATCGTCGTTTTGCCGGCGCCCTGCAGGCCCGACATCAGAATGACCGCGGGCTTTTGGGAGCCGAACTCGAGCTTTGCGTTCGTGCTGCCCATCAGATTCGTCAGTTCTTCGTTGACGATCTTGATGACCATCTGCCCGGGCGTTAAGCTCTCGAGCACGTCGGTTCCGACGGCGCGCGCTTCCACACGCTTCACGAAGTCCTTGACGACGAGGAAGTTGACGTCCGCCTCGAGAAGCGCAAGCTTGATCTCGCGCATCGCGTCCTTGACGTCGCGTTCACTGAGCCGTCCTTTTCCGGTCAGCTTTTTGAATACGTTTTGCAGTTTGGATGAAATGCCTTCAAATGCCATCTTCGTCCTCCCAGATTGCGGCAAGCTCCGCAAGATACGCTTCAAATGCGGTCCGGTCCGCGTCGCTTAACGGAACGTCCTTGAACCGGTTTCGAAACGCGCGGATCAGCTGCGTCTGCTTCGCTTCCCTGCGCACGAGCCCGACCGCCGCTTCCGTTTCGGAAAGCTGTTTCGAGCCGCGATTCAGGATGTCGCGCACGCCCTGCCGCGAAATGCCCTCGCGCTCCGCGATCTCGGAAAGCGAGCAGTTTTCGTCGGTATATTGCCTTAAAATGCTCCTCTGCCGCTCGGTAAGAAGATCCTCGTACCGGTCCAGCAGCATGCCGAGCTCAAACAATCGTTCCATAGTCACTCCGAGGTGTAAAGGTATTTTCCTTTACACCTGATCCATTATACCGTATTTTTTTGCTTTGTCAAGGGTATTTTTTACTTTTTACCACACTTGCCAGCGGCAGATAAAGGCAATCAGATAAAGGATCGAAAGCGGCACAAGAATAAGGGCGGCAAGCCATTGCTGCCACCGTTTTTCGGTGACGAGTGCGAGCATCATCGCCACGACCGGCATTGCAAGCAGATAGCGCGGACCGGACAGCAGCCATGTCGTACCGATCGCAATCGCAAAGTATGCGATGAACCACGCGGCGTAGCTCGGGCGCAGTTTCTTCGACGCATAGGCGAACAGTCCGAGCGTTCCGAAATGCCACAGAAGATTCGGCAGCCACAGTCCGAGGAGATTTGCGCGGTTGCCCTCGTCGATGCAGCCGATCAGGTATTTCGTCTGGTACGCCGCCGTGCCGAAAAACCACCCGAGCCGCTGGCTCCAGTGATCGCGCTGGTAGATCAAAAACTGCAGCGGATTGCCGGAAACGGTCCTGTTGATCCAAAGGTACGCCGCAAAGCCCGCCGGTATGAGCAGGATCGTCAGAATGCCGCACGCCCACTTTTTCCGGTCCGTATTCTCCTTCGGGAACGCGTGGATCCACTCAAGCACGACCGGGGCAAGCAGCAGCAGTCCGACGCTGCGTGTAAACGCGCAGTATGCGCCGAACAGCCCCGCGGGCAAAAAGTGTTTTCTGCGGAAGCAATACAATGCGGAAAGCGCCAGCAGAAGGTAGAGAGACTCGCTCATCGGCGCTATAAAGAAGAATCCGCCCGGCAGCAGGAAAAGCATCAGGACGGCACGAAACGCCCGTTTATGGCCCCAATCAAGGCGCAGAAGGCGGTACAGAACGCAGCATGCCGCAGGGAATGCGGCGGAGGACACAAGAATCCCCGCGCCGATGTCGGTTCCGAGGATGCGATAGAACGGATAGACGGCAAGCGGATACCCGGGCAGGAACACAAGCTGCACAACGCGTCCCCAGTCGCCGTCGCTGATGTACCATTCGCGCATGATGTCGAGGTAATGCGCGCTGTCCAGCGAGCGCCAGATCTCCACCGTGCTGCGAAGCGTAAAGCCGTTCCCGTTTCTCAAAAACAGCGCGAGCGCGGCGATCCCGAACAGCAGAACTTCGACCGCGAAGGCGAGCATCGCGACGGCGGGCAGGATATGTTTCGGCTCGGGATCGTCGGAAAGCACGTCGTCCCGCTCCGTAAAAAACGTGAGAAAGCCCGGAACAAACCGGATGCAGCCGATCACAAACAGAGCAAGCGAACACGCCGCGGCAATCGCGCTCGTGACCGCCGGGCGTTCTCCGATCAGCCACAGTACGAATGCCGTACCGAGCCCGACCGTCCCCGCGATCGAAATGCTCCACGCGGGAAGATGTTCTCCGCTGTGTTTTTCGGTTTCCTGTTCCATATGTCTCCTCTGCTCTCCTGCAGTTGAGTATATCATACCGCGTTCCGTTTCTTCAACCCCCCGCCGAAAAAGTTTACGATTGTGAAGTTTCACATCTTTTACACATTGTTTTTGGGAAAAATGTGGTACAATAGGTTATCATAATGGGAAGTATGTTCCTGCGATAGGAGATCCGCAATGCTCGCGAAATTCAGCGTCAAAAAACCGTTTACCGTACTTGTCGTCGTCATTCTCATTCTGGTGCTCGGCTATGTTTCCGTCGGAAAAATGACGCCGAATCTTCTGCCGGACATGAGCTTCCCGTACATCGTGCTGTTTACAACGTACCCCGGCGCATCCCCCGAAGAGGTCGAAGCAAAGGTCACGAAGCCGCTGGAACAGTCGATGTCCGCGCTCGATCACATCAAGCAGGTCACGTCAAAAAGCAGCGAAAACTATTCCACCGTCTACCTCACCTTTGAGGACGGCACCGACATCGACATGGCGTCGATCGACGTGCAGAAGGCGCTCGGCATGCTGACCGTGTCGTGGGATGATGCGATCGGCACGCCGGTCATGATGGAGCTGAGCTCCGACCTCATTCCGGTCACCGTCGCCGCCGTCTACGCAAAGGATATGGACCAGCTTGCACTTTCCGCGTTCGTCGGCGATCAGCTTCTGCCGCGGCTCGAGGGCGTCGCGGGGGTCGCGTCCGTTACGACAGCGGGGCTCATCGAGCGGCAGGTGGAAATCGAGCTCGATTACGACAAGATCGAAGCGCTGAATACGCGCCTGTACGACGCGATCGACGAGCAGTTCGCAGACGCCTCGAAGGAGCTTGATGAAGCGCGGCAGAAGGTCAAAGAAGGCGAACAGGAGCTTGAAGAAAACCGTGAGAAGCTGATTGAAGGTCAATCCGACGTCGACAAGGGACGCCAGACTGCGGGCTATCAGTTCGGCAAGGCGGAACGCGAACTGAGCGAAGCCGACGCGCAGCTCAACGATGCGATCGCGGAGCTTGAAGCACAGCGCAGCGCGCTCAGCGCACAGCTTGAAACGGCAACCTCCACGCGCAATCAGCTCAACACCCTGCGAAATACGATCGCCACGCTTGAAGCGGGCAAGGCGGTGTTCGATCAGTCGATCGAAACGATCCGGAACGACCCGACGCTGACCGATGAACAAAAGGAGTTCTACATCGGCGCGATCACATCAAGCGAGGAATACCGCGCAATCGTCGACGGTCTCCGGGAGGTTGACGAGCAGCTTGCGGAAAACGGCATGACGCGCGAATCCCTCGATGAATCGATCGCACAGCTGAATACGGCGGTTGCGCAACTCGAGGAGGGCATCGCCGCGGTGGACGAACTGCTTGCGCAGGCAAAGAACGGCAAGCTGGACCTTGAAAACGGACGTGAAGAGCTGAACCGGCAGAAGACCCGTGTCTACGGAAAGCTGAACGAGGCGCAGGCGGCAATCGATCAGGGCAACACGGCGCTGGAACGCGGCGAGCAGGAGCTTGAAGCGGGCAAGACACAGCTTGAGCAGGCGGAACAGGCGGCAGCGGATCAGCTTGCCGCCGCCAAGGATGCGGCGAACCTGCATAAGATCCTGACCAAGGACATGATTGCAAAGCTTCTCACGGCACAGAATTTCTCAATGCCCGCCGGGTATCTTTCCGAGAGCGATTCGCAATGGCTGGTCTCCGTCGGCGACGAAATCGAGGACGTCGAAGTCCTGGAGCAGATCCCGTTGTTCTCGCCGGGAATCGGCTCGCTTGAAACGATCGTGCTCGGCGATATTGCACACGTGCGCATCACCGACAACTCCGGCAGCACTTATGCGAAGATCAACGGCGAAAACGGCGTGCTGCTTTCGTTCTCCAAGCAATCCGCCTATGCGACCGCAACCGTGTCCGACAGCATCGAAAAACGCTTCCGCGAGCTCGAGGAGGTCTACCCGGGGCTGTCCTTCACCTCGCTGATGAGTCAGGGCGATTTCATCCACATGGCGATCTCGTCGGTCACCGAAAACCTTTTGATCGGCGCGGCGCTGGCGATTTTGATCCTCTTCCTGTTCCTGCGCGATATCCGCCCCACGCTGACCGTTGCGATCTCGATCCCGGTCTCCGTGCTGTTCGCGCTCGTCCTGATGTATTTCTCCGGCGTCACAATGAACGTCATCTCGATGTCCGGTCTTGCGATCGGCATCGGCATGCTGGTCGACAACTCGATCGTCGTCATCGAAAACATCTATCGTCTGCGCAGCGAGGGCGTTCCCGTCAAGGACGCCGCCGTGCAGGGCGTCAAAGAGGTCGCAGGCGCAATCACCGCATCGACGCTCACCACCATCTGCGTGTTCGTGCCGATTCTGTTTGTGCAGGGGCTGACGCGGCAGATCTTTATGGACATGGTTCTGACCGTGACGTATTCGCTGCTCGCAAGTCTGATCGTCGCCATGACGGTCATCCCCGCCGCGGTCACGGGTCTTTTGCGCCGCCCGGTCAAACCGCAGGGCAAGACGCGCAAAAAACTGATGGCGGCGTTTGAAAAAGCGCTGCGCTTCGTGCTCAATCACCGTGCGATCGCGCTGATCCTTGCGCTGATCATCCTTGTCGGCTCCGGCTATATGGTCATTCGCCGCGGATTTGTCATGTTCCCCGAAAGCGGCGGCAAGCAGATCTCCGTCACGGTCCCGCTTGAGAAGGGCACATCCTTTGAGGATGCATCGAAGATTGCCGACGAGTTTATGTCGATTATGTATACCGTTCCGGGGCTGACCGACACCGGCGGCATGCTCGGCAACGGCATGGTGTCGATCATCGGGCTCAGCGGCGGACAAAGCTCCGACGTGAGCGAGCTCACGATCTATGCGCTGATCGACGAGCACAGCGAGCTTTCGAGTCTCACCATTCACAAAAGCATCGACGACGCGCTTTCTCCGCTCAGGGAGGCGCATCCGTACACGATCGCCGGCATGAGCACGATGAACTTCTCCTCCTCCCTCTCCGGCGACGATATCTCGATCAAACTCTATGCGAACGACCTCTCCGTGCTGTCCGAAACGGCGGAGCGCATTGCAAATGCGCTCGGCACAGTCGACGGCGTCAAGGAGGTCGACAGCGGGACGGAAGAAACGGTCCCCACGCTGCACGTTTCCGTAGACAAAGCGAAGGCGGCGGAACACGGACTGACCGTTGCCGAAACCTATCTGAAACTTTCGGAAGCGCTGAAGAGCACCGCGTCCTCCACCTCCGTGTCCTCCACTACGACCGCGCTGGACGTTTCGGTCATCGCCGATTCCGGCGTACCGCATTCCAAAGCAGATCTTGAAAACCTCGAATTGATGGTCACGCGGCTCGACCAGTCGGTCGAAACGGTCCGGCTCGGCGACATCGCCTCGATCAGCGAAACGCGCACGCTCGCCTCGATCTCACGTATCGACCAGCGGCGCAGTCTCACGATCACCGCAACGCTCGAGGAGGGCAGAAACGTCACGCTCGTGAGCCGCGACGTGCAGAAGGCGATCGACGCAATAGAGCTTCCCGCGGGCTGTACGCTCGTATACGACGGGCAGAACGAGGCGATCAACAGCGCTTTGAAGGACCTCCTGTGGATGCTTGCGCTCGGCGTTCTGATCATCTACCTCATCATGGTCGCGCAGTTCCAGTCGCTGCTTTCGCCGTTCATCGTCATCGGCACCGTGCCGCTGGCGTTTGCGGGCGGATTCATTGCGCTGTGGCTCACGGGAACGGAAATCGGCGTCGTTCCGATGATCGGCTTCATCATGCTGGTCGGCATCGCGGTCAACAACGGCATCGTGCTCGTCGACTGCGCAAACCGCTTCCGCGACGAGGGCGTCGGAAAGCGCGACGCGATTGTCAGAGCGACCGTTATTCGTTTGCGCCCCGTTCTGATGACCGCGCTCACCACGATCCTCGGACTGCTCCCGCTGGCGATCGGTCTCGGAACCGGCGCGGAGATCGTGCAGCCCGTCGCAATCGTCTGCATCGGCGGACTCACCTACGCCACGCTGACCACCGCCTTTATCATCCCGGTGCTCTATGATATCTTCCGCCGCGACAAGCGTCCGGAAAAGGAGCCCTCCCCCGCGCCTGCCGGATCGCAGGATTCCCTGCCCGGGCAGGTATGAACGCGCATGCAAAAAACGAGCCGCAAAACGGCTCGTTTTTTCGTTCCGGTTTATTCCTCCGCCAACGTGCGGAAGCGGGTGTATTCGCCCTGGAAGACAAGCTTGCAGGTTTCGATCGGGCCGTGGCGGTTCTTTGCCACGATCGCTTCGCTTTCGTTGCCCGCGGTTTCATCGTAGACGGCGGCGCGGTACAGCAGAATGACCATGTCCGCGTCCTGCTCGATGGAGCCGGATTCGCGAAGATCGCTGATCATCGGGCGGTGATCCTGGCGCATTTCGGGACCGCGGTTCAGCTGGCTGAGCAGGATGATCGGAAGATCCAGTTCACGCGCGAGAAGCTTCATGGCACGCGTCATATCGGAGATTTCCTGCTGGCGGTTGTCGTTCTTGCGGTTGCCGGTTCCGGTGCCCTGCATGAGCTGCATGTAGTCGATGATGACCAGGTCCAGCCCCTGCTGCGCTTTCAGGCGGCGGCACTTTGAGCGAATGCTTGCGACCGTTGCGCCTGCGGAGTCGTCGATAAAAAGCTTGCTCGCCTGCAGCGGCGCGGACGCCTCGATCAGGCGCTGCATTTCCTTGTCGTCGATGGAGCCGTCCTTGATTTTCTGCGAGTCGACCGCCGCCTCGGTGCACATGATGCGCATCATCAGCTGTTCCTTGCTCATTTCAAGCGAGAACACCGCCACGGCGCGGTTGTCGTGCAGCGCCGCATACTGCGCGATGTTCATGGCGAACGCAGATTTGCCCATGGCGGGGCGTGCGGCGAGGATGATCAGGTCGCTCTTCTGCAAGCCGTTCGTCAGGCGGTCAAGCTTTGAAAACCCGGTCGCGATGCCGGTGAGCTTGCCCTTGCGGTTCACGATCTCGCCGATCTGGTTGATCGTGTTCGGCACGATCTCGTTCGCAGACGTCAGCGTGTCCTCCGTCTTGCGCATGGAGATGTCATAGATCTTCCGCTCGGCGTCGTTTAAGGAATCCTCAACGTCGCGGCGGCTGTTCATGCCGTCGCGGATCATGTCGTTGCCGACGCGGATGAGCGCGCGCTGGATGCTGTGCTCCTCAACGATCTTGCCGTAATGCTGCACGTTCGCCGTCGTGGGGACGAAGTTCATCAGATCGGTGAGATACACGATCCCGCCCGCGCTTTCGAGCTTGCCCGCGCGTTCCAGGGCGTTCGAAAGCGTTACGGCGTCGACAGAGTTGCCCGTCTGCCGGATCGTGCGCATCGCCTCAAAGATGCTCGCGTGGGCATCCTGATAGAAATCATCCGGTTTTAACTGTTCCAGCATGGAGTCAAGCGCGCCGACGTCCAGGAGCATCGCGCCGAGTACCGAGCGTTCCGCCTCTATGCTGTGGGGCAGGGTTTCAATCGTTGTTTGTTCCATTATTCCTCTACGATCACTTTCACATTTACGGATACGCCCTCGAACAGCGAGAGCTTTGCGGCATATTCGCCGAGCGCGCGGATCGGGTCGATCGAGATCTTCTTGCGGTCGACGTCCACGCCCTTCTGCTCCTTCAGCGCCGTGGCAATCTCCTTGCCGGAAACGGTGCCGAACAGCTTGCCGTTCTCACCGACGCGCGCCTTGACGTGGATCGTATGTCCGTCCAGCGCCTGCGCGATCTCGCGCGCTTTGACGCCGGCGGTAAACTTTCTGTGCTGTGCGGCGCTCTTCTGAATGTTCGCCGCATTGATCGCCTGCGCATCCGCGGGCTCCGCCATCTTGCGGGGAAGCAGGAAGTTGCGCGCGTATCCGTCGCTGACGTTGACCACCTCGCCCTTCTTGCCGCTGCCCTTTACATCCTGCAAAAGCAATACCTTCATCGTCCGATCCGTCCTTTCCTATTTCTCGGGATTCTCCTGTTCATACCAATCGATCGCCTCTTCGAGCTTTGCGATCGCTTCCTCCGCACTCGCGCCGTACAGCTGTGCGCCCGCCATCGTCAGATGTCCGCCGCCGCCCAGCCGTTCCAGAATGACCTGCACGTTGATCTGTCCGTAGCTTCTGCCGGAGATCGCGACCATCTCGTCCGTCTCCGCGAGCACGAACGCGGCGTAGATGCCGCGGATGCCCAGAAGCTCGTCCGCCGCCTGCGCCGCCAGAAGCTGACCGTCCGGCGTGTTCTTATCGCAGACCGAGATCGCGATGCCGCTCTTGCGGATCGTCGCGCGCTCAACGACGTTTGCGCAGCGCACATAGCTCTGATAATCGTTCTGGAACATCTGCTTGACCGAGCTCAGGTCCGCGCCGTTTCTTCTGAGATACCCCGCCGCGTCGAACGTACGCGAACCGACATTGAACGCAAACTGCTTCGTGTCCACCGTGATGCCGGCAAGCAGCGCGCTGCAGGTGAACGCCGCGGGCTTTACGTTGTCCGCAAAGTACTGCATAACCTCCGTGACCATCTCGCTGGCGCTCGATGCGCGCGTTTCGAGATAGTGCAGCGTTGCGGTGTCGATCGAGTCCGCGCTGCGCCGGTGATGGTCAATGAGGACGATATGCTCCGTGCGCGAGAGAAGCTCCGGCGCAACGGTGACGGACGCGCGCTGCGTGTCCACCACGACAAGCACGGAGTTCTCCTGCATCATCTCCGCCGCCTGATCGGGGCGAATGATCAGCGAGCCCGCTCCGGACCGTTCCAGCGTATGCACGGCGTCCTCAATGGTGGTATTCACCGCGTCGAGGACAATGTAGGCGTGCGTGCCGACGTGGTTTGCGCAGGTCATGACGCCAAGCGCCGCGCCGAGGCAGTCCATGTCGGAATTGCGGTGTCCCATGATAAATACATCGCCGCTGTTTTCAAACAGCTGATACAGCGCCTTCGAGAACAGTCTTGCCTTGACGCGCGACTGCCTGGGATCATGCTGCCGCTTGCCGCCGTAGAACCGGTAATCCGTGCCGTCCTTGACGACAACCTGATCGCCGCCGCGTCCCAGAGCCAGCTCCAGCGCGCGGCGCGCGTCCTGTTCGGACAGCGCAAGCCGCGGCGCAATGCCGAAGCCGATCGACAGCGAAACCGCCGAGGACGAGCCCGTGTCGATGCGGTGCGCCTGTTCAAGCAGCGCGAATCGCTCTTCCTCAAGCTGCTGCGTCTGCTTTGCTTCAAGCACCAGCAGGAAGCGTCCGTTGTCGTAGCGACGATAAAGTCCGCCGAGACGCTTACTGAGATCAGCGATCAGCCGCTCGACCTCCGCCAGCACCGCCGTGCTGTGGATTTGCGTGTCGCTCAGAAGCTCCTCATAGTTGTCGACGAGGATCATCGCCACGTACGGGCGCTGCTCGGTATACAGCCGCTGATAATGCGCCGCTTCGGTGCGGTCGATCCAGTACTGGAACACGAGCCGCTTTTCGTTCTCGCGCATGACCAGCATGTTCATGATCTGATAGTTGTTGCCGTTGTATTCGATCTGCAGCGTTCGGATCGGATGCTCGCCGTCGAACTCCGGCATCGGCTCGTGAATGTCCTGTCCGTCGTACAGCGAAGCGAACGCATTGTTGCGCCACGTGATCCGTCCGGAAAGGTCTACAATCGCGCTCGGAATGGAAACGTTGTTGACGAGCGACGCGACCGCGCTGTCGTTTTCGCGGAACACGCGATCCATTTTCTCCTGCTGTTTCTTCGCGATGCGGTGTAAAAGCAGCGTCACGATCCCGAGCCACAAAAGCGCAACGCCGAGCACGGCGCCCGCAATGATATAGTGCTTCGTAAAGAACGCAATCGCGCCCGCGCCGAGCACGGAAACCGCGCCGAACGCTATCAGAATTCCTCTGTACTGTTTCATTTCCGTATCCCGTCCTCTCCGGCGTTCGAGGGTCTTCTCAACGCCGACATCATTCCGATCACCGCCAGAATCATCCACGCAAACATCGGCAGCGTCACAAGCATCGCAATCGCGATCCAGAAGATCCATCCTTTTTTTAGCCGTAACCCGATGCTGCGCACCGTGCAAAGTCCGGCAAGCGTGCAGGGCATCCGCCACAGGACCCCCGCGACGCCCGAAAGCGCGTCGCCGCCCTGTACGCCCATCGCGCCGAGGAGCATCGTCACGAGCAGAAATCCCGCAGCAAGATATACATACCAACGTTCACAACGCCATTCCGAAAACGGAGGAAGCGTCGTTAGTTCCGCATCACCGCGCCGGTTAAACAGATGCGAAAACAGCGTGACCGACAGTCCCGCCGTCATGGCAACCGTCATCAGCATCGGCACAAAGAGTGCTTCCGGGCTCTTTCGGACCTCCGAAATCAACTCCGCAGCGGCGGTCGAAATCTGCGTCCCGCCGAGCTCGCCGAGCAGCGCGTTCCACTCGTTCAGAACCGTTCCGTACAGACCGATCACATGCTTGAACGGGCGATACGCGTCGCCGAATTTGACCATGTCGTTCAGACACAGGAACCCGAACAGCGCGGCAAGGACGAGGAACGATTCATAAAGCACCGTGCGGAAGTTCGAGAGCCGCAGCTTTTGAAGACCGAAGAGTCCCGCGCCGGGCAGCGCGATCAGAAGCACCGCATACAGCGCGGTCATTGCGTCGCCGGAAAGCAGCAGCCCGCAAGTGAATGTGAACGCGGCAAGTCCTAAAAGCACCCACGGCGAGATCCGGTGCGCAAGCCGCGCCCAAAGAGCGGGCACGATCAAAAGCAGCAGTACGACCGCAATCGCTCTTAAAAGGATCAGCCCCAGTTCTTCGCTTGCCGTGTACGCGCCGTGATCCCCCGTCCCGCAGGCGACTGCCGCCATCAGGAGCGTTCCGAAAACGGCGCCGAGCAGATACGGCCATACCCTGTCGTTCGATTGGGTTTGCTTACAAGATTCCATGTTTACATTTTACGCATTTTTTGTCCAGTAGTCAAGGAAAAAAACAGGACCCCTCCGCCTTCGAAGGGGTCCTCTTGCCGTTGAAGTTTACTTGGCTTTGGTCTTGATCTCGTCGAGAATCTTTGCGACGAATTCGTCGACCGGCATTGCGCCGAGATCGCCGTCTTTGCGGGAACGCACGGCAACGGTGCCGTTTTCCGCTTCCTTGTCGCCGATGACGAGCATGTACGGGATCTTCATCATCTGCGCTTCGCGGATCTTGAAGCCGATCTTTTCGTTCCGAAGGTCGACCTCTGCGCGTACGCCGAGCGCGTCGAGCTTCTCGCGGATCGCGTTCGCCGCGTCGTTTGCGCGGTCGGTGATCGTCAGGATCTTTACCTGCACCGGCGCCAGCCAGGTCGGGAACGCACCCGCAAAGTGCTCGGTGATGACGCCGATGAAGCGTTCGATCGAGCCGAACACCACGCGGTGGATCATGACCGGGCGATGGCGTTCGCCGTCCGCGCCGACGTATTCGAGTTCAAACCGCTCCGGCAGCTGACTGTCGAGCTGGATCGTGCCGCACTGCCAGGTGCGTCCGAGGCAGTCCTCGATATGGAAGTCGAGCTTCGGACCATAGAACGCGCCGTCGCCTTCGTTGATGATGAAGTCCTTGCCCATCTCGGTGATCGCTTCCTTCAGCACGTCCTGATTGTGCTCCCACTCCTCCACGGTGCCGATGTGGCTCTCGGGCATGGTGGACAGCTCGACCGTGTAGTTCAGACCGAAAGTCGAATACACCTCGTCGAACAGACGCACGACGTTCTTGATCTCGTCCTTCATCTGTTCCGGCGTCATGAAGATATGCGCGTCGTCCTGTGTGAAGCAGCGCACGCGGAACAGTCCGCGCAAAGCGCCGGAAAGCTCATGACGGTGCACGAGACCGAGCTCGCCGCAGCGCAGCGGCAGATCACGGTAGGAATGCGGTTCGTTTGCATAGACCAGCATGCCGCCCGGGCAGTTCATCGGCTTGATCGCGAAATCTTCGTCGTCGATGACCGTGGTATACATGTTCTCCTTGTAATGCTCCCAGTGCCCGCTGCGTTCCCAGAGCGTACGGCGCAGAATGATCGGGGTACTTACCTCGACATAGCCGTAGCGCTTATGCACCTCGCGCCAGTAGTCGATCAAGGTGTTGCGAAGCTGCATGCCCTTCGGCAGGAAGAACGGGAAGCCCGGACCCTCGTCGAGCAGCATGAACAGACCGAGGTCCTTGCCGAGCTTTCTGTGGTCGCGCTTCTTCGCTTCCTCGATGCGGGTGATGTACGCGTCGAGGTCCGCCTTCTTTTCAAACGCAGTCGCGTAGATACGCTGCAGCATCTTGTTCTTTTCCGAGCCGCGCCAGTACGCGCCCGCAACGCTCATCAGCTTGATGTTTTTGACCTTGCCGGTACTTGCAACGTGCGGACCCGCGCACAGGTCGACAAACTCGCCCTGGCGATAAAAGCTGATCGCCTCGCCCTCGGGCAGGTCCTCGATGAGCTCAACCTTGTACGGTTCGCCCTTCTCTTTCATGAACGCAATCGCTTCCTCGCGCGGGAGTTCAAACCGCTCCAGCTTGTGGTTTTCGTTGACGATGCGGTCCATTTCCTTCTCGATCTTCTTGAAATCCTCGGTCGTGAAGGGCTCCGGCGCGTCGAAGTCGTAATAGAAGCCGTCCGCGATCGCGGGACCGATGGCAAGTTTCACGTCCGGATACAGGCGCTTCACCGCCTGCGCAAGGATGTGCGAGCCGGTATGCCGGTATGCCCAGCGTCCGTCCTCATCCTCCCAGGTCAGAAGCTTCAGTTCGCAGTCCTTTTCGATCGGGCGGAATGCGTCCGCGCGCTCGCCGTCGATCGCGCAGCAAAGCGTTGCCTTTTTGAGCCCGTTCGAAATCGCGCCGGCAATGTCCAGCGCGCTCATGCCGTTCTCGAATTCCCGTTTCGAGCCGTCGGGGAAAGTGATAATCATATTATTCATACCTCCGTTCTGTTTTCAAAATAAAAAGGCGTCCCTCGATACAAGGGACGCCGGTTTTGCGTGGTTCCACCCTATTTGGTGCTCTTTTCGCTGTAACGGGCGAGCCCGCTTTGATCCTCCGGCGGTCTTCACGCTGTACTCCGTGCGGCGCTTTCACCATCCGCCGCTCGCTTTCCGAAGCCGATAAACGCTACTGCTTCCGAATTCATTTCAAAGATGCAAACATTATACCACATGCTTTGTATTTGTCAACCGGAAAAATCGTCCGTCTTTCGACACCGTTTGACACGAATCGGGCGGACTGGTATAATAATTGTATCAACATAACACATCAGAAAAGCGGTCGAGGGGCATTATGAAAAAACGTATTATTTCCGGCATTCTGGTCTTTCTTCTGATCCTCATCTCCCTTCCTGCGGTCTTTGCCGACGACGGCGAAGACGCCCGGGACGCCGAGCAGTTCGGCGAAGGTGCGGTCGTTGAGCGTGACGAAAGCGGCAATCCGGTATCCGTCAACGGATGCCCCGTCTATCCGGTCCGCGCCGGCATCAACCTGCGCTCAAACCGGGAAGCGTTCGAGTTCGACATTCATTTCACGGAGTACCCCTTCTGGCAGAGCGCGACACAGTACGACGGCAATCTCGCCGTGATGTCGCTGGCGATGGCGCTCTCCGCAAACCGCGCTCTGAACCCCTCGCTGGAATCGACGAAGGGCTTTGACCCGTCGCTGCATCTCGAAAAGTTCCTCACGGACGCCGGTTTCTCGCAGATCCGCAAGGACGACTATTCCAAGGAGACCAGCATGTATACGATCTCCATGGCGATGGGCGCAAAGCAAATGAAAAAGGACGGCGAAAAGCCGTTCACGCTGATCGCCATCGGCGTATGCGGCGGCGGATACGGCAACGAGTGGCAGTCCAACATGACGCCCGGGTACGGCAATCTGCACAAGGGCTTCCTGTCCGCGGCGCAGCTGGTGATCGACCGGCTTGCGGGCTATATTCTGACCAACGACATCAAAGGCGACGTCAAGATCTGGATCTCCGGGTTCAGCCGCGCCGCCGCCGTTTCCAATGTTACGGCGGGACTTCTGGTGCGGGACGGCATGTTTGAAAAGGACGACGTCTATGCCTACACGTTCGCGACGCCCGCCGCCGTGTATGACGCGCCGCAGACCGGATATGAAAACATCTTCAATATTCTGAACCCGATGGACGTCGTCCCTCAGGTCATGCCCTACGACTGGGGATTCTCGCGCTTCGGAACGGACCTCTTCATCCCCGTCACGGAGTTCTCGTCGGTCGGCGAGACCTTTACCTATTCCCGCGCGGCGTTCGCACGGCGCACCTTCGGAATCGAAGCGAATTACAGTCCCGCTCTAAACCTGCGCATGCGCCTGCTGCTGTCCATGATTCTGGACGTCGCGCAAAACCGCGAACAATACAACGCGCATCTGCAGCCCGCCGTGGTCGGGATCATGCAGGACATGCATGCTTCCAACCTGCTCTCAACCGTTCGCGGACTTTTGCTGACCGTGAAGGACAACGGCGCGGAGGGCAGAATGAATGTGGATACGCTGGTCGATTATATCTTCCGCGTATTCGGAAACGTGCTGACGCGCACCGAGTTCAGCGAGGCCAATCAGAACACCGGCAATATCGCGCTGCGGTTGTTCAATGAACACTGCGAGGACGCGTATCTTGCCAACATCGACCTGATCCGCGCCGGTCGGTTTGAAGACGACTTTGCGTTTACTTACGTGTTCATTCGCGGTCCCGTCAGCGTAACGCTTTCCCGCGCGGATATTCCCGGATACAAGGTCGTGCTGTCCGCCGAAGGCGGGATCCGTTCCGATTCCGTTGCGAGCGATCCGGAAAGCGGTCTCTTGTCCTCCGCGGAGATCACCCGTCGCTATTACATGGAGCGGGTCGGCGAGACGAGCGTCGTCGCTGTCCCGCGCGACGCCGATTTCGTGATCGGGTGGGAGGCGCAGGACAGCGGCACCGTCGAGACCTGCATTGCGGACTGTTCCGTGCATGCGTCCGCGCGGTATGAAGGCGCGGTGTCCCCGTCGCAGCGCGTCCGCAAAGGCGATACCGGCATTGCGTACCGTTCGGAGACGGGCGGCGTTCCTTTGGACGGCTTTGAGCCGAAGGCCTTTACCGCGTCGGAGATTGCATCGTTCATGGGCATTGATTCGGTCGGCGTCAACTGGCGCGTCTCGCTGATGCTCTTTGCCGCGCTCGCGGGTCTTGTCATCACGATCCTCATCTGGTTCTTCCTGCTTCTGAACCGCACGCGCAAAAAGCCCGGCGTTCCCGTCTGGCTGTGTCTCTGCATCTTCTGCATCGCCATGCTCGAAGCGGAGCTTGCGTTCTGGTTCTTCGCCGACCACACGAACCTTCGCATGCTCTGGAAGATCATCCTCGGCGTTTCGCTGCTCATCATCTTCCTGATCCGGCACTGGCGATCCAAGCGCACGCTCCTCATGCTGCCCGGATTCTTCATGCTGATTGCCGCGGACGTCGTTATGTGCCTGTACTTCCTGCAGGGCGCGATCCTCTTCATGGCGGCGCATGTGCTCCTGATCGTTGCATTCCTGTACCGCTCCCCGATGCCGCTGAAAATGTGGATCCAATGGTTTGTGGTATCCGCGATCGCCTCCGTGCTGATCGTGTCCGGCTTCATCCGAAAGATCGGGCTGCTTGCATGGGGCGCGGCGGCATACGCGGTCATCCTTCTGCTGATGAACTATGCCGCGGGAGGACAGCTGCCGCGCGTACGGTTCGCCGCCCGGCTGTTCCTCCTTTCGGAAGCAATCCTGCTGATCTTCATGACCGTGTTTGACGAGCCGATCCTGCACATTCTGTCCGTGTTGATGTTCGATATCGGGCTTCTGATGATCGCCGTCAGCAAGGTCGGCGTCGAGCAGCCGCAGAAAACCGCGCCCGAACCGCCGTCCCCGGAACCGGAAGAAAGCGCCGTGCCGGAGGAAGTTCCCGCGCCGGAAGCAAACTGATCGCAAAAACGCAAAACGAGCAGGCATTTGCCTGCTCGTTTGATTTTGCTGTCCTTTATACGCGTTCCACGGAAAGCGTGATTGCGTTTCCGTTCAGTTCCCAGTCCTTCGTGTAGCCGAACACGCCCTCTTCGATGCGTTCGGCAAGCGTATCCGCCTTGACGCCGTCCGCGAACTTCACCAGTACGCGCGCCGCTTCGCCGCCGCCCGCGTAACCGATGCGGATGTGGTCCGCAACCTCAAAGCCCGCTTCCTTGCGCATCGTCTGCAGCTTCGAGACGAGCTCACGCATCAGACCTTCTTCGATCAGTTCCGGTGTCAGGTTCGTGTCGAGCACGACCGTCACGCCGCCGCCCTGTTCACTGACGAGCCCTTCCTTCTGCTGCGTGGAAACCAGCACGTCGTCGGGCGAGAGCACGACCTCCGTGCCGTCCGCCGTGAACGTGTAGTTTTCGCCCGCATGATGCGCCCGGACGATTGCGTCGCCGTTTTCCGCAAGGTGTGCGCTGATCTTTCCGAGGAGCTTTCCGTAGCGCGGTCCCAAAGTGCGGAGCTGCGGCTTTACCTTATAGCTCATCAGCGCATCCGCGTTCTCGATGAACTCGACTTCCTTGACGTTCAGCTCCTCCGCTGCGATCGTCGCGGCGCGTTCCGAAAGCGCTTCGCCCTGGACGTACATCTTCGAAAGCGGCTGACGCGTCTTCATGCTCGCGCTGCTTCTGGCGCTTCTGCCCACCGTGACGATGTTCAGCACGCGCGCCATCTCATCCTCGAGTTCGGCGTCGATGAACGAATCGTCCGCTTCGGGATAATCGCAAAGGTGCACGGACATCGGCGCGGTTTCGTCTACGCTGCGCACGATGTTCTGATAGATCGCTTCCGTCATGAACGGGCAGAACGGCGCGGTGAGAAGCGTCACCGTCTTCAGAACGGTGTAGAGCGTCATATACGCCGCTTCCTTGTCGTCCGTCATCTCGGCGCCCCAGTACCGGTCGCGGCAGCGGCGCACGTACCAGTTACTAAGCTCGTCCGCAAAGTCGATGAGCTCTCTGCCCGCCTCGGTGATGCGGAACGCTTCGAGGTTGCCGTCGACGCGCTTCGTAAGCGTCTGCAGCCGCGAAAGGATCCAGCGATCCATCAGCGAAAGATTCTCGCGCTTTAAGGTGTGCTTTGTCGGGTCGAATCCGTCGATGTCGGCATACAGCACATAGAACGCGTAGGTGTTCCAGAGGGTCGCCATGAACTTGCGCTGATACTCGCTGACCGCTTCGCCCGAGAAACGCGACGGCAGCCACGGCGCGGAGGCCGTATAGAAATACCAGCGGACCGCGTCTGCGCCCTGCTTGTCGAGCACGTCCGCGGGCGCGATGACGTTGCCGATATGCTTGGACATCTTCTTGCCGTCCTTGTCGCACACGAGACCGAGCACGACGCAGTTTTCAAACGGCGCCTTGTCAAACAGGCAGGTGGCAACCGCCATCAGCGTATAGAACCAGCCGCGCGTCTGATCGACCGCTTCGGAAATGAACGCGGCGGGATAGCGGCGCTCGAACTCCTCTTTGTTTTCAAAGGGATAGTGCCACTGCGCAAACGGCATGGAACCGGAATCGAACCAGCAGTCGATGACGACCGGCTCGCGCTTCATGATCTTTCCGCACTCCGGGCACACGACCTCGACCTGATCGATATAGGGCTTGTGCAGCTCGATGTTCTCCGGGCAGTTGCGGCTCATGGCTTTGAGCTCGGCGCGGCTTCCGATCACATGCACGTGACCGCATTCGCACATCCACACCGGCAGCGGCGTGCCCCAGTAACGCTCGCGGGAGATGCCCCAGTCGATGACGTTCTCAAGGAAGTTGCCCATGCGGCCCTCGCCGATCGTTTCGGGGATCCAGTTGACCGATTTGTTGAACGCGATCAGCTTATCCTTGACCGCGGTCATCTTGATGAACCAGCTTTCGCGGGCGTAATAGATCAGCGGCGTATCGCAGCGCCAGCAGAACGGATAGCTGTGCTCGAACGGGAGCGCCGCAAAGAGTTTTCCGCTCTCCTTGAGCGCTTCGAGGATCGGCTTGTCCGCGTCCTTGACGAACATACCGTCCCACGGCGTACCGCCGCACATATGCCCGGACGTGTTGACGAGCTGCAAAAACGGCAGATCCCAAACCTTGCCGACGCGATTGTCGTCCTCGCCGAACGCAGGCGCGATATGCACGACGCCGGTACCGTCGGTGAGCGTAACGTAATCGTCCGCCACAACACGGTAGCCCTTCTTGCCGCGGAAATTCACGGAGAGCTCAAACAGCGGCTCGTATTCGGTGCCGACCAACGATTCTCCGGAGAAGGTTTCGATGATTTCGGCATCCTCGCCGAGCACGGTCTTTACCAGCGCTTCCGCCAAAATGTAGGTCTTGCCCTCTTTGACGGCCTTGCAGTACGTTTCGTGCGCGTTGACGCACAGTGCGACGTTCGACGGCAGCGTCCACGGCGTGGTCGTCCACGCAAGGATCGCCGTGCCGCTTCCGTCCTTCAGATAGAAGCGCGCGATCGCGGAGACCTCCTTGACGTCGTGATAACCCTGCGCAACCTCATGCGAGCTCAGCGCCGTTCCGCAGCGCGGGCAGTACGGCACGATCTTGTGTCCCTTATAGAGCAGTCCCTTTTCATGGATCGTCTTGAGCGCCCACCATTCGGACTCGATATAGTCGTCCTTATACGTGACGTACGGATTGTCCATGTCGCACCAGAAGCCGACGCGGTCGGACATTTCGCGCCACTGCGATTCATATTTCCACACGGACTGCTTGCACGCCGAGATGAACGGCTCCACGCCGTACGCTTCGATCTGCTCCTTGCCGTCGAGCCCGAGCGATTTCTCGACCTCCAGCTCGACCGGAAGACCGTGCGTATCCCAACCGGCTTTGCGCAGCACGTCAAAGCCCTTCATGGTCTTATAACGCGGGATCAGGTCCTTGATGCTTCTGGTCAGAACATGTCCGATATGCGGCTTGCCGTTTGCCGTCGGCGGTCCGTCGAAAAACGTGAACGCCGGCTTGCCCTTGCGCCACTCCACGCTCTTTTCAAAGACGCGGTTCTCCTTCCAAAACTTCAGCGTTTCCTTCTCGCGGGAAACAAAGTCCATGTCCGTACTTACTTTCTTATACATGCCTTCCTCCAAAAATAAAATACTCCGTCCCAAAAGAGGACGAAGCTGCTCCGCGGTACCACCTCAGTTGGCAGGGATTCCCCTGCCCGCTCATTGCCCCTTAACGCGGGGATACGGGATCGGCTACTGTCGGTTCGCCGAACCACTCCCGGGTGATTTTCACGCTCGTTCCGCCGCCGCCTTGCACCGAACGCGGCTCGCTGTGGGTTTTGCAAACGTTACTCGTCCCGATCAACGATTTCCGGACTATTATATCCGAAAAAAACCGGTTTGTAAAGCCCCGAAAACGCTGTTTTTTCGCATTTTCACCGTTCTCCCCGCCCTTGAAAACGGACCTGAATCGTGGTATGCTTTTGAAAAAGAAGCCGACACATGTCGGGAAAGGAACCCCTATGATCTGGAAAATCGCCGTTATCGTTGCCGTTGTCGTCGCCTGGCTCTGGGAACTGTACCTTCTGTGGCTTTCGCAGCGTTCGAAAAACAACCCGATCCCTGCATGCGTCGCGGACGTTTATGACGAAGAAACCTACCGCACGCGCCTGCTGTACAGCGCCGAAAAGAACCGCTTTTCCATGCTGCGCGCCACGGCGGGCTTTGTGATCGAGATCGTGCTGCTCGCGTGCAACGTCTACGCCGCGTTCGCAGGGCTGTTTTCCGAAAACCAATGGACGCAGATGTTTGCGGTCCTGCTGCTTTCCGCGATCGCATCGCTTGCAGCGATTCCGTTCCAGTACTACGATACGATGAAAATCGAAGGCCGTTACGGCTTCAACCGCACGACCGTCAAAACCTTCGTCTTCGATCGCATCAAGGAATTCGCAGTTTGCGCTGATGATCGGTCTGGGCTCCATGCTCTTCGGCCTTCACAAGAGCTTCGGCGACTGGCTGATCCTCGTCTTTGCGGCGTTCGCCACGCTGTTCATGCTGTTTATCGCGTTCCTCTATCCGTTCTTCAGCAAGATCTTCAACAAGTTCAAACCGCTCGAGGACGGCGAGCTCAAAGAAAAACTCACCGCGCTTCTCGAAAAGAACGGCTACCGCGTCCGCGCAATCAACGTGATGGACGCTTCTCGCCGCTCCACGAAGGCGAACGCGTACTTTGCAGGTTTCGGA
>CADAZC010000018.1 GCA_902792295.1 uncultured Eubacteriales bacterium
GTCGCGGATCGCATCATTGCGGCGTTCGGGCTCGTGCCGAATGAGAAAGAAGAAAAGGCGTACCGCTTCGGCGTTTAAGGAGGAAATCAATGGAACGAATCATCTGGCTTGTCATTATGATCCCGCTGAGCCTGTTTTTCACAGGGATCGGGATCTTCGCATGGACGCGCAAAAAGCCCATGTGGTTTTGGTCGGGCAGCACCGTCGACGAAAAGAGCATTTCGGACATTCCCGCCTATAACCGGGCGAACGGGATCATGTGGATTTGCTACTCCGCCGTGTTCTGGATCAGCGCGATCCTCGGCATTTTCCGGCAGGAAACCGCGGGCGTCGTTCTTGCCGTCGGCTGCCTTTTGGGCATTCCCGCGCTCATTCTTGCGTATCGGAAAATCTACAACAAATATAAGGTATAAAAGGAGCAACCCATGATCGTACTGAATGTAACGTACCAATGTAAACCCGATCTGCGGGAAGCGTTTCTGGAACGCATTTTGGCGGAAGGCATCGACGAGAAAAGCCGCTCGGAAGCGGGCAATCTCAAATATGACTATTATATTCCGTTTGATGACGGCGGCGACGAGCTGCTGCTTGTCGAAAAGTGGCAGGACGCCGACGCGCTCGCGGCGCACGGAAGGCAGCCGCATTTTCTGCGGCTCGGCGCGCTGAAAGCCGAATATGTGAACGAAACGGTCATCGAAAAGTTCGTGCTTCCGGAATAAGGAACGGCTTTTCCGGAACCGTCCATGTATGCGCTTATCAAAAAACCTCTTTTGCCCGCCGGACAAAAGAGGTTTTTTAAGATCCGATCGCACGTTACCGCTGCGATACGGTGAACAGCGAGTAGAAGTATCCCTTCGCGTCCATGAGCTCTTCGAACGTGCCGCGCTCCTCGACCACGCCGTTTTTCAGCGTGAAGAGGTCGAGATCGTGCGTGACGATCACGCGGGTGTAGCCGTCGAGCTTCAGGATCGCGTCGAGCACCTCGAAGGTGGTCTCCGCGTCGAGCGACGCCGTCGCTTCGTCGACAAACAGCACGGGGGTTTTGCGAAGCAGCGCTCGAGCAATCGAGATCCTTTGCCGCTCGCCGCCGGACAGCCCCGCGCCGTTCTCGCCGCAAAGATACCCCTCACCCTTTTCCTCGATGAGTTTACTGAGACCGGACAGCCGCACCGCGCGGTCGACCTCGTCCTTTGGGAACGCGGAGAACATCGTGATGTTGTCGCGGATCGTGCTGTTGAACACGAACACGTTCTGCTGAATGATGGAAACGAGATCATAGAGCGAGCTTGTTGAGATGCCTTTGAGCTCCCTGCCGTCATACAGGATCTCGCCGTTGTAGTTTTCGGACGACGCCCGAGCGCATAGCAGCCGCCCGCTTTCATATCCATATCGACGTCATGGAGAACCGTCTTTCCCTCCTCATACGCAAAGTTCAGATCGCGAAGCGCGATGCCCTTTGTAAGCTTCGGCTCGATGGGCTCGCCCTCGTCCGGAATGTTCTTATTGAGCGCTGCCGCCAGCTTATCGATCAGCGCATACGAGGATTTCATGCCGGCAAAGAAATCCGGGAAAAACTCGATCGGTCCGAGCACGTAGTTTAATAGCTGCACAAAGACGATCGCGGTACCGGCGGTGATGCCTCCCTTGCCGGACAGCGCGAGCGCCGCGGCGACGAAGAACACGCCGAACTGCAAAACCCCGCCCGCAAGGCCGGTTGCGTAGGCGACGAGCACACTTACCCGCGTGCGCTTTTTCGACGCGTCCGCAACGCCTTCGTTGCTTTCGTCATGGATGCGGGAGATGTTTTTCTCCGCCTTGAAGCTCTTGATGACCGAGAAGCCCGAAAGAGCGTCCTTCAGCAAACCGGTGTAGGATTCCTTTTTGTCGGAAACGCGCTTTTCCGCGACCGCCGCTTTATTTCCGAGCACGATGGAAACGATGATCGGCAGCAGCGAGAAGCCGATCGCGATCAGCGTCAGAAGCGGGCTGTACCAAATCATCATAATCAGCGCGCCGACAAACGTAACGGCGACCTCAACTACCTTTTGCAGTTTCCTGACATAATCCTGCTCGATCGTGTTCAGGTCATTAGAAAGCGCGGAGATATAGAGCGAGGTGTTCTCGCCGGAGAATGCCTGAATGCCCTTTTCCATCAACCGGTCGAAGGCGTATTCGCGGTACTGTTTCATCGCCTTTGCACGGAACTCGGAGAGGAAGGTCCGGTCGAGCACCCATGCCAGGATCAGCAGCGCAATGCCGACGCCTGCGACGAGAAGCAGCGTCCAAAAGCCGATCGAGCCATCGCCGGAGATCAGGTCGGAAACCCCCTTGAGCGTCCACGAGATCATCAGACTGGAAGCCGCCGACAGCAGCGAAGCGAGCAGCGTCAAGGCAAAACTGAACTTGTTCTTTCGGAACAGCTCTTTGAGAAACGGGCGGCGCAATGCCTTCAATTCTTTCTTATCCACGGTTTTACTCCTTTTCGTTCTTTACACTTTCCCAAAGCGCGGTAAACGCTTCCTTTTCATATTCGTCGACGACGCTCTGGACCGCGTCCATTGCCGTCGCGCCGATGTCGTCGTGAACGCTTGCTCCCTCGATGCGGCTCATGAAGCGAATGTCGCTTTCGTCATAGCTCGGGGACGCGTCGAAGAACGAAGAACACGGCAAGTTTTTTCGCTTCTGTCAGGGTCTCTCGCGCGGCGTCTTCTCTTCCCGACTCGAACTGCACCTGCGCTTTCGCTGCAAGAAATGCGCTGCTCACCTTGTCCAAAAAGTTCGGCTTGCCGTCCTTGCGAAGCCCCGAAAAAACGTCGACGCTCCAGGAAAGGATCGCTTCGGCGGAAGCATAGTCCCTTTGCTGACCGAAAACGTTCATATACCCGCTGACAATGTTGCACAGATCCGCGGTCAGTTTTGCCATTGCCTCCGAAAGATACGGCGTCGCCTCCTCCGCGCGGTCGATCTGGGCAAGCGTGTTCCCGATCTTGCTGTTGAAAAGTCCGCCCGCGTTGCTCTTTTTCATGAGTTCGATGCCCTTATCCACTTCGTTCAGCCCCAGATACGTTTCCGCGATCATGGCGCAGATCGTCTGTTCATTGATCTCCGGGTCCGTATTCTGATCGAGCAGCAGACGGGATTGTTCGAGCAGCTCCAGCGCGCGGCGGAGCATCGCCTTATCCTTACTCTCAATGCCGAACGCGCGATAGATCGTTGCGCTTTCCCTTACGATCGGAAACGAGTGCGGATACCGTTTCAGCGCTTTTTCCGCTTCCGCAAGTCCCTCCCGGTCCTTTTTGCGGCGGTATTCCTGCAGACGCTTTACGGTCGCGTCGGCGCGGTTGTCCTTCATGGTATATCCGAGCAGCGTGTCCACGGAGGTATCGAAAAAGTCCGCCATCTCCATGATGAGACCGATGTCCGGGATCGAAAGCCCCGCTTCCCACTTGTAGACGGCGCCGGGTGTCACCCTGAGAACCTCCGCAAGCTGCTCCTGCGTCAGCTTCCGCGCCTTGCGGAATGAGCGGATGTTTTCGGCAAGCATCATCTTCATACGCAGTCCCTCCGTCTTTGATGGCTCTATTATACCGGAAACAAAAAGCGGTGTAAACACACCGCTCATACTAAAATGATTATTTTTTCTATACTGTTGGTATGATTTTCAGGATCAGATGATCCCGAGCGGGATCAGCACGGCGAGCAGCACGGCGACGAGCGCCCATTCGGTGATCAGAAACGCGTTCCGCTTCCCGGGCGCCATATCCGGCACGTAGTTGCTTGCCAGGAAGAACGGAACATAGGTCGTGATGAACACGGGGATGACGCCCCACCACTTGTAGACCCAGATGAAGGAATGATTGCTCGTACCCGCAAGGAACGATTCAAACAGCGCGAACAGCAGCGCCATTTCGATCGCGCCGACGAGCTTGCAGCTAATCCCGCGCTTGCCGTTTTTTGCAAAGTACCGCTTCGTGCGATCCTGCGGGAGCATCTTGAACGAGATGATGCCCGCCAGCGAGAACATCATGGAAAGCTCCCAGCAAACGCCGATCAGCAGGATGAACGTCGTCGATTCGTTCGACACCGCCCACAGCGGATACCCGAAGATCTTTGCGATCACCGCATTCGCGATCTCATACAGCCAATGCACGCCGTACAGCGCGAGCCCCGCAAAGACGATCTCTTTGTTCTTTTTATGGATCTCCGACCAGTAGACGTAAAACACCACCGCCAGAATAAAGATGAACGTCCAGTTGAAGTTTTCCGTGCTTCGGACGCGGATGGCGTCGACCAGCGCTTTCGACTCTTCCGAGCCGTCTCCCCAGAATACAAACATGCGCCTTTCCTCCTTTTCCCTTTTGTGCAAACGATTTGTTCCCCGCGCCGGCTCCGATCAGAATCCCCTCCGGACCGGCGATCCTTGCGGTCTCCGCTCCCTCGGTTCAGGAAAGCTGCTTCCGTTCGAGCGCAACCGTGATCTCCGGCGTGCCCCAGCGCGGATCGAACATGCTTCCGATCCTGTCCGCATACCACTTTTTGATCTCCTCATCGGACAGCCCGCACGGCTCGCCCTTTGTCCGGATCGTGATCGTTACAATTTGTTCTTCCATAGCTGCTCCTTTCTCTTCATCGCGGATTTCGGACGGCGAAAACCGGCAGATCAGATTCCGCATATCCGGCGCCGTCTCGTCGACATAGCCGGAGTCGACAAATCCGTGCCGTTCAAAAAGCCGGAGCGCCGCCGCGTTTTCCTTTTTCACACACACCTCGACGTGATCGTAATGCCCTTCCTTCCGAAGCGTATCGAGGATCAGCGAAAGCGCTTCTGCGCCGTATCCTTTTCCCTGATACCGCCGGTCGATCATAAACTGCTGCAGATCATAGCCCAGGGGCTCGTCGGTAAACTCGCGCACCAGCGCAAGCCCGACCGCGACGCCGTCGTTTTCGATCGCGTAAACGTGCCCTCTGCAGTTCCGGTAGACGTAGCCCCTTGCAAGGATGCCGATCGCCGGCGCAAGGTACGCCTTCTGGTGCTCCTTTACGGACAACGCCGCCGCTTCGAGCCAGTTTTCCTCGGTGATTTCCGAAAGCCGAATCATGTTTTCTCCTTTCCGGCGCGCGTCACCGCTTCACGAACGCTTCGATCTCGCGCTCCAAAAGCCGGAACACGTTCGCGATCAGATATCCGTCGGCGATCGCGTGATTCAGACGGACGGTGACGGGCATCATGAGCCGTCCGTTTTCTTCGCGGTACCTGCCCCAGTTGACGATCGGCGCAAAGTACAGATAGCCGTCCGGCAGCTCGATGTGCAGCGCGTCGTAGCTGACCCACGGGAGGTAGGACGCGTCAAACCAGTTCGGATGCGCATCGTCGTGCAGCTCGGACGGTTGCCCCTGCTTCGCCTGCTCCATGTCTTTGAGCGCATTGCGGTAGAACGTCGGATAGTCCGCGTCGTATTCGGAATAGACCGGCGTGCAGGTCTCCGTGTCCTCCGAAAATACATACTGCATCGGGTGGATGACGTCGTAGCAAACCAGCTCGTCCGTTTGATAGAAATACCCCATCCGGTAATCCTCCCGCGAATTCAGAACCTTCGAGAGAAGATACAGAAAATTGAGGTAAAACTTCGTGCCCGTTTTATCGGAATATGCTTTCAGCTCCGTGACGTCGATCCGCGCCGTCATGGATACGGAGCACTTGCAGTCCTCGGTAAAATGACGAAACACGCCCTTGCGGTAATAGGTCTCCCTGTCGATCACTCTGTAATTCATCTGCGTTTCCTCCGGTCGGTTTACCTGAGACGCTTCAGGTATTCCTTGTGCGCGTCGCTCACCCGAAAGCTTTCGATCGCCTTCTGGATCGCTTTTTTGTGCACCCATTCGTCCAGCCGATGCTGCTCAAGGTACGGAACGGTCTCGTCGTAGCGCTTGGCGAGCGCCGTCGCAAAGAACCAGGCGATCATCATTTTGAGATAATAGTCCTCGCCCTGTTTGGATGCGGCAAGCGCAAGATATTCCTCTTTGAAATCCGCGTCCAGAAACTCGTTCATCAGCATGCGCAGCCCGAACCGGGCGGTATAGACGTGATCGGACGCGATCCATTTTTCGATATAGGGCAGCAGCTTTTCGTGATTCTTCCGGAACGATTTGGGCGTCGCCTGATCCGATGCCGGCCAGCAGTCGACATAGGGAAGGAACGCTTCCACGCGGCGCACGCACTCGTCGAAATCCCTGATCATCGCCAGCACGAAGAAATGGATCAGGTTTTCCTCGTAGTATTTGTGCGGCAGATCATTGAGAAACGCGTCCCGTTCCGCGCTTTCGAAGACCTCTTTGGCGATCTTCCTCATCTCCGGCGTCCGCACGCCGAGGATCGTTTCCTTCGGGATGTTCGGAACCAGCTTCGCCTGGAACTCCCGGTACGCGTCGTCCTTGACTTCCGCAAGTCTTCGATATAAAGTCATTCCGCGCCTCCTTCAATATTTCAGCCGGTAGGTCCTGCCCCGGGTATTGCCGCTTGCGACGACGATCCCTTCGGCAATCAGCTTTCCGAGCACGGCGCGCACCCGCCGCGGCTCGAGTCCGGTCGCTTCGGCGATTTCCGCCGTTTTGGAAACCGGATGCTCGGTCAGATACGCGACCGTCTTCCGGATCCGGCCGTGCCCTTCGGGGCGGCCGTTCTTTGCGTCTGCCCGCATTTTCTCCGCGATCACGGCGTCCTCATGCGCCATTGCTTCCATGTCCTTTTCGGTGCATTTATAATCGCCTTCGCCGCTCCTGCGGTAACAGTTTTTCGGGTTTCCGTATACCCAGACCGGACGCACGCCCGGCTTTGCCCGCGGCACACGGATCACCACGATGCGCTCGTTCCCGACCGGTTCGACGGTGACGTCGCTTTCCGAAAGGATATTGACGCTCGCGTTGTTCGGATCGTTGACCGCCGCCCGGAACGTCTTGACCAGCTCTTCCGGGTCCGGCAGCCGGACCGCGTGCAGGGATTTATCCGCAAGCTCCTCCACGCCGAGCAGGATCAGTCCCCCGAGCGTGTTGGCAAACGCGGAATACGTCTCCCAGATGCTTTGCGGCAGCCCGCCGACCGCTTTTTTCGCCTCGATGCGGTTGTTTTCCCGGTACCGTTCGAGATGGTTGAGATCGATCATCCTGCACCTCCGGTCATTTCTTCGGTTTCATAACGGTTGACCCCGCCTGCTTTCCGTACCCCTGCGGCGAAACCGGCGCGCCGAACGGAACGCCGTACGCGTCGTCCAGATCGATGAACACCGGCCTTGCGTCGGCGTTTTGCTTTCTCCCGTCCGGACCGGTCCGCTTCCCGTTCGCGGCCGGACGGTCGTTGCGGGTTCGATCTTTTGCATATACCTTCATTGTTCCCTCACCGAAATCCGATCTTATCCGCTCAATACCCGGAATAATCAAACTCAAAATGCGACCACTCGCCGTAATCTCCGACCTCGACCGGGCAGAGCACGGTGTGCGTCGCGCGGTCGAACGATTCGAAATCATATTCCCACAGCGGCGAGAACGTATCGTCGTCCGCAACATAGGCGGGATGCGGATGGTCCTGCGAATAATGGGACACGGCATAGAACGTCGCGGGATCGTAACTGTCCTCCTCTTCGCGCTTTGCGTCGGTCATCATAAAATAGCGCAGCGCGCCGCCGGTGCCGAGCACATAGGTCGGATCGATGTGATATTCCTTCCCGTTGATCCGCACGTAGCTCCATTGGTGTCCGGAAAGGTCGTAGGCGCGTGTTCCGCTCATGGTCGTCGCCTGCACGCCCGCCTGCAAAAGCAGATAGGAATACGCCGACGAGATCTCGTGGCAGATGCCGATCCCGGTCCGGAAAAACCGGCTGCATGAGGTATAGTCCACGTACTCGTCGTACATCTTCGAATACGTATCCCAGTCGTATTGGTAGTGATCGGAGAAATACACGTACAGAGCGAGACACTTCTCGAAATCCGAATAATCGTCCTCAAAGATCTCGTTCAGCATGCCTTCGATCATTTAGTCGATGAGCTCCCGAAGGATCGGCAGACAATGCTCGGGGAACTGCCCCATCATCCAGTCGTAGGTGTACTGGTCCTTGCAGGCAAAGGTGTCCTCGCCCTTCAAAACCGCGTCGACGAGGTTGTACCACGCCTCGCACATATCGCTGCCGAAGACCTCCTCCATAAAGACGGAGCAGACCTTCGGGTTGAACACATAATGCCCCTTCGGCGCATGCGGAAGGTCGTCCGGATCGATCTGCTCGCCGTATTCGCCCGTCGGCGCGGGCAGACTCTCGACCCGCTCAAAGCCGGAAACGACCGTTCCGGGCGCGAGATATTCCCACGTGCTTTCGTCCACGCGCAGCGCGTACTGTTCCCCGTCCCGGCAGAACGTGACCGTCATCGGATTGCCCTCGGGATCGACGGATCGGTATACGACGCCGTCTTCGGACGCGGAGACCGTTCCCCCGTCCAGTCCGATCAGCCGGTACAGCACGACCGACATCACATAGGAGTCTTCGATCTCCTCGAGTACGACAAAATCGGTATTGCCGTTTGCGTAAACGCCGACATAGTCGTCCGGATCGACCGGACCGGTTTCCGCAGGGGACGGTTCCGGCAGGGCAACGATCTCTTCCGCGGTCTCCGTCTGAACCGGTTCTGCTGTTTTTTGCGGTTCACCCGTGCATGCGGCAAACAGCAGGATCGCCGCGCACAGGAAGATAAATAGTTTCTTCATAGCTGTATTTTAGCACAGATATGTGAAAAAAACATCACATTGTTGTTATAAAATGCCCGCAAAATGAATTCGGCGGCATTTCGGCTTGACTTTCTTTTTTTATGTGCTATGATACAGTTTTGTTGACGAAACGGAGGAGATTGTATGGGAAAACTGCTTGCAGCGGCGCTCGCGCTTCTGATCGGGCTTTTAATGACACGTTTATTCAAATTGCTGAAACTGCATCTGCCGGACGTGACGGCATTTCTGATTGCCGGACTTCTCGTCGGTCCGCATTGTCTGGGACGGCTGGGCATTGAAGGCGTCGGCTTTTCCAGCACGGCGGAAGTGGAAAGCATGTCGGTGATCACGAACACCGCGCTCGGCTTCATTGCGTTTTCCATCGGCAATGAATTTCTGCTTTCGCAGTTGAAAACGATCGGCAAACAGGCGATTGTCGTGGGTATCTTTCAGGCGCTCGCGGCAACGCTGCTCGTCGACGTGCTGCTCGTCGCGCTTCATTTCCTGATACCAGACAAGCTGTCGATCGAAGCGGCGATCACGCTCGGCGCGATCGCGTCCGCCACCGCGCCGGCAGCCACGCTGATGGTCGTGCGGCAGTACAAGGCGAAGGGCAAGCTGACCGATATCCTGCTCGCCGTGGTCGCGCTCGACGACGCCGTGGGGCTCGCGGTGTTTTCCGTTTCGTTCGGGATCGCCACCTCGATGGTGACCGGGCAGACCGACCTTATCGGCATTCTGGTGGAGCCGCTTATCGAGATCGTCGCGTCGCTCGCGCTCGGCGCGTTCCTCGGATGGGTGCTCACGATGCTGGAACGCACGTTCTTCTCCAATTCGAACCGTCTTTCCTTAACCATCGCGTTCGTCGTCCTCACCGTCGCGCTGTCCATGCTCTCCTTTGAGATCGGGCGCGTCAGGATCTCGTTTTCGACGCTTCTGGTGTGCATGATGCTGGGCACGGTGTTCTGCAACATCTGTCCGCTCGCGCAGGACATCATGGAGCGCGCGAACAAATGGACCGCACCGCTTTTCGCGCTCTTCTTTGTCCTCAGCGGCGCGGAGCTGGAACTCAGCGTGCTTTCTAGCGGCGCCGTCATCCTGATCGGCATCGTCTACATCCTGACCCGTTCCGCCGGCAAATACGTCGGCTCCTACCTGAGCTGCGCAGCGACGAAATGCGATCCGACCGTCAAAAAATACCTGGGCATCACGCTTCTGCCGCAGGCGGGCGTTGCGCTCGGCATGTGCGTGACCGCGGCAAAGCTGGGCACGTCCGACGGCGTTCTGATCAAGAACATCATCCTGTTCAGCGTGCTGATCTACGAGCTGGTCGGTCCGCTGCTCACCAAGTGGGCGCTGACCAAGGCGGGCGACATCAAGCCGTCCGGCGAGAACGTGCAGGAACGCAGAACGCGCAAATACCAGGAAGCGCTGGGACAGAATACGATTTCCGAAGCCGGCCGCAAACAGGCGCAGCGCAACATCGAGCGCAGGAAGAAACAAGCCGCAAAAGAAAACTGACCGATCGAAAACCACCTGTTTTATGCGGGTGGTTTTTGTTTCACGCAACGAACCCGGCAGCGCATGCATGCGCATAGACGCCAAAACCGGCCGGAAACGAAATCCGGCCGGTTTTGGCATATGTTTCAGGAGGAAGGATTGGATAAAAATCAGAATTCCAGGTTTTTCCCGGTCTCCTTGGAGAAGACGTGGGCCACGTTGCCCTTGAAGGAGAAGCGGACGATTTCGCCCATCTCGAAGTTGCCGACCATATCCGCGGTGGGCACGATAATGATCACGTCCCGTCCCTCGGCATTCACGTGCAGGTGCACGCTGGACCCCATCATCTCGGCGACGTCCACCCGGGCTTCCACGCCCGCATCGCTGACGTCCGTATGCTCCGGCCGCACGCCCAGCGTGATCGCCTGACTCTGAACATCGTTGTTTGCGAGGCGCTCTCCCTTCTCCGCGGAAAGCTCCTGACGGAAGCCGCCGACCTCCACGAAGTACCTGCTGCCCTCGCGGATCAGCTGCGCGTCAAAGAAGTTCATGACGGGCATGCCGATGAATCCTGCGACAAACAGGTTGGCGGGATGGTTGAACACCTCCTGGGGGGTGCCGATCTGCTGGATATAGCCGTCCTTCATAATGACGATCCGATCGCCCAGAGTCATGGCCTCGGTCTGATCGTGGGTCACGTAGATGAAGGTGGTGTCGATGCGTTTCCGGAGCTTGATGATCTCGGCTCGCATCTCGTTTCTCAGCTTGGCGTCCAGGTTGGAAAGCGGCTCGTCCATGAGCATTACCTTGGGCGCACGGACGATGGCGCGACCGATGGCTACGCGCTGCCGCTGCCCGCCGGACATGTCCTTGGGTTTGCGGTTCAGATACCGGGTGATATCCAGGATCTCCGCCGCCTCCCGGACCTTCTTGTCGATCACTGCCTTGGGCAAATGCTTGAGCTTCAGAGAGAAAGCGATGTTCTCATACGCGGTCATATGCGGATACAATGCGTAATTTTGGAAAACCATGGCGATGTCCCGATCCTTGGGCGGGACTTTGTTGACCAGCTTTCCGTCGATGAAAAGCTCGCCGCCCGTAATCTCCTCCAGGCCCGCCACCATGCGCAGCGTGGTGCTCTTGCCGCAGCCGGACGGACCGACCAGAACGATGAATTCCTTGTCGGCAATATCCAAGCTGAATTGCTGGACCGCCACCACGCCCTCGTCGGTGATCTGCAGATTGCTCTTCTTCTGCTGATCACCCTTCTTCTTGGATTTCTTCGTTTCGCCCCTGACGGTGGGGTAAACTTTCTTGATGTTTTTGAGCTGTACGGTTGCCATCGATCTTGTTCATGGCGGTTCCGCCTCCGCGTCCCCGTCTCGCCCGGAAGCAGTCGGATCTTCCGGACTTTACGGCAGGTCTCCACACTGCCGCACCGCTGAACAAAGCGGGATTCTCCTTTCTTTCACCCACCCGCAGCATGAAGTGGAGTGCGTTGCGGGTCGGGATAAGTCGTACTTAAATGGTCACAGTGATCCGGGACACGGGTCCGTCGCTCAAAGGCGCCAGATCCCCGGTCACGGGTTTTCCGTCCGCAACGAGCCCCTTTTGCTCGCCCCGGCGGACAGTGATCTCATAGCGCACGCCCCGGAAGACGCGGCAGGCGGTAAAGCCGTCCACGGCGTCCGGCAGGCAGGGATGGATCCGCAGCCCGTCGTAATCGGGACGGATCCCCAGAATGCCCTGGCTGACCGCCACGAAAGACCAGGCGGCGGTACCGGTGAGCCAGGAGTTCTTGGCCTCGCCGTAGTTTTGGGCATCCCGTCCGGCGATGGTCTGGCTGTAACAATAGGGCTCGGTCCGGTGGACGTCGCTCTTGTCCTCAATGTAGGCGGGCGCGTTGCGGGTATAGAGATCGAATGCAGCGTTGCCGTCGCCCAGGGCGCAGTAAGCAAGGGTGACCCAGGGATTGTTGTGGCAGAACACGGATCCGTTCTCCTTGTAGCCCGGCGGGTAAGAGGAAATCTCGCCCAGATAATCCCGATACGCGGTGTAGCAGGGGTGCAGAACCTCCAATCCGAACCGGTTGCCCAGATACCGCTCTGCGGAAGCCAGCGCCTGTTTTCCGTATTCCCGACCCCCGATGCCCGCCAGAACGCAGAAGCCCTGCGGCTCGACGAAAATCTGTCCTTCATCGTTGAGGGCGCTGCCGACGGGACGCTCAAAGGCGTCATAGGCGCGGCGGAACCATGCGCCGTCCCAGCCGTGCGTCAGGACCGCGGTTTCGATCTCACGGACGGCGGACAGAACGTCCTTCGCTTCGTCCGCAAGACCCAGACGGGTCACCAGCTCCGCATATTCTTTTCCGTATTTCACGAACATGCCCGCGATGAACACGCTCTCCGCCTTGCCGCTTTCGAAGTTGGAGCAGGTCTGGAAGTTTTCGCCGGGCGTGTGGCTGAAGCAGTTCAGATTCAGACAGTCGTTCCAGTCCGCCCGACCGATCAGGGGCAGTCCGTGGGGACCGCGATGGGTCACGGTATAGTTGACGCTGCGGCGAAGGTGCTCCAGAAGGGGTCGCTCGCTGCCCTTCTCATTGTTGAAGGGAGTGGGCTCGTCCAGGATTGTGAAGTCGCCGGTCTCCCGGATGTACGCGCAGGTACAGGCAACCAGCCACAGAGGATCGTCGTTGAACCCGGAGCCCACGTCCGCATTCCCCCGTTTGTCGAGGGGCTGATACTGATGATAAGTGCTGCCGTCCGGGAACTGGATGGAAGCGATGTCGATGATGCGCTCCCGGGCACGTTCGGGGATCAGATGCACGAATCCGAGAAGGTCCTGACAGCTGTCGCGGAAGCCCATGCCCCGACCCATGCCGCTTTCATAATAGGAAGCGCTGCGGCTCATGTTGAAGGTGACCATGCACTGGTACTGGTTCCAGACGTTCACCATCCGATCCAGCTTTTCCTCGCTGCTCTTTATGGTGAAGCGACTCAAAAGACCGGTCCAGTATGCCTTGAGTTTCGCAAGCGCGGCGTCGAATTGTTCCGCGGTATCGTACGCGTTCAGCAGCGCGCGGGCGCGCGCCTTGTTGATGACGCCGGGCGCGGAGAACTTCTCCTCCTGCGGATTTTCCGCATAGCCCAGGCGGAATAGATAGGTTCCGGACTCGCCGGGGGCAAGTGTGACCGAAAGGCGCAGCGCCGCCATGGGCGCCCAGCCGGAGCATTTGCTTTGATAGGAAGTCCGGTTCTCCACGGCAACGGGTCTGCTCCAGCCGCGGAACCGTCCCAGGAAGGTGTCCCGATCCGTGTCAAAGCCGGAGACGGGGGCGTTGACGGAATAGAAAGCGTAGTGATTCCGGCGCTCCCGGTATTCCGTTTTGTGGTATACGGTGCTGCCTTCGATCTCCACCTCGCCGGTGTTCCAGTTCCGCTGGAAGTTGGTGGAATCGTCCACCGCGTTCCACAGGCACCATTCCACGGCGCCGTAGACCGTCAGCGTCTTCTCTGCATCGGACGTATTGGTCAGAACCAGCTTCTGCAGCTCGCAGGACGCGTCCATGGGCACCATGACGGTGAGCATGGCTTCGACGTCCCGTTTTCTCCCCTCAAAGACAGAGTACCCCAGACCATGCCGGCAGCGATAGCTGTCCAGCGGCGTCCCGGCAGGCAGAAAAGCCGGGCTCCACACCGTGTCCCCGTCGCAGATATAGAAGCAGCGCCCGCCGTCGTCATGCGGCACGTTGTTGTAGCGGAACCGGGTGATGCGCCGCAGCTTGGCGTCCCGATAGAAGGCGTAGCCGCCGCAGGTGTTGGAGATCAGGGAGAAAAAGCCCTGATTGCCCAGATAGTTGATCCAGGGCAGGGGCGTATCGGGGCGGGTGATCACATATTCCCGCGCGTTGTCGTCGAAATAACCGTATCGCATGGGACCGTGTCCGTATCTCTCCTTTGTTTGATCTCGGTAAACAGTTGCTTCCTTGCGGGATAGAAAAATTATCCCTTGACTGCGCCGGCGATGAAGCTTTCCTGAATCTTCTTGCTCAGGAAGATATAGATAAACAGCGTCGGGAACGTGGCGAGCACCAGCGCGGCGCCGATCGGTCCCCATTCGGTGGTATACTGTCCGGAAAGCGCCTGTACGCCCACGGGGAGCGTTCGAAGCGCAGACTTGCTGATGAAGATATTGGCGAACATCAGCTCGTTCCAGCACTGCAGGAACGTGTAGATTCCGACCGTCGCCACGGCGGGTTTCATCAGCGGAACAATGATCCGGAAGAAAATCCCCCAGACGCTGCATCCGTCGATGCAGGCGGATTCGTCCATTTCCCGCGGGATCTCGTTCATGAATCCCGTGCATACCAGGATCGCCATGGACAGCGAAAACGCGGAATAAGGAATGATGAGCGCCCAGTATGTATCGAGCAGATTCAGACGGGACAACATGACGTATACCGGCACAACCGAGGCGTGGATCGGTATCGTAAGTCCCAGCATGAAAAACTTGTTCAGAGTCTTCCGGCGCTTCCAGACCAATCTGGTGAGCGCAAAGGTCGCCATCAGCGCGACGGCCAGCGTGATGATGATCGTCGCGACCGCCACGATCGCGCTGTTCAAAAAGTACCGGGCCATATTCCCCGTTTTCAGCGCGCTGGCATAATTCGACCACAGCCATTCCTTCGGAAGCCCGACGACATTTTCGCCGAATATTTCAGAATTGCTCTTCAGGGAGAACGTAAACATCCAATAGACCGGAAAGAGGTTGACAAGCAGCCAGAAGACCAGTCCGATATAGATGAAGACGCGCGCTGCTTTGGAGTTATTGATCATAATCTCACTTCTCCTCTCTGAAGATCGCGCTGATCAGAAGCGCAAAGCCGAAGCAGAGCAGGATCAGCATCACGGCGATCGCGCTGCCCATGCCGAAACGATTGCGCAAAAAGAGCATGCTGATCATCAAAGTGCTCGGCACTTCCGTGGAGTGCAGCGGGCCGCCGTTGGTCAAAACATAAATCAAGTCAAAAGACTTCAATGAGCCGGTCACCGCAAAGATGACGCTGATGCGGATGATGGGTTTGATGTACGGCAAAACGATGTACCGGTTGATCTGCCCGTCCGTCGCGCCGTCCAGCATGGCGGCTTCCCTCAGCTCCGGCGGAACGCTCTTGACGCCCGCATACAATAAAAGCATGTGATAGCCGACATACTGCCACAGCGTCGGCACGAATACCGCGCCCAATGCGGTGCTCTTGTTTCCGAGCCAGATCTTGGCCCAGCTTTCGAGACCGATCGCACGGAGAAAAACATTCAGAATACCGTAATCCGGGTTGTAGATCTTCAGCCAGAGCTGACCGATAACGACGGTGGAGATCAGAACCGGCATAAAATAGACGGAAAGGAACAGCCGCTCTCCCTTGACCTTCTTTCCCAGCGTGAGCGCAAGCCCCAGAGCCAGCGGAAGCTGGATAAAGACCGACAGCGCGGCCAGCAGCAGCGAGTTCAGCAGCGCCTTCCAAAATCCGATGGAGTTGCTGGTAAAAAGCTCCTTATAGTTTGCAAGGCCGATAAACTCCATGTCGGCGCCGACGCCTTTCCAGTTGAACAAGCTGTAATACGCTGAGGCCCCGATCGGTGCGATCAGAACACCGCAGAACAGGATCAGCGCCGGAAGGAGAAATAGCAGGATATAGATTTTTTTGCTGTACATTCGTTGCATAGCTGTGGTCCTCCGAGCGACGAAAGGGTGGACGGCACCTCCCAAAGTGCCGGGCATTGTGAGAGGTGCCGCCTTTGTAACTCAATCAGGAGTTAACTGGTCGAATTGTTAAGATCAGCCGATGTCCTTGGTCAGACCGGCAACGAATTCTTCGCCGGTGACTGCGCAGCCGTATACCTGATCAATGTAGTCAAGGTAGATGCCCTTGCGCTCGGCGTTCATCGCGGTATCGCCGAAGAGGACCATGCCGTCAGCGGCAGCAACGATGGCAGCAACGTCGGAGACGAGCGGCTTCACGGCGCTGGTGTCGTAGTCAGGCGTCCAGGCGGGCAGACCGGAACCGGCCAGGTATGCATAGTGGCAGATGCTGCGGCCAAGCTCAAACGCTGCGGAAGCGGCGATAGGATTCGCCTTTGCGGAGACAGCCAGAGAGTCGGACGGTCCGCCGATGACCTGACCGTAGGTGGCCTTTTCGGTATCCAGCACGGGGAAGAGCGCAACTTTGAAGTTGCCTTCCGCGTCGTTGATTTCGCCGCAGTTCCAGGAACCGTTCTGATAGAACGCGGTCTTGCCGGCGATGAAGTTCGCCTTGACTTCGTCGTTGCCGAGAGCAGCGCCGTTGGGATCGAAGTATCCCTTATTGATCATTTCCTGGAATTTGTTGACAGCGTCAGCAATGGCAGGATCGTTCCAGGATTCGGCGCCGGTGAAGATCTTGTTGAGCTTTTCATAACCGATGGTCTTCTCGATCATGGGCTCGACGTACTCCGTCACGCACCAACCTTCCTTGCCTGCGCAGCCGAACGGGACGATTCCATTGGCGACCAGCGCGTCGCAGCAGGCGATCAGGTCTTCATAGGTCTCGGGAACACGATCCCAGCCGGCTTTCGCGAGCAGGTCCATGTTGGCGAAGAGGGTGACGATGTTGTAGGTAAGCGGAACCGCATAATGACCGCCGTTGTAGGTAGAGTTGGAGAGCATCACCTCGGGCAGCTCGTTTGCGAAGGGCTTGTAAGCATCGTCCAGACGCATCACGTTGCCTGCATCGACGAAATCGCCGAGGAACGCGCCGGACCAGGTGAAGAAGATGTCAGGCAGGGTGTCGGGATCGTTCATGGCAACCTGGATCTTGGTCTTGTAGGACTCGTTTTCAAAGGCTTCCCAATCGATCTTGATGTCGGGGTGCGCCGCTTCAAACTCTGCGATGGCCTTTTCGTAGGCGGGACGGTTCGCGTCGGACTCAGTTGCGATACACCAGAGCTTCAAAACGGTCTTTTCTTCTTTTGCGGGTTCGTTTGCGGGCTGTTCCGTGGTCGCGGGCTTGGTCGAGCAAGCGACCAGCGCAAGGACCATGCAGAACACGAGTACCAGGGCAATCAGTTTCTTCATTTGTTTTTTCCTCCTTATTTTTTGTGGGTCTTGTTTTTTGCCTTCTATTAAGATCTGGGTGAGGACCGGTCCGTCATGAGTCCAAAAAGATCGGCACGGTCTGCCCAAAGTCTTACTGTGGATTGCGGATCTGCGCCGCGCAGGCCTTTCGACCTGTCAGCGCCTCCGTGCGTGCGTCCGGCCCGCCGAAGCCGGCATAGAGCGTCCACACGCCGCTGCCGGGGATGCGTTCGCCCGTATCGGTGACGACCGTAAAGGCCTTTTCATCGATGGGCACGGACACGGTTTTTTCGGCGCCTGCCGCAAGGCAGACTCTTTGAAAACCGCAGAGAACGGGATTGGGCGGAGCGAAGGGGCTCTGTTCATCCCGAAGATACAACTGGAGCACCTCTTCGGTATCCCGAGGTCCCCGGTTGACAATCCTGACCGCGGCATTTGTCCGATCGGCCGAAAGACCGGTCACCTCGCAGGCGCCGTAGCTCAATCCGTAGCCGAAGGGATAGAGGGGTTCGCCGCGGTAGTATCGATACGTCCTTCCGGTCATGGAATAGTCGGTGAAAGCGGGCATCTCCGAAAGCGCCTCGTTGCGGTAGAACGTGACCGGCAGCTTTCCGGAGGGAGAGACCTCTCCGAACAGCAGCTCCGCCACCGCCTTTCCGCCGCCGGCGCCCGGATACCATCCGAGAAGGATCGCGTCGGCCTTTTCCTGCGCCGCGGAAAGATCAATGGCGCTTCCGGCAAGCAGGATCACGATCGTCGGTTTTCCGACGGCAAGGACGCCGTCCAGCAGGGTCCTCTGCGACTCCGGAAGAAGCAGGTCCGCCTTGTCTCCGGAATTGTAGCTGTTTCCGGTGTCGCCCTCTTCTCCTTCCAGCGTCTCGTCCAGACCGAGCACCAGGATCACCGTGTCGCTGGCCTTTGCGACGGCGATCGCCTCCGCAAGGCGGTCGTTCGGCTGCGCCAGAGGTTCCACGCGATCCTCAAAAAGCGCGCAGCCCTGAGAATAGAGCACCCGACACCGATCTTTGACATAATCCTGGATCCCTTCCAGAACCGTGATATAGCGGGACGCCGTGCCGTGGTAGTTGCCGATCAGCGCCGAACGGCTGTCGGCGTTCGGACCGATCACTCCGATCGTTCCGCACGAATCCGGGTCCAGCGGCAAGAGACCGTTGTTCTTCAGCAGCACGCAGCTTTCCAGCGCCGCTTTTCGCGCCAGTTCCAGATTCGCGGGGCATTCGACCAGTTCATAGGGAAGCGAATCGTATTCGCTGCCTTCTTCTCCCAGCACGCCCAGCAGGAACCGGGTCGTAAACAGCCGCACCGCGGACCGCGTGACGTCCTCTTCCGAAATCATCTTCCGTTCCAGCGCGCGCAGAATATGCTGATAGGTGCATCCGCAGTTGAGGTCGCAGCCCGATTTCAGCGCAAGCTGAACGGACTCCGCCGGCTCGGCGGTCACGCCGTGATTCTCGTGAAAGTCCCGGATCGCCCAGCAGTCGGAAACGAAGTGTCCCTGAAAACCCCATTCCCCGCGAAGCTTCTCCATCAGATAGGAGCTCGCGCAGCAGGGCTCTCCGTTGAGCCGGTTGTACGCGCCCATAACGGACTCCACGCCCTCGTCTGTCAGCGCTTTGAACGCCGCAAGATAGGTTTCTTCCAGGTCCTTTTCGGAAACGCGGGCGTCAAACCCGTGCCGAAGGGCCTCGGGTCCGCTGTGCGCTGCAAAATGTTTGGCGCAGGCGGCCGTCTTCAGCGTCTTTCCCTTGCCCTGCAGCCCTCTGACGAACGCGCGTCCCAGTCGCGCAGTAAGTGTCGGGTCCTCCCCGTACGTCTCCTGACCGCGTCCCCAGCGCGGATCGCGAAAGATATTCACGTTGGGCGACCACAGCGTCAGACCGTGATAGATGCCGCGGTCCCCCTCCCGGGAAAGCGCGTTGTATTTGGCTCTTGCCTCATCGGAGATCGCGGAAGCGATCTCCTCCATCAGTTCATCGTCAAACATGGCGGCAAGCCCGATCGCCTGCGGGAAGCTGGTGGCGGTACCGCCGCGGGCAAGTCCGTGCAGCCCTTCGTTCCACCAGTTGTATGCGGGGATCCCCAGCCGTTCGATTGCAGGCGCGTCAAAACGGAGCTGTCCGGCCTTTTCCTCAACGGTCATGCGGCCGACCAGTTCTTCAGCAAGTTGTCTTGCCCGTTCACGCGTCATACATCGTTCTCCTTCGTCTGCAGTTCAGCCGATTTGCCGGACCGTTTCCCCTTCCAGAAGTCTTCCCTGCACGGTAATGTGCTTCGGCGGCGTCGTATGCGGATGCTCGATCCGGTCAATGAGCCGTTCGGCAGCCAGTCTTCCGAGCTCTGCCGTGTTCTGCTGCCATGTGGTCAGCTTCGGACTGACCATCTTCGCCATGTGGATTCCGTCATATCCGACGATCGAAATGTCTTCCGGAACCCGAAGACCCGCCTCATAGATGGCGTTGATCCCTCCGATATAGGAGTAATCGTCGGAAAAGAGAATGCAGGTCGGTCTCTCCGGCAGCGCAAGCAGCCGCTTGGTTGCCTTGTAACAGCTCACAGGTTCATGGTACTCGCATTCGGTAATGTATTCGTTCGGTATTGCAAGTCCCAGCGCTTCGCATGCACGGTAGAAGCCCATCAGCCGGTTTTCCGTAACGGCCGTAGGATTCCCGTGGATATAGGCGATCCGACGGTGTCCCTTTCCGTATACGTATCGGACGAGGGACTCCATTCCGCGCATATTGTCGGAGAGGATCGCCGCCCGGTTGTTGAAAGCGTGGTCCAGACTGATGATCGGAAGATTGGAACGAACCAGCTCCTGAATCTTCGGATCAAAAAAGTCCGCGCAGATGATCGCGACTCCGTCCAGCCCCCGCGCAAGCGCATGCTGCAGATAACCTGTGTTCGCAGGACCCATATTTTCGCTGATAAAGGTGATATCGTATCCGCGTCGTTCCGCCTCCATCCGGAAGTGGTTGAGCGTGGATGCAAAGAATTCGTGCATGAAACCGCTGTTTGAAAGGTCTGTAAAAACGATTCCGATGCTGTAAGTGCGGTTGGTTTTCAGGGCGCGGGCGGCGGAGTTCGCGGTATAGCCGAGTTCTTTCGCGACTTTCAGGATCTGCTCTTTTTTCGCCGCTCCCACATCCACTCGTCCGTTGAGGGCTTTGCTCACCGTGCTCATCGAGACGCCGCAGCGAAGCGCGATGTCTTTCATCGAAACCACGTGTCCACCCCCTCATTTTTTTGCGAAATCGTTTTCGTACTTTAAGAATATACTATATCATTTAGAAAGTCAAGTGTTTTTTTCAAAAAAACCTGTATTTTTTTGTTTCGGATGGCTTATCCGCCCCAAAAGCAGCTCCGATCGGGCTTTTTTCAGGCATCATGCCGAATGAAAGGACGAATTTCAACAAAAACCACCCGGCGTCAAGGGAGCAGAATCTGCCCCCGATTCTGCCCGGAACGCAAGTTTCGGTCCGTCGGAAGCCGTTTCCGCGCAAAAAAGCCCGTTTTTCTGCGAAATCGATTACGTAAATGCAGAACGGCAAAGCCCGAAGCGCATGCACGCTTCGGGCTTGTGTTTCATATTACCGTTGCCGGACACGGGGGTTCGGGCGAACCGTCCGCTTCAGAGATTCTTATTAAGCTCGCAGCAGTCGTGTCCCTTGGGGACGTCCCGCCGCCCGGTTGTCGTACGCTTACAGCTTTTTGCAGGTGATATCGTCCATTACGAGACAGCCGTCTCCGAATTTCACTTTCAGGAAGCCGCCTTTTCTGCCGAATTCGTTTTCGCCGAGCGGATAGAGACGGAACGAAAAATCTCCCTGCTCGTAGTAGTCATCGTCGTCAATGATCGCTTTCGCCCACAGTTCTCCGTCCTTTTCAAACACCTCGTCGATCACGAACCCCTCGTCCTCCGGATGCTCGTATTTGCCGCAGAAGCTCTCCCACTTCGACTTGTCGGGGTCCTTGATCATCAGATCCTCGATGCAGACGACGGGCTCGGGCTCCTCACCCCTTACGGCTGCCTCCATGCCCTCCCAGAAACTCTCGAACACTCTGGCGTCTTCAACATCGCGGCAGTTCATAATGACGAGCACTTTGTCCGCGTCAACGAAACGCTCGAACCACGTTTCGAGCCCGGGCATACCGCCCGCGTGGCGAACGATAAGCCCTGATTCCGGTTCGGTTTTGAAACACCATCCGAAGCCATAGCCGTCGTTGTCCTCATCTGCTCCGGCAATGTCGCCGTTGTTGAGCGGCATCGGGGCGTACATGATGTTCTGCTCCTCGCGTGTCAGCACCGTTTCTTCGCGCAGCGCTCTGTCCCAGGCGAGCATATCGAATACGGTGGTATACAGATAGTCGCAGCCGTTCATGCCGTCCGAGCCGACCACGTAGCGCCTCGTGTGTTCCGAGAGATCCGAGGGAACGAATTTTCCGTCCTCCAAAACCATATTGCGGGTAAAGCGATCATTGGGTCTGCCGTCCCGGCGGGTATGGTAGATCCCGGAATCCTTCATGCCGGCGGGCTCGAACACGTTCTTTTTCATAAAGTCCTCGAACTTCATACCGGAGACCTTTTCCACCGCGTTGGCAAGCAGCATGTAGCCGACGTCGGAATACTCGTACGTTTCGCCCGGCGCGCAGGCGGCGTCCTCGCCGGTCTTGCGGATCAGGTCGATGATCTCGCAATTTTCCGGGATCCTGTTTTCTTCGTCAAGCACCGGACCGACCAGTTCTTCCACGTCAAAATCGGGCATACCGCTCGTGTGCGTCAGAAGATGCCGGATCGTAACGCCCTCGTACGGGTAGTCCGGGAAATACTTCGTGTATGCGTCGTCGAGCCCCAGCTTGCCTTCGCGAACCAGCAGCATGATCGCCGTTGCCGTGAACATCTTGGTGACGGACGCCATCTCAAAGATGCTGTCCTCCCGCATGGGCAGCGAGTTTTCCGCATCGACCCAGCCGAAGGCGCCCGAGCTTACGATCTTGCCCTTTTCCGCATACAGCCACGCGCCGTTGAAGCCGCCCTTTTCGTATGCCGCGCGGGCAAGGTTTTCCATTGTTGTTTTCTGATCCATACTGTTTTCCTCCGTAATGATCCTTGTTTTTGATTACAGCAGATGCTTCTTGACGATATCGAAGATCGTCTGATACTGGTTGAATTCCGCTTCGTCGTTCGCTTCGTTATCTGTGGCTTCGGCGGTCCCGTCCCGGTCCTCATCTTCCTCGTCGTCCGAATTGCAGCAGGTCAGCATGAGGAAATACGTCCGCTTGCCCGCGGGATGCAGCACGTAGTTCAGGCAGTAGTAGGAATAGGTCTCGCCCTCGTGGCAGACAAGATCGTACTTCTCCGAATTCTCCCAGCCGCAGCCATAGCCGTCGACGAAATTCAGAATGCCGTCCATCGACGCGCGATTTACGAGCCGTCCGTTGAAGAACGCACGGTCGAACTTCAAAAGATCGACGGCGTTTTCATGGACGTCGCCCGCGCCGCGCGCGATCTCGTATTCCATCATGTATCCTTCCCCGCCCTCGGGCACACTTGTGACGTCACCGAACGTCGTCGCGGAGGACCATTCCATGCCGAGCGGGCGGAAGATCCGCTCCTCCGCGTTCTCCCTGTAGGACTTTCCCGTGAGTTGTTCGACGATCATGGCAAGCAGCACGTAGTTCGTGTTGCTGTATTCCATCTTCGAGCCCGGCTCGAACGTGAGATCGCACGCTTTCAGCCGCCCGAGGAAGATCTCGTCGGTGATCTCGCCGCGGTCCAGCGCTTCAACCGTTTCTTCGTCTCCGAAAAAGACTTCGGCGTCGTTGGCAAAATCGACGATGCCCGAACGCATGTGCAGGAGGTCGAAAACCGTCATTTCGCCCGCTTTTGCATAGTCCGGGAAGAACTTTGCGACCTTGTCGGTCAGCGCCAGTCTGCCCTCCTCGATCAGTTTGAAGATCAGCACCGCGGTGTGCATCTTGGTGAGCGAGCCGATCTCGAACGTCGAAAGCGGTGTGACCGTCCCGCCGTTCCGATCCTTCGACCGCGCGCCGCAGGCAAAGATCACGTCCTCGTCCGTCGCGATCAGGATGCTCGCGCGGATCTCCTGCTCCCGCACGGTTTCGATGAGCTCCCCGACACACGCCGCATAGTCCGGCTTTTCGGAAAACCACATATTTTCATCGGCATAGCCGAGCGCCGCCGCGCCGTTTTGCGCGGTCAGTTCTTTGGCTGCGTTTTCACAGGTTGTTTGTTTCATAAGCTTCTTTGATTCATATCCCTTCATGTTCATTCTCCTTTATCCACGTAAATATCCATATAAAATGCGGACCGGGCAAAGAACTGCCGGTCCGCGGTCGATTTGTATGAAAAAGCAGAATGCTCCTGCACACAATCAGACGACGGCGTATTCCGCTTCCGCTGTCCGGAAGCAAAACACCCTTCGGGTTCGGCGATGCTCTTTGTCGCAAAATGCTCTGTGTGCAGCTTTTTTCGGATAAGGGAACAATACGCGTCGATCACAAATCACGCCATGGATGCGGTTCGTTTTCACGGCTCTGGTTCCTTTGTGTGAAATTCCGGCTGCACGCCGTCAATACCGTTCGGTATGACGTACAGATCACTATGCGGTAAAAATCATCGGTCGACTTCCCTTCCTGATTTTCCGCGCTCCTTTTAAGAGTGCGGCGCAGGCACATTCAGCCCTGCATCGGATTATAAACGATTCATTCCGTTTTTGCAATAGCGGAATCCATATCGTTCATCACATTTGTAAGATCGTCCGGCTGCAGTTTCAGAACGGCGCGGTCGAAGGTGAAAAGCCCGTTTGTTTCATCCTCCACGTCGGAAACCTGCGTATAGATCGCGCCGCAAAGCCCGTCCCGGATCAGGGGGATCAGTCCCCGATACAGTTCGCGCAGCGCTTGGACGTATGCTTCGCGCGTGTCGAATTTTTTATAGCCGTAGGTCTTTTCCAGGTTATAGCTGTGTGCCGGAACCTTCCACACAAAGCCGCCGAATTCGGAAAGCAGCTGCGGCTTGTTTTCTGTTCCGAGATGCAGCTTGTCGAAATAGATGTGCAGACTGTCCACGTCGGAAAGATGCTGACGGAACCAGCCGGACGTGCTGTCGATCCATCGGTTCGGATCGAGCGCTTTCAGTTTCGTATAGGCGTCGTCGGCGCAGAACTGCCCCCAGCCCTCGTTGAAGATCGTCCAGAGGCAGATGCTCGGGTGATTCCGAAGCTGCCGGACGGTCGCCTCCATGCTCCCGAGAAAAATCCGCCGCGTTTCGGGATCGGGGTTCAGGCGTTTGTCGCGCCGTTTTTGGAAATGGAGCGTCGGCAGCACCGTGTCCCGCACATAGCGGTACACGCCGTTGTTGACCATGTCCTGAAAAACGACCATGCCCAGCCGGTCGCAGTCGTAATAGAACCGCTCCGGCTCGACTTTGATGTGCTTGCGCAGCGTGTTGAAGCCGAGCGATTTCATGGCAAGGATGTCCGTTTCAAGGCCCTCGGGCGTCGCGGGCGTATACAGCCCGTCGCTCCAGTAGCCCTGATCCAGAAGTCCGTTGAAGAAATACGGCTTGCCGTTCAGGCACAGGCGCGGGACGCCGTCGACCGTCTCGATCGAAAGCGTGCGCAGCGCAAAATAGGACTGCACCGTATCTGCGCCGCTGTGCAGCGTAAATGCGTACAGATACGGATCGAAAGGCGTCCACGAATGCGGATCGGCGATCGGGATCCGTGCGGTCCCGTTTTCGAGCGGGAACGTCTGCTCTCCCAAGATAACCGTGCCGGTCCCGACGCCCTCTGCCCGGATCTCAACCCAGTCCGTTCCGTTTGTGATCTGCAACGAACGGATGTACGGCTCCGGCACCGGCTCCAGCCACACCGTCTGCCAGATGCCCGAGCAGGGCGTGTACCACATGCCGCCGCGCTTTTGGGTCTGCTTGCCGTAGGGAAAGCGCGGATCGAGATCGTTGACGGCGGTCACGCACAGCTCGTTTTCGCCGGTGCGCAGCGCGTCGGTGATGTCCGCCGAGAACGGGAGATAGCCGTTTTCGTGCCGCGCGACCTCGACGCCGTTGACAAAGACCGTCGCCTTGCGCATCACGGCGCCGAAGTGCAGCAGGACGCGCATGCCCCGCCAGTCCTCCGGCACGGAAAACGTCCGCCGGTAACGCAGCGGTTCTCCGGTCTTCGGCTTTTGCCGCACGCCGGACAGCAGGCATTCCGGGCAGTACGGCACGCGAATCGTCTGCACGGCGCCGCCGAACGACAGCGCCCACGTTCCGTTCAGGCAGAGCCAGCGCTCGCGTCTCATCTGCGGCCGCGGGTAGACGTTCCACGGAATCTCCGGAATTGTCGCGGCTTCCTTGGTATATAAATCCTGCATAGCGTTATCCTTTCGGCACGATGGTCCGTCCGATCAAAGCGATCGGGCGTTCTGTGATGTTGACGGGCGTTCCGCCGCCGGTTCATGAAACCAGTTTATCACAGTATGAACAGAGACGCAACGGAAAGAATCGACCGGAAAACCGGAATCTGTCCCGCTCCGGTTGTTCATCGGATCATCGATCTTTTTCGACCCTGTGTTGACCTCATTGCGCAAAGCTGTTACAATAAAACCATCTTTCAGGACCCTGCGGAGGTTGTTCCATGGACGGAAATCTGACAGCTTTTTTCACCAACATGATCGGCACGCTTGCCGTGATTCTCGTGATCGCGGCATTCATCGGAGGCAGCGAGGTCCTGACAAAGTTTTTCGGTTCAAAGATGAACTGGAAGTATTCGCTGTTCGCCGGTCTATTAGGCGGGGTATTCGGCATCTACGGCACCATGTCCGGTCTGGAGCTGAACGGCGCGATCATATCCGTGCGCGACATCGGACCGATGCTTGCGGGCTTCACCGGCGGACCGCTCGGCGGTCTGATCGCGGGCGTGATCGCAGGCGTCCACCGGTTCTTTGTCGGATCGACCGAAACGCAGACCGCGCAGCTGACGACCTATGCCTGCGTCATCGCAACCGTATGCATCGGTGTGATGTGCGGGTTTCTCTCCCGGAAGTTCCATGATAAGCTGAAAAAGCCGTGGTGGGCTCTGCTGGTCGGTATCGTGATGGAAATCTTCCATCTTTCGCTTGTGCTGCTGATCGTCAAGCCGTTTGACGCCGCGCTCGGCATCGTGAAATCCATCTTCCTGCCCTTCATCCTTGTCAACGCGGTCGGCTTCACGCTGATCATCACCATGATTTCGTATTTTGAAAAGCAGCGCATAATCTCGCAGGAACGCTCACGTCTCAAGACCGAACTCGAGGTTGCGACCGTCATTCAGCATTCGTTGCTGCCGCCCATTACGGAAACCTATCCCGGCAGACCGGAGATCGGGCTTGCCGCCTCTATGGACGCCGCAAAGGAGGTCGGCGGCGACTTCTACGACGTGTTCTTTGTGGACCGGGATCGCCTCGCTTTCGTCATTGCGGATGTTTCCGGCAAGGGCATCCCCGCCGCGCTCTTTATGGCAACCTCCAAAACCACCATTCAAAACTGCGTGCGCGATTTTCCGACGCTTTCCGAAGCGATCACGGTCGCAAACGACAGTCTTTGCAGCAACAACACGGCGCAGATGTTCGTGACCGTCTGGATCGGCGTGCTCGATCTTTCGACCGGGGCGCTCACCTTTGTCTGTGCGGGGCATAACCCGCCCGTGCTGATCTCGGACGGGATCCCGGAATACATCAAACGCAGAAGCGGTCTTGTGCTTGCCGGCATGGAGGGCGTCAAATACCGCGAGCAGACCCTGACGCTGAAAAAGGGCGACCGGCTGTTCCTTTATACCGACGGCGTAACCGAAGCCGAAAACAATGCACATGCGCTTTTCGGCGAACAGCGGCTTGCCGATTGTCTGAAAACCGACGCCGAAAAGGACCCGGACGAGATCATCGCCGACGTCAAGGCGGCAATCGATGCCCACGCGAACGGCGCCGAACAGTTTGACGATATCACCATGCTGTGCATCCGCTATCTCGGTGCATAATAAGGCATTCCCCCGAAACGGAACTCAAGCTTGGCAGACCGCACGCTTTTTCTGAAAACAGATGAGCCGGAACGATGATCCCGTTCCGGCGCATAGTTTTGCATGCGCTGCCGTTGCAGCTCTTTGACGCGGTATTTCCCGTTTCTGATGCGGCTTCCGAAATTTCAAGCAGCTCGTCCCGCCGGTCGGGTTACGCGCTTTCCTGCTTTTCTTTTGCAGGCGTTCATGGTATACTGTAAGACGGACGGGCGGAAGAACGCCCGACGGAGAACGGCGGACAATGGAACAGCGGTCTTTTCTTTCAAAATACATCGGGAATAAAGCGTTTTATAAGGCGGTCCTTGCGATCGTCATACCCGTCGTGATCCAAAACGGCGTCAGCCAGTTCGTCAACGTGCTGGACAATCTGATGGTCGGCAGGATCGGGACCGAGCAGATGAGCGGCGTCGCGATCGCGAACCAGCTGATCTTCGTGTTCAATCTGACCGTCTTCGGCGGGCTCTCCGGGGCGAGCATCTTCGGCGCGCAGTTCGCCGGGAAAAAGGATACGGACGGCGTGCGGCACGTGCTCCGCTTCAAGCTATGGATCTGTGTCGGTATCTCGGCCGTCGCGCTGGTCGTCCTCGGCTTTTTCCATAAACCGCTGCTCACGCTGTTTCTGCACGAAAGCGGCGCGGAGGGCGACCTTGCCGCAACGCTCGCATACGGCAGCAAGTACGTTCTGATCATGCTCATCGGGCTCGTTCCCGCCGCGCTTTCGATGTGCTACGCCTTTTCGCTCCGCGAAACGGGCGAAACCTTCGTGCCGATGGTCGCCAGCGGATCCGCCGTGCTCATCAATCTGCTGTTCAACTGGCTGCTGATCTTCGGCAAGCTCGGCTTCCCCGCGCTCGGCGTACTCGGCGCGGCGATCGCAACGGTCATTTCCCGCTTTGCGGAGCTTGCGATCATCGTGACCTACGCACATACCCATACGAAGCGCTTTCCGTTCTTCAAAGGCGTCTGCCGCTCGCTTTATGTGCCCGGCGCCCTTGCAAAGCAGATCGTTCTGAAGGGCACGCCGCTTCTGTTGAACGAGGCGTTCTGGTCGCTCGGCATGACGACCATGATGCAATGCTATTCGATGCGCGGCATCTCCGCCGTGGCGGCGCTGAACATTTCGAGCACGGTATCGAACCTCTTTAACATCGTCTTCATGTCCATCGGCTCCTCGATCGGCATCATCGTCGGCAACCTGCTCGGCGCGAACAAGCTGGAGGAAGCGAAGGACACGGACAGAAAGATCATTGCGCTGTCGGTGTGCACCTGCCTGTTCTTCGGCGCCGCACTCGCCGTCGCCGCGCCGTTCATCCCCCGTCTTTACAACACCGGCGACGAGGTGAAGACGCTTGCGACGCATTTCCTCTGGGTCTCCGCATGCATGATGCCGTTCAACGCGTTCACCCATGCCTGCTATTTCACCCTGCGCTCCGGCGGGCAGACGCGGATCACAATGCTGTTCGACAGCTGCTTCGTCTGGGCGATCTGCATTCCCGTCGCGTTCGTGTTGAGCCGGTTTACGGCGCTTCCGATTTTGCCGCTCTATATCGTTTGCTGTTCGCTGGAGCTCATCAAGTGCGTCATCGGCTTTCTCCTTGTAAAGAGCGACCGCTGGGTCGTCAACATCGTGCGAAGCGAAGACGGCGGCGAGCATCAGCCGGACTGACGGATTCCCCAAACGTTCAGCAAAAACCTAACCATACGGCGGTTTGTATGCGAAAGAAACCCCTTTTGCGAAAACGCAAAAGGGGTTCATTTGTCTTTTACGAAAGCCCGAAGCGCACACGCTTCGGGCTTTATGGATTGACGGAACGAATGATTTTCTTCCGGTTCAATCCGCAACATCGACGTCCGGTACGATCAGAACCTCGTACTCCGGATAGAGCGCAGTCACTTCGCTGCATAAGGTTTCCAGCGCTTCCTTTCTGTCGGCATCAAAGCTGACGACCACATCGAAACGGATCGTTTTCTGTTCGGTATCGGCATAGAAGCCGTGCATCTGCAGCGCCCAAGCGTGGGACAAAACGGTTTCCTGAATCTTGTTGCGCATCTGCGCCGCCGCATCGTTCGACGTGTTGTGAGAATACACGCCGATGCCGGTCAGGATCACGCCGGTCTTGTGAAAGACATTGGTCTGGATGCGCCGCGTGATGCGGTCGACCTCGTCCACCGTCAGCGTGTCCGGAAGCTCCACGTGCACCGAGCCGTAGTTCTTGTTCGGTCCGTAATTGAACAGCGTGACGTCGTACGCGCCGAGCACGGATTCCTCCTCACAGACGACCCGCTTCAATTCCTTCGTGGTCTCCGCGTCCTCGCGCTTGCCGATGATGTCGTTCAGCGTCTCGATCATCATCTCGACGCCCGCCTTGACGATGAAGCCCGCAATGATCACGCCGACGTACGCTTCCAGCGAAATCCCCCATATGAGATAAACGATCGCCGAGGCAAGCACCGAAGCGGACAGGATCGCGTCGAACAGCGCGTCGGAGCCGGAGGCAACAAGCGCGCCGGAGTTGACCTTCTTACCCTGCTTTTTCACATACAGTCCGAGGATCAGCTTGACGACGATCGCCACGGAGATGATGACGAGCGTGACCGTGCTGTAGTCCGCGGCTTCCGGATGGATGATTTTCTTGATCGACTCCACAAGCGACGTGATACCGGCGTACAGCACCAGCGCCGCGACGATCATGGAGCTCAGATACTCGATCCTGCCGTAGCCCAGCGGATGCTTTTTGTCCGGCTGTTTGGCGCCGAGCTTTGCGCCGATGATCGTAACCACCGAAGAAAGCGCGTCGGATAGGTTATTGACCGCGTCCAAAATGATCGCGATCGAGTTGGACATCAGCCCGACGAATGCCTTGAAGCCGACGAGCAGCACATTCGTGACGATCCCGACGATACTGGTACGGACGATCGTTTTTTCCCGGATGACAGTTTCTGTCGAAAGATCC
>CADAZC010000019.1 GCA_902792295.1 uncultured Eubacteriales bacterium
TTTAATCCCAGATGCGGTACGCCATCAGAAAATGGCTCTGCCAGTATTTGCTGTTCAGAATATTGTTGTCCGTGATGCGGACCTGCCCGCGCGAAGAGGATGCGTCGATCATTTTGCCGTTGCCGAGATAGATTCCGACGTGCCCGGTCGCCATCGACGAGCCCTTGAACACCAGAACATCGCCGCGCTTGATGGAACTCATCGAACTGATGCGCTTATACTTCGTGCAGGTACGCCACATGATGCTGGTCATGTAGCTCTGTTTGACGCCCGCCTGGTTCATGCACCAGAACACGAAGCCGGAGCAGTCGAACTGGTTCGGTCCCTTCGCGCCGCGGACGTACTTGCAGCCGACCTTGGTTTCCGCGATGGAAATGAACTTTTCGACGCCGCTCGGTTTCGGCGTCGTCTTCGCCGTGGGTTTCGGCGTCGGCGTTTTCTTTGTGCCGGGTTTCGGCGTCGGCGTCTTCTTGACCGATGCGGTCTGCGCCGCCTTCGCTTTGTCGCTGTTCATCTTTTCCTGCGTCTTTGCATTGATCTCGCCGCTCTGCGAAAGCCCGTTGCGCTTCTGGAACGATTTGACCGCGTCCACCGTTGTTTCGCCGTAATAGCCGGTGATCTGACTGGAACGGAGATATCCGAGCTTCACAAGGCGCTGCTGCGCCGTGCGGATCTTCGACCCGCTCATGCCGAGACGCATCGCGTACGCAACCGCGTTCTTGGAATCGATCTGCTCCATCGTCGCGGGGCCGAGACAGCCGTCGCGCACGAGACCGTTCGCCTCCTGGAACTCCTTGATCGCGTTGACGGTCTTTCCGTCCATCTTGCCATTGCATTCGTAGCTGCTTTCAAGATAGCCGAGCTTTACGAGACGCTGCTGATACCGGATGACGTTTTCGTCTTTGTCGCCGGATTTGAAGTAATTGCCGACGACGTCGCCCGAATACAGCGTGTTCAGCGTTTTCGAGCCGACCTTGCCGTCGACCTTCAAGTTATTGTTGCTCTGGAACGAACGGATCGCCGCGGCCGTCTTTTCGCCGAATACGCCGGTGCGGCTGCCCTTTTCAAGATAGCCGAGCTCATAGAGGCGGTCCTGCACCTCCTTGACGTCGTCGCCCTCGTCGCCTTCCTGCATGACGTATTCCTTCGCCTGCCCGCTGACAAGCAGCGCATAGGTGGTCTCGCCGAGCACACCGTCCGCAAGGAGGTCGTTATGCCGCTGGAATGTGGTCAGCGCTTCCAGCGTCTGATTTCCGAAATAATCGGTCGGCTCGTCAAAATCCATGTAGCCGAGTTCCATCAGGATCGCCTGAACGTTCCGGATCAGTTCGTCGCTGTCGCCCTTTTTCAGCATCCTGCCTTCCAGATAATTGGTCGGCTCGTTCGGATCCGGCGTCGGTTCCGGCGTCTCCGGCGGCTGCGTTGCGGGCGGCAAGGTTGCGGGGATCGCCGTCGGCTCCTCGGTGGGACGCTTTACCACCACCGTGTCGTTCGGAAGCCCGGGGATCGGCACCGCGGGCTGCACGACCGCGGCCTCCACCGCTTCGCCGGTCACGGGATCATGGCTTGTCCCGCATCTTGCGATCGCAAGACTGCCGCAGACGATTCCGACGATCACGCCGAGCGTCAGCAGGATCGATCCGAACACGATCAAAACCCGCAGCAGTTTCTGCGGCACAAGCTTCTGAAATTGTTTCCTTAAGCTCTCGAAAAGAACCTTTCCGGATGTTTTTTCCTGTTGTTCCATAGCGTTTTCCTCAGTTTATACAATACCACGGAAATGTGTCATAAATGCGGACGAATCCAAAACATTTTCATCCCTGCGGATAGGTGGAAAGCGCGCTCAAAAGCTCCTCACGGATCTGCGCGCGTCTCCATGCCGGCGCAAGCAGCGTCGTATGCTTGAGATTCCGCACAAGGAACCGGTGCACCATTTCCCACGGCGCGTCGATTTCGGCACGGATCGTTTCTCCTTCGGGACGCATCTTCACGGCGTCGCCGAACGTGTCGATGAGTTCTCCGGTCAGATGCTCCGCGCAGAGCACGGTATGGCGCTCCATCACGTCGGTGCGGTAGATCGTACGATTGACGTACGCCGCGATATCCAGTCCCTCCCGGCACTCGATCAGCGATTCCGCTTCGCGCGCGGCAAGCCCGGTAAGCGTTACCGCCTCCATCAGATCGCAGCGATAGTGCAGGAGCCGTCCGTAACCGGACATGGAAACGATCACATAATAGTATCCTTCGGCAAGGAACAGCGCGTACGGCGACACGGTGAACGGCGTTTCGCGCTGCGGCGCCTTTCTGCCGTCCTTCTGTACGACGGTATACAGGAAACTGACCTGCACCTTCTTTTCGATCGCTTCCTTCAAAAGATCGAGGGTCCCGAACACCGTATCGGACTGCTTCATCCGTTCCGCGTCGGAAACATAGACCGGCACCTTGTCCTGCAGTCTGCCGATCTCCGCTTCCGTCCGATCCGAGCGCGGCGCCCGCAGAAACGCGTCCAGCGCAGCGGGATCGTGCTCGTGCGAAGCGGCAGCGGCGTCGGTTTTCAGATAATATCCCTTGCCGTTTTCCTGATACGTGGAAAGCGGAAATCCCATCTCCTGCAGCAGCAGCAGATTTCGCCCGACCGCCTTGCGCTCGGCGATCATGCAGTGATCCTTTTCAAGATATTCGATGATATGACGCGTCGACAGCGGATTCGCCTTGTTCGCATGCTGCTCCAGCACGCGCAGAATGCACAGCGACAGCGCTTTCTTCCCCTTTACTTCCGACATACCGATCTCCCCTTATTCCTCGTAGTAATCGCCCCGACGATAGTCGTACAACACACCCTCGTATTTCTTCGGCTCTTCCAGAACCTTGCCGCAGCCGATCGCGACGCACGCGACCGGGTCCTCCGCAACATAGCACGGAACGCCGATCTGTTCCGCAATGTACTGATCCAGTCCGAACAGCTGCGCGCCGCCGCCCGTCAGGCAGATGCCTCTTGAAGCGATATCGCCCGAAAGCTCCGGCGGCGTCTGTTCCAGCGTATCTTTAAGCGCTTCCGCGATCGACAGAAGCGGTTCGGCAAGCGCATAGGTCAGTTCGTTACTTCCGAGCTCCATCGAAATCGGAAGCCCGCCGCCCAGCGATCTGCCGCGCACTTCCATTTTCAGTTCGTCCTTCCGCGGGAACGCCGAAGCGTACGCGATCTTCAATTCCTCCGCGGCGCGCGTGCCGATCACGACGCCGTGCTGCCGTTTCAGATACCGCACGATCGCGGCGTCAAATTTGTCGCCGCCGACACGCAGGGAATCGTGCCGCACCGCTTTGCCCATCGAAGTCACGACCATGTCGCAGGTGCCGGCGCCGATGTCTAAAACGATGTTCGCCTTCGGCTCCGTAATATCGAGTCCCGCGCCGATCGCCGCCGCCACGGGCTCCTCCAAAAGGAAGGTATAGCGCACGCCCGCGCCCTCGGTCGTTTCGATGACCGCACGCTTTTCCACCTCGGTCGCCATCGACGGAACCGCTACGACCGCACGCGGTTTGAAGAAGACGCGGCTGCCGACGATCCGGTTGAAAAACATCGTCAGCATGCGCTCCGTCGCGTCGAAGTTCGCAACCACGCCGTCCTGCATCGGACGGATGATCATCAGATTCTCCGGTGCTCTGCCGACCAGCTCCTTCGCTTCCTGACCGATTGAAACCAGCTTGCCGGTGCCGCGTTCCACGGCGGCGATATTCGGTTCACGCAGAACGATCCCCTTGCCGCGCACGTAAGCCAGCACGTTGCTTGTGCCGAGGTCCAACCCGATATCCGATGAATGAAACAGTCCCATAGCAGTCCTTTCGCCGACAATGCGGCTTCTTATACTTGTACCATAATTGTACCATGTCTTTTTCCGGAACCGATGAAGAAAGTGTAAACGAATATCTTGCGAAATGTGAATTTTCAGGATATACTGGGGTCTATGGAAGAACAATTTGCAATCAGACAGGCGAAATTCGTTACAAGCGCGGGCACGGAGGGAAACTATCCGGAAGCGCTTCCGTGCGAGATCGCGATCGTCGGAAAATCGAACGTCGGAAAATCGAGTCTCATCAACCGCCTCACCAACAACCAGAAACTTGCGAAAACCTCTTCGCAGCCCGGCAAGACGCGGCTGGTCAATTTCTATCTTCTGAATCAGTCGCTGTACCTTGTCGACCTGCCGGGGTACGGGTTTGCAAAAGCGTCGAAAACGGAACAGAAGAGCTGGGGCGAACTTCTGGACAAATATCTTACGAGCGGACGTGTGAAGCATCTTTTCATGCTGATCGACATCCGTCACGCGCCGACGCAGGACGATCTGATGATGTTCCGGTATCTCATCTATTACAACATTCCCTATACGCTGATTGCGACAAAATCGGACAAAATCGCGAAAACCAAAAGAAAACAGGAAGCAAACAACCGTGCAAAGGAGCTCGGCGCGCCGCCTTTTGCGATGCCTTTTTCCTCGGAAACCGGCGAGGGCAAGGCGGAACTGTTGAATCGCATCGGGCAGATTTACAATGACTTTACGGCAATTCAGAAAGAATCTTCCGAAGAATAAAAAAAGGTCTTGACAGAAGCCGCGTTCCTATGCATACTATGCCATGAAATCTACAGGCGAGGGATAAGAACCATTTATGCTGAAAAAATGCCCGATTTGTGAATTGAATTATATCCACGGAAACGAAACGATGTGCAAGGTCTGCGCCGCGGAACGATCCAGAAGACGCGCGCCGAAGGCGGAGGAAGAGATTATTATGTGCAGCGAATGCGGCGAAAATCCCGCGCTGCCCGGTCATGACCTGTGCGAAGAGTGCCTGAAGGAACAGAAGCGTCAGGCAAATCTGGAGATCCTTGCGGATAAGGTTCGCGCGGACGAAGCGGAAGATCCGCTCGAGGAAGACATCAGCGAATCCGTCGACGAGGAAGAATAAGAATTCTTTGAAAGAGAGGCGTCCATGCCCCGCGTTTATGCCATCGGTGATCTGCATCTGAGTCTGTCCGTTCCGAACAAGGCGATGGACGTGTTCGGTGCGCACTGGAAGGATCACACGGAACGCATCAAAGAAGCATGGCAGGACACCGTCTCGGAGGAAGACCTTGTTCTGATCCCCGGCGATATCAGCTGGGCAATGTACCTAAATGATGCAATCGCGGATCTTGCGTTTATCGGAGAATTAAAGGGAACCAAGCTGATTCTGCGCGGCAATCACGATTACTGGTGGCAGAGCGTTACAAAGGTTCGCGCGGCGCTGCCGGAAAAAATGTTCGCACTTCAGAACGATGTGTTCCGGTTCGGCGACATCTGTGTGTGCGGAACGCGCGGATGGACGGTTCCGGAAAGCGCGCATTTTAAGGAAAGCGCGGATCGGAAGCTCTATGAGCGCGAACTGATCCGGCTGGATCTTTCCTTAAAGGCGCTGCCGAAGGATGTTTACGCAATCGGTATGCTGCATTATCCGCCGTTTTCGGAAACGGGCGAAAAAAGCGGGTTTTCGGAACGGTTCAAAGAAGCGGGCGTTCAAGACGTCGTTTACGGACATCTGCACGGCGCTTCGTGCAAATACATGTTCAACGGAATATCGGACGGGGTAACCTATCACGCGGTTTCCGCGGATTATCTGAACTTCGTACCGAAACGGATCAAATAAAAAAGCTCTCCTTTATAGATCGGGAGAGCTTCTTTTTTTATCCTATTTAGTATACGCGCATCGGAACGATCAGGTAAAGATACGCATCGCCCTGCACCGGGCGAATGACGCACGGACTGATCGGGCTGTTGAACTCGACGTAGACCGTTTCGTCGGAGATGTTTTTGAGGATGTTGATGATGTATTTCGGATTGAAGGCAATGTCGATCGGATCGCCGACGATGCTGACCTCCATCGTATCCTCGCCGCGGCCGACAAAGCTCTCGGCGCTCATGGTCAGCGTATCGCCTTCAAAGTGCAGCATCACGCTGTTGTTGCCTTCGCGGGCGATCAGCTGCGCGCGGTCGGTCATGGTATAGAAGTCCGCCGTATTGACCAGAACGCGCGTTTTGCAGTCCTTCGGAATGATGCGCTTGTAATCGATGTAATTTCCGTCCAGAAGACGTGCGGTCAGACGCGTATCGTTGACCTGCACCGTGAGGTGCGTTTTGGTCAGGGAAAGCGTAACGTCCTGTTCGGTTTCCTCCGCCATTTTGGAAATCTCGGTAAGAACCTTGCCCTGCACGATCGTGCGCGCGTCGGCTTCGCCGTTCTCGCGGTGCAGCGTCGTCATGGCGAACTGGAAGGAGTCCGTCGCAACGAGCGTCAGCCGGTCATGCTCCGCTTCGACGAGCGCGCCGGTGAGAACCGGACGGGAATCGTCCATCGAAACCGCAAAGACGGTATGATCGATCATATTTCTGAGCTGTTCCGCGTTGACCGTGATATTCACGACGTCGCCCTTTGCGCGCATCACCGGAAATTCGTCGAATTCCACGCACTGAAGACGCTGCTTTACTCTGCCGCTTTTGATTTTCAGGATCATGCCTTCCTGTTCGGCATACAGCGGCTCGTTCGGAAGCTTTCTCAAAATCTCGGAAAGAAACTTTCCTTTCAGAACGCATTTTCCCTCTTCCTCCACGGTTGCGGGAAGGAAGCATTCCTTTTGGAACATCAGATCGGAGCAGGTCAGATGCAGTCCCTCGTTCGTCGCTTCGATGAGCACGCCTTCCAATGCGGGCATGGCGGAACGAACGGGCAGCGCTTTGATAACGGAGAGAACACCTGCGCACAGGTCTTCGGTTTGCATGGTAAATTTCATATCGGTTCCTTTCCGGCGGTTATCCACCAATTTTTCGGTATTGTTCTTTCAACAGTTGTTCTTCTTACAGAAGTCGAAGCAGTAGGCGGTGTGGAAAAGACGGAAAACCTCTTTTCTATGCCCGATTACGTAGTTTTCCCTGTGGGCAACCCGTCCTTTTTCCTGTGGAAAAGAGCATCCTTTTTCCACGTTATCCTTCTTGTCCGCTTCTTCCTCTTTCTTTCCACTTTACAGAATCACATTCTGTGGAAAACTATCCTTCCCGGATTCGCGTCCTGATGCTTTCGATCGTATCCCGGAAAGAAGGATCCTCGTCGATCATCTGCGCGATCTTGCTGCACGCGGAGATCGCCGTGGTATGATCGTTCCTTTCAAACAGCATTGCAATTCTCTTATAAGGAAGACTCAGCATCGTATGGCAGAAATACATGGCAATCTGCCGCGGAAGCACGACCTCCTTGTCCCTTCTCTGTGAAAGAATGCTTTCGATCGGGATTGAATAGTATTCCGCAACCGTTTCCCGGATGCGGTCCGGCGTTACGATGATCTCCTGTTTCTGCGGCAAAAGCTCCTTCATCGCTTCCTTCGCAAGGTTCAGGGTGATCGGCAGACGCCGTAAGCGCGCATAAGCGACGACGCGATTCAAACTGCCTTCCAGCTTCCGGATGTTGTCCGGAATATTCTCCGCGATGAAGTTGATAATTTCGTCGTCGATTTCGACATGCTCGTTCTGCGCGCGGTTCCGCAGGATCGCGGTACGCGTTTCGAGGTCCGGCACCTGAATGTCCGCAACAAGACCCCATTCAAAGCGCGAGGAAAGACGTTCCTCCAGTGCCTTGATCTCCTTCGGCGGACGGTCCGAACTGATCACGATCTGTTTTCCGGCGTTGTGCAGCGTGTTGAATGTGTTGAAGAACTCCTCCTGCACCGCCTGCTTGCCCGCGATGAACTGAATGTCGTCGATCATCAGAAGATCGACGTTGCGGTACCGCTGCCGAAATTCCACGTTTTTGCCGGCTCTGACCGCTTCGATCATGTCGTTGGTGAACATTTCGCTCGTCACATACACGATCCTTGCGGACGGATTCGCTTCCTTTACGGCATGGCCGATCGCGTGCATCAGATGCGTTTTTCCGAGACCGACGCCGCCGTACAGGAACAGCGGGTTATACGCTCTGCCCGGCGCCTCGACGACTGCGAGCGCCGCCGCGTGCGCGAAATTGTTGGATTTTCCGACGACGAACGTGTCGAACGTGTACCGCGGATTCAGCACCAGAGAATTCAGCGGCACTTCATCCTGTGAAGTCCGGATGAAATCCTTACGCTGATTCGGCAGAATGAGAAGTACGTCCATCACATCCGGATCCGCTTTCTGTACGGCGGTGCGGACGTGATCGAAATAGTATTCGTTCACCGTGTTCTTCACGACCTCGTCCGACGCTTCCAGAACGAGGATCCCGTTCTGCACGGTCACCGGATCGAGCGCGTCGATCCAACGGTGAAACGTCACCGTCGAGATCTGCGGCCGGATGATCTCCCGCGCGTCGTACCAGATTTTTTTGAGTTCTTCCATGTGCTTTCCCCAATCTTTTGCGTATGAAATCACAAACGTTCCTTCATAACGCTTTTCTACCGCTATTATCATAACAGATTTTTCGGCTCTTGAAAAGTCCCATTTTATAAGGAAAAAACGGACGGAATCAATCCGTCCGTTTTTCATTGTTTCGGGTTTTACGGCAATTCCGCCGTTACGTTCGATCCGTTCAGCGCCGTCCGGTCGATTTCATGGATATACAGCACCTCGGGATAATCGATTGCCTGCGTATCCTTCGGAACGGCGACGGTTTTTTCGGGAGACAATTCCGCCTTAAAGGACCCGACGGAACAGACGAAGAACCGGAGTTCCGCCTTTTTGTTTTCCCGGTAATCCTCCGCAACGATCGGGAATGCGTATTCCCAGACGCCGCTGCCGTTGTCGGACCCGTAGGAAATCACCCGCCCGGAAACGGCTTCGTCCCCGATTTTGATTTCCATGTCCAGCGCGCAGACGATCGGATCGAGAAATGCATTCGTTTCTTCCTTTGTCCAGCTTTCGGGCAGTTTCGCTGTCTCCGCCGTTACATAGATTCCGTCCGGCAGGCAGCGGAACGTCAGATTGAGTTTCAGTCCGTCAAAGGAAACCGTGCGGTTTTCCAGCGTCTTTTGTCCGGTTTCCCTGTGTGAAACAAACGTCAGAGGCGCGCTGCCGGAAAGCGATGTTTCCGCCGTAATCGTTTCATAGTGGTTTCCGGGCGTCGCATCAAACGAAACCGTATGAATGATCCTGCCGACGTTGCCCGGCGCCGCCATATCGTCGATGCTGCAGTCATACACGTAATACAGCAGCGTCATTTCATACATTCCGTCCGGAAGCGGTTCCGTAAGATCGTAGTTTGAGGAATACCAGAGTCCCCTGCGGGTTTCGTCGTTCACGATTTCCGATGCGCCGCCGGAGGAAACGTTCCACATAACCGGCATTTCGGTCCCGTCATGGTTCAAAATCTGCCAGAACGTGCTGATTTCCAGTTCGTCTTCTCTGCCGTTCAGAAAGCGGTCCGTGTCCGGGCAGGAAAGGAAGCAGTTGACATAGAGTTTTTCTCCGTTGTAATACACTTCGCTGTCCGTGACCCGAATCTCCTTCAAAAAGGCGAAATCTTCCGCCCGGTACGGCGGGTAACCGTTCCGTTCGCGGTACGAGGGCGTATCGGTCACCATACGGTTGTACTCCTCGTCATACTGCGTCAGAATCGAATACGCACCGAGCAGTTCAACGGAGCTGCCGAGATTTTCGGCGTTGATCTCCGATACGGCGGCTTCGATCCCCTGCACGGAATCGCGTTCTTCGGGCGGCGCGGAGAAATACTCCTCCGTCACGTGGTTAGGATGCGAGATCCGGTACAGCGTATCCGCAACGCCCGGCACGGTGAAGCCGAGCACAAGGTAGATCGCAGCGCATGCCGCAGCGGCGATCGCCGCGGGCTTCCATGCTCTTTGAAGGAACGTATGCTTTTTCCTGAGCTTCCGTTCGAGTTTCGCTTCGATGCGGTTCATGGCGTTTTCGTCCGTACGGATATTGGGATCAAGCGTTTCAAACAGCCGTTCCGTTTCTTCGGGGGTCATGTTCCGAAACGTATTGTGCAGGGTTTGTTTCATTCCGATTCTCCTTTCCATGTTTCTCTGATTCGCTTCAATGCTCTTCCGGCACGCACCACGACGGTATTCGGCTTCATGCCGAGCCGTTCTCCGATCTCGGCGCTCGTCAGGTTGAGCCAGTACTTCATGAGCAGGATCGACGCGTCCGGCTCACCGAGCGCGCGGATCCGTTCGATCAGCTCGTCGCGGCGAAGGTGCGAAAGCGCCTGCTCCTCTGCGGACAGTTCCGGCTCCGCCGCCTCCCAAAGCGCGTCCTCCTGCGGAACCGGTATTCGCGCGATCTTCCTCTGATGGTCGATCGCCCGGTGTTCCGCGGTTTTGATCAGATAGGTTTTTAATGCGCGGTCCGAAAGATTCAGCCGCCTCCTGTGCCGATAGAGATAGTAGAACACGTCCGATACGCATTCCTCGACGTCGTCGTCCGGATATCCCGCAAGGACGCGCCGAACGATGCAGTATACGAGTCCGCCGTACTGCCGGAACAGCGCGCGGATTCCGTTTTCCGGATCGTTTTTCATCAGGTTTGAAAGATCGATCAAGGTCAATCCTCCTTTGTGGATTTGAACATGTTCTGCAAAGAAAGCGACGGAAACGGAGAAAAAATGACAAACGACGCAAAAAATCCGTTTCCATACACATGATAACAGGGAACGGCAACGAATTTGCAACAGAAATATGTACGAAAAGAAAAGTTTTCCGCCGTATCCTTGCATCGGGCGGGGCGCGGCGGTATAATCGAACCGACAAAAGAGGTGTATTATGAAAAAGGAATACCGACCGATCGTCAATTCCGACCTGATCGGAGACTACATCACCATAGAGCTTCCGGGCTTTTCGGGCGCGCGTGAAAAGCCGGAGCCGTGCCGCGTCCATTATCTGACGATGGGCAGCGGCGAACCGCTGCTGCTCGTGCATTCCGCGGCGCAGTCGATCTACACCTGGCGCGAGCTGATGCCGAAGCTCGCCGATTCCTACTGCGTGATCGCGATCGACCTGCCGGGCTTCGGGTTCTCCGACCGGCCGCTTTCGCTGAATTATTCGATCGATTCCATGGCGGACGTGCTGGTCCTCTGTCTCGATGCGCTCGGCGTGAGGAAGACGCACGCGCTCGGCGTGACGATGGGCGCGGTCTATACCATGTTCGCGGCGGTGAAATATCCGGACCGGTTTATGAAGGTCATCGCGCTGACGCCCGGCGGTGTCACGGAGCGCATGCCGAAGAAGATCAAACGGCTCGAACGCCCGCTCGGCGCGTTCTACCGCGAGATGTACTCGAAAAAGGATTTCGAGCAGTATATGCCGCTGTTCTATTACGACGGCACGCTCTGCACCGACGCGGTCGTGGAGCAATACTATAAGACCTGCGACGATCACGCGTCGCGGGAAGCGATCATGTATGCGATCCGCAATTTCGACGAGGACTATGCGTTCGACGTGATTCAGCGGGCGAACCGCGAGTTCTTCATTCTGTGGGGCGAGGAGGATAAGCTGTCCCCGATCGCCCGGCTGTTCGAGATTCGCAGGCAGATGCCGGACAGCATCTATCACAGCATCCGCAATACGGGTCATTGGATGCATGAGGAAAAGGCGGCACAGATCGCGGAGGCGGCGGACCGATACATCCGTTACCGGGGAGAGGAATCATGATCGAATCGTTTGCGCTCGGCGACACGGTGCGCATGAAAAAGCCGCATGCATGCGGAAACGATCTCTGGACGGTCACGCGCGTCGGCGCGGACGTGAAGATCAAATGTCTCGGCTGCGGACGCGTCGTGATGCTCGATCGGCTCGCTTTTTTGAAGGCGGCGAAAAAAATCGTGGAGAAAGAGACGGAATAAATGCCGAAAACGGAAACCGAACCGTGGCGCGGCACGGACTTGTCCGTGAGCGAACTGCGCAGGAATGCGGAAAAACGAAACGAATCGATGGAAGGCGGCACGGCGTGGCGCGCGCTGGATTTTTTGCTGTACCTCGTGATGGTCGTTCTGATTATGTTCTCGATACGTACGGTGCTTCTCGATCCGGTGCGGGTGGACGGCAAGTCCATGCTCGATACGCTGGAGGACGGGGACGTCATGCTGGTCGACCGTACGGCGTACATGTTCAAAACGCCGCAGCGCGGGGACATCGTGATGTGCTATTATCCGGATTCGTATTACGAGATCCAGGAGATCCCCTATGCTTCGCGCGTGAAGCGCGTGGTCGCCGTTGCGGGCGACACGATCGAAACAATCGACGGCGTTCTCTGCGTGAACGGCGAGCCGGTCGACGAACCGTACCTCACGCAGGACCGCATCGGAAACCAGTATATCCGGCGGCAGACGATTCCGGACGACTGCGTTTACGTGCTCGGCGACAACCGGTCGGTGAGCCGCGATTCGCGCTATGACACCGTGGGACCGATCCCGCTCTGCCGCGTCGTCGGCAAGGCGCGGCTCGTCCTCTTTCCCGTTAAAAAGCTGCATCTGGTCTGAACATGAAAACACGCACGGAACGGTATAAAAACGAACATCGCACGCAGAGCGTATTGAGCTGGATCTTTGCGGGGCTCCTCGGGCTTGCGCTCGTTCTTTCCGTGCTGCTTCTCTGGTTTTCGCCCGTGTACGTGGCGGACGAATCCATGGAACCGACGCTTTTGCCGGGCGACACGGTCTTTTACGATCGCCTGTACCGGCATTTTTACGAGTTTCGGCGCGGCGACATGGTCGTATACCGCGATCCGGAAACCGGCGAGCTGCTCATTAAGCGCGTGATCGCGCTCGGCGGGGAAACGATCGAGGCGAAAAACGGCGTGCTGATCATCGACGGCAAGTACGGCGTCGACGAAAGCCGGTACGGCGCGACGGCGCCGCTCGACATTCCGAAAACCGTCGTTCCCGAAGGGAAGTTCTTCGTGCTGTCCGACGATCGCAATTACGGCGAAGACAGCCGCAAAAAAACGATCGGCTGCCTCGGACCGGAGGATATTCTGGGGCCGGTGTGCATGCGGATGCGCGACTTTACATTTTTTCGGCATTGACGCTTGACGAAACGGCGCGGTTTTGTTATAGTAGACCCGACGCAGGGGCGCCGAACGACCTTCGGCTGAGAAGCACCCTTGGAACCTGTTGGGTCATGCCATCGTAGGAAGCGTAACCATAAGCTTTTCGGATGCTGTCCCAAAGGGGCGGCATCATTATTTTTTCGGGAGGGAATGAAGAATGAAAAAATCATCCACACGCATGTTGGCGGAGGGCGGCGTCAGTATCGCGCTTGCGCTGGTCCTGAGCTATCTGAAGATTCCGGTTGCATCTCTGGGCGGATCCATCGACTTCGTTATGGTCCCGCTGATCGTCTTTGCCTATCGCTGGGGCTTATGGCAGGGGCTTCTTGCCGGTCTTGCGTTCGGCACGCTCAAGTTCTTCCTCGCGGGCGGCGCCGCGGTGAACTGGCAGAGCATGCTGCTTGACTATTCGGTCGCTTACGCGTTCGTGGGCTTTGCGGGACTGATCCGGAAGAAGAAAAACCTGCTGCCCGTGTCCGCGCTGATCGGATGCTTCGCACGGTATCTTGTTCACGTTGCAAGCGGCGTTACGATCTATAAGGATTACGCGGAATCGGCGGCGGATTTCTTCGGCTTGTCCGTTGCGACGCCGAACGTCATCCTGTATTCGCTTGTTTACAATGCCGCATACATGCTGCCGAACACAATCATTGCGATCGTCGTCTGTGCGATCCTGATAAAACCGGTGGAACTGCTCGACCGGTTCTGAAACGAACGGCCCTCCCTTGCGGAGGGCTTTCTTTTTTTCATTTGAAGGCAAAAATAAAGAAATGTTCACATTCCGTTTACGGTTCGGTGACATTGTTCCTTTATAATCAAACCGCATGATAAAAACGGGAGGTGTATCCGCATGAAGCGATCGTTGGGATTCGCGGCAGGAATGCTCGGAATCGCGATGCTGTTCGGCTGCTCGGCAAGAGCGACGATCATCGATTCCACGCCGGATACGGAAAAGATACAGATCGTCGGGCAGATCGAAACGCCTGCGCCGACGGAAGAAGCGCAGCAGGACGCCGTTGCAGAGAACGCTGCGGTCGAGATCGTCGTGACCGATGCGCCGGAACCGACCGAGGCGCCCACGCCGGAGCCCACGCCCGTTCCCACGGAGAAACCGACCGAAGAACCCACGCCGGAACCGACCGAAGAACCCACGCCGGAACCCGCGCCCGTTTTCACGGAGGAACCGGCGCCGGAGTCCGAGCCGGAAAGCGTGATTTTTGAATCGCGCAGCGCGACTGCGGAAAAGGACGTTTCGAAAGCGGAGAAACTCTGCGAGATCGCGAAATCGCTTCTGGACACGCCGTATCAGCGCGGCGGTACAAAGCCGGAGAGCGGCTTCGATCCGGGCGGATTCGTGTATCATTGCCTGAACAAGGCGGGCGTAAAGGTCAGTCACAAATCGAGCAAGGGTTATTCCGAATACGATGCGTGGGAGCGCGTGGATTCGATCGACGAGCTTCTTCCCGGCGATCTCTGCTTCTTTATGACGCCGGGCAACGAAAGCGTCAACTGCGTCTGCATCTATCTCGGCGGCGGAAAGATCATCTATCCGTCCTCGGGCGAGGGCAGGGTCATCACGGCGAAGATCACCGGCAGCTATTGGACGGAAGCGTTCGTGTTCGCACGGCGGGTATTTTGAGCATGGAAAAACGCATCGATCGCGAAAACTGGAACCGGGACGCGCACGACAAGCTGTTTGCGCGGCTCGAGGTGCCTTTTTACAGTTTGACCTGGCGGGCGGACGTTACCGAAGCCGTCGCATTTGCGAAGCGCCGCGGCGTGCCGTTCTATTCCGTCATGATCTGGGTCACGATGCGGGCAATCAACGGCGTCGAAGCGTTCCGTTACGAGCTGCGCGGAGACGAGGTATGGCTCCTCGATCGCCGCAATCCGTCCTATACCTATCCGTGGGATGACGAGCTGTTCGGCATCTGCGGGCTTGAATGGCGCGACGACGAGGATCCGGTTTCGTTTGCGCTGCGCATGCGGGAGGCGGAACGGAACAATCCCGCGCCGGTTCCGACCGCAGAGGCGGACGAGGCGGGACACGACGTATACATTTCCTGCCTGCCGTGGATGGACTATACCCATATCACGCAGGAGTTTCCGCTCGACAACACGGACAGCACGCCGCGCGTCATGTGGGGGCGCTTTGAAACGGATGAGAAGGGCAGAAAAACGCTTTCCTATACCGTGCAGGTCAATCACCGTCTGATCGACGGGATCCACTTAAAACGGCTTTCGGAGGGCTTATGCGGGGCAATACACGCATTGGAGGCACTTTGATGGAAGAAAACAACAATCCGAAATGGAAAAAACTGCTCGGCAAGGGTGCGTTTGCCGTCAGCTGCATCGTGATCGCGTTCCTGCTTCTGGGCGGGGCGGCGTACCTTACGCTGCGCGTGATGCGCGGCTGCCGCTCCGGAAACGGACAAACCGCGCAGGCGACGCCCACGCCGGAGCCGACGCCGGTGCCGGGTCACAGCTATTACGTCAGGAAAATGGAGGAAGCGCCGCCGCCGGAGCTTCTGGGACTGAACGAAGGACACCTTGCGGAATACGGCGAGGACCTTGCGCTTGCGGAAAACTGGCTCGATATGACGAAGGACGACACGGAGGGCTTTCGCATCATCCGCAGCGTCGTGCTCGGCTGCTCATATCTGGTGCAGGACGGGCAGTATTACCGCCTCGGCGAAGGCGAGGACGGAAAGGGACTGTTGGATTACTATGTGACCGATCTGGATCTGGACGACGTACCGGACCTGCTCTATACCTATCACTACGGCGCGAACGAGGATACGTACGCAAAGGTCGGCTGGTTCCGCTTTGATACGCATACGTCCGTCTTCTCCGATTTTGCGCAGAAGAACGGATACCTTGCGCTGATCGAGGAGGACGGGAACTACATTCTGTTCCGCGCCGATCGCGCCGTGGACATGGAACAGCTGACATTCGGGCTGACGGCGACCGAGCGTCTGGGCGAGATCACCGAGATCATGGGCAGGATCACTTTGATTCTGGACGAACAGCCCACGCCGGGAATCGAATGAACGGAGAGAATAAAAAGAAAGAGCGGAGATCCCGCTCTTTTTTTAGTGCGAATTCTGGTATTCCTGATATTCCGGAAGCTGCAGGTACGGATTCTGCGGATGCGGATCGGTCGGGTCCCAGCCGTAGCCGTTTTTGTCGGTGTACGGCTCCTCCCAGATGACCGCGGGCGGCTTTGCCGGCGTCGGACCGCGGTCGTTCACCACGCGCACCGAGATCTTTTCTGCGCCCTTGTTATACAGATCGTAGATCCACTTCGCGTCCAGGACGGTCAGACGCACGCACCCGTCCGAAGCGACCGAGCCGAGCATCTGGTATTTATGCATATCGCACATGCGGTGTCCCTTTTCGGAATCGCGTCCCGCGCTGAAGCTGATCGGCACCGAGTGGAACAGATGATGCGTTTTGAAACGGCATGCCCACAGTCCGAAGCAATGCGTGTCGCCCGTGCCGAGCTCCTTATACGGGAAGGAATCGTAGATCTTGAACGTGCCGACCGGCGTTGCGCCCTTTTTGCGCCCGGTGGAACAGATCATGACGCGCTGTTCGATCCATTCGCCGTCCTGCGATTCGTAGGCGACGACCGCCTGCGTGCCGAGGTACACGACGAGAAGATGCAGCCCGTCGCTTTTCGGTTCGTCGGCGGGCGTATAGAGCGGAACGACGCAGATCACGTCCGTCGGGACCGCATCTCCGGGGACCGTTCCGGTCTCGTCGCAGGGATAGAAGCGCGGCTCCGATCCGTCGGGCGAGCCGTAGACGAAAAAGCTTCCGTCCGCGTCGCGGCGCAGAACGCTCTTTTGTTCCGTGGCGGTAAACCCGCGGCGCACGCGCGACGTGCTCGGCAGCGTGTATGCAACAAGCGGGAGCGGCGTGGGGGTCGGGGTCGGCGTCGGTTCCGGCGTGGGCGTCGGCGTGGGGGTCGGCGTCGGGGTCGGATCCGGCGTCGGCGCAGGCGTAATAACGACGATCGCTTCCTCGGTTTCCGGCACGGCGGCCGGAGAAACGGCGGCGATCGGCGCGGGGTCCGTTTGATTCGCGCAGCCCGTCAGCAGAAGAAGCAGCGCGAAGAGCAGGGGAAGAACGCGTTTCATGGATCAGTTTTTGTCGAAAAGACGGTTGGTCTTGCGCTGCGGTTCGCAGGTCAGATTGACGCCGAGCCGGCGGTAAACCTCGAGGTCCACGCGCGAGAGCATGACGGTGGAATGCGCCTCGAGCCCCTTGAGCTGATCGAGAACATGCATGGCGCGCGCCGCCGTCGGGTTCATGGTGGCGCAGATGGACAGCGCGTACAGAAGCTCGTCGCTGTGCAGGCGCGGATTCTCGCTGCCGAAATAGTTTGTTTTGAGCTCGCGGATCGGCTGCAGAACGATCGGCGCGATCAGGTCGATGTCCGGCTGAATGCCGGCAAGCGCCTTCAGAGCGTTCATCAGCGCGCCCGCCGCCGCGCCCATAAAGGTGCTGTTCTTGCCGGTGATCATTTTGCCGTCGGGAAGCTGGATCGCCATTGCCGCGCCGCCGGTTTCCTTGTCGCGGGCAAGCGCCGCCGCCACGACCGGACGGTCGGCGACCGTCACGCCCGCGCGGGACATGATGAATTCCGCCTTGTCGATCTGTTCGCGTCCGATGATGCCGCGCTTATAGCCGCAGGCGGCGCTGTAATAGCGGCGGATGATCTCCTGGCAGGCGGCCTTGCGCACGACCTCGTCGTCGGTGATGCAGAAGCCGACCATGTTGACGCCCATATCCGTCGGCGATTTATAGGGCGACGTGCCGTAGATGTGCTCGAACATCATGTTCAGCACCGGGAACGATTCGACGTCGCGGTTGTAGTTCGTCGTCGTCACGCCGTACGCCTCGAGATGGAACGGGTCGATGAGGTTGACGTCGTCGAGGTCGGTCGTCGCCGCTTCATAGGCGAGGTTGACCGGATGGGAAAGCGGCAGGTTCCAGATCGGGAAGGTCTCGAACTTCGCATAGCCGGCGCGCACGCCGCGCGTAAACTCCTGATAGACCTGCGAAAGGCATACGGCAAGCTTGCCGCTGCCCGGACCCGGCGCGGTCACGACGACGAGCGGACGCGTCGTTTCCACAAACTGGTTCTTTCCGAACCCTTCGGGGCTCAGGATCAGGCCGGGGTTTTGCGGATAGCCGTTGATCGGATAGTGCAGATAGACCTTGACGCCGAGCCGTTCGAGCTTTTCCGCAAACGCGTCGACCGCCGGCTGGCTGTTGTACCGCGTAATGACCACGCCGGACACCAGAAGCCCCTTCTTGCGGAACGCATCGGTGAGCCGCAGCACCTCGCGGTCGTATGCGATATCGAGGTCGTTTCTGACCTTGTTGTGCTCGATGTCGCCCGCGTGGATCGCAATGATGATTTCGGCGGAATCCTTGAGCTTTTCGAGCATGCGGATCTTGCTGTCCGGCTCGAAACCCGGCAGGACGCGCGCCGCGTGGTTGTCGTCGAACAGCTTGCCGCCGAACTCCAGATACAGCTTGTCCCCGAATTTTCCGATCCGTTCCAGGATCTTCTGCGACTGCATCGAGATGTACTTGTCGTTGTCAAATCCGATCTTTGTCATAGTTTTGCTCCTCAATCCTCATTTTCAAACGGATCCCATCCGGTGACGCGCATCTTTGCCGTCAGGATCCGGTATACGCTTTCGTTCAGGCGCTGTTCGCCGATCGTGCCGTTTTCGACCGCTTCGTACAGCCCCTCCAGGATCTGCCGCTGGTACGCATGGTTTGCGCCGCACAGGATCAGATCCCCGCCCGCCAGAATGAACTGCACCGCGCCTTCTTTGACCGACGTCTGCTTCCGGAGCCCCGCCATGCGGAAATCGTCGCTCATGACAAACCCCGTAAAGCCAAGCTCGCCGCGCAGAATCTCCGTGATGAAGATCTCCGACTGGCTTGCAATGTGCTCGTCGTCGATCCTCGGGTACAGGATGTGCGCCACCATCACGCCGTCCGCGGTTTTCAGCCCTTCCGCAAACGGCAGAAGCTCATAGCTGTTCAGCGCGTCGAGCGATTTCTGAACCACCGGCGTGGACGCGTGCGAATCGGCGCTCGTCGCCCCGTGTCCCGGAAAATGCTTGACCACGGACAGGCATCCGCCGTCGTGCAGTCCTTCGATGCATGCCGCGCCGATCGCGGAGGCGACCGCATCGTCGGACGAGATGATGCGGGTTTTCAGAAACGTCGACGACGGGTCCTTTGCGATGTCCAGACACGGCGCAAGGTCCACGTTGATGCCCGCGCTTTTAAGACCTTCGGCGATGCGTTCAAACTGCGCGCGCGCCTTTTCCGTGCTGCGGCTTTTGCCGAGCGACTGCGCGCTTAAAAGCGTCTTGCTCCAATGGAACCGCGTGACGTTTCCGCCCTCGACGTCGGTGCTGATGAGAAGCGGGATCTCGCTGCCGCTTGCTTCGCGAATGCTGTCCGTCAGCCGTTTGCACTTTCGGAAACCGCCGTCGCCGCCGCTGCGGGTGGTGTTCTTCTCTCCGTAGAGGATCACGTTTCCGATGTGATAGTCGTTCATGATCTCGCGGAACTCCGCGCTGATCTCCGTTGTGCCCGAAAAGCCGAACATGCAGAGCTGACCGATTTTTTCTTCGGTGCGCATATTGCCGATATAGGCATAAAGCCGTTCTTCGGGCGAGAGCGTGGGCTCGGGCGTCGGGGTAGGCGTCGGGGTCGGCGTCGGAGAAGGGGTCGGGGTCGGATCCGGCGTCTTTACGATCGCGGTCGGTTCCGGGGCTGCGGGCGTCTGCACCGGGTCAACGACGACGACCGGCGCGTCCGGCTCCGGTGCGCAGCCGAGCAGAAAAACCGTGATCAGAAAAAGACACCAAAACTTCTTCATATTATCATTATAGCATAGTTTTTCCGGTTTTACCAGTCCGAGTTGGGGGAATTCGGTCGAAAAACGTTGACAGCGGAACGGTTCTTTTATACTATAAAAACAGGAGAAGCATTCGGAAGGGGGAGATTCGGCATGAGGAAACGGATCGAGGGCATCAATCAATGGAAATGCTTTCTGACGCTGCTGTTTTCCGCGGCGGTCGTGATCTGTACGTGCGTCGGCGTGGTGATGAACCTGACGACGCTGCAGGATGAGAACTTCGATCACATGGGGATCGAAACGTTCTGCATGTTCACCGTCAACTCCAATATTTTCATGGGCGTCTCGATGTTTCTGACGCTGCCGTACACCATCGACGGGCTGCGCAACGGGTATTTCCGTCTGCCGGACTGGCTGGTGCGGCTGCTGTTCGTCGCAACGACCGCGCTTTCGCTGACGTTCCTCGTTTCGCTGTGCATCCTTGCGCCGGTCAAGGGATTCGTGCTGATCTTCACCGGGTCGCGCTTCTTCCTGCACGGACTTTGCCCGATCCTTGCCATCATCACGTTCTGCTTTGTCTTGAAGGACCTGCGCCTGCGGTTTGCCGCAACGTTCCTTTCGCTGATTCCGGTGTTCATCTACGCCTGCCTTTACTACACGCTGGTTGCGGTCGTGGGGCGCTGGGACGATTTTTACGGTTTTCTGACCAGGATCCCGGCGTGGGTTTCGATCGCATGCTTCCTGCCGCTGACCTTCGGCATTGCGACGGTGCTCCGCATTCTGCATAACCGGTCCTGCGACCGTTACCGCAAAAAGGCGAAGGAATACTATTTCAGCGCGTTTGCCGGAAGGGATACGAGCGAGGTCATCATCCATATGGCGGCGATGAACAGCAAGCGGGACACGACCGGCAACATCGTCATTCCGTACCGGGTGCTCAAAATGCTTTTGAGCAGCAGCGAGCACGAGAAGAGCTTTGAGGATTACTGCATTCTCTATATGAAGGAGTGCCTGAAGCACGAAATCAATCAGGAATGATGCGGCGAACGCCGCATCTTTTTTATTGCAATCGCGGGGGAATTGCAGTATACTGAAGATAAGATGGGGCGGTATGGGAAAACCGCCGTTCCGCAATGAAAATGCAAAGGAGCGAACGATATGAATCTCGAACATCTCGGCATTATCCATCCGAAAGCGGTTTACCGCAACCTGACGGTTCCGGAGCTCTATGAACATGCCCTGGAACGCAAAGAAGGCGTGATCATGAACAACGGCGCGCTGCTGGTCAAAACCGGCAAATACACCGGAAGAAGCGCGCAGGATAAGTTTATCGTGGATTCCGAAGGCGTGCACGACCTGATTGCATGGGGCAAGGTGAACGTGCCGGTCACGCGCGAGAAGTTCAACGCCATCAAGTCCAAGATGGTCGCGTATCTGCAGGGACGCGACGTGTTCGTGTTCGACGGCTTCGCCGGCGCGGACAAGAAATACGCCAAGAAATTCCGCGTGATCTGCGAATATGCGAGCGAAGCGCTGTTCATCCGCGACCTGCTGGTCCGTCCGACCGAGGAGGAGCTGGAGAATTTCGGCGAGCCGGATTACACGCTGATCGCATGCCCCGGCTTCAAGTGCAGCCCCGAAATCGACGGCACGCGTTCCGAAGCGGCGATCATGATCGACTATGAAGCGCACACGATCATCGTTGCGGGCAGTCAGTACGCGGGCGAGATCAAGAAGTCCGTCTTCTCCACCATGAACTTCGTTCTGCCGCTCGAGGGCACGCTGCCCATGCACTGCTCGGCGAACATGGATCCCGAAACGAAAGAGACCGCGGTCTTCTTCGGACTTTCCGGCACCGGCAAGACGACGCTGTCCGCCGACCCGAACCGCATGCTGATCGGCGACGACGAGCACGGCTGGGACGATGCTATGCGAAGTGCATCGACCTCGTCGAGGAAGAGCAGCCGGAGATCTATCGCGCGATCCGCTTCGGCGCGCTGGTTGAAAACGTCGTGGTGAACGACAGACGCGAGCCGGACTATTCCGATCCGTCGCTTGCGATCAACAGCCGCGTCGGCTATCCGGTCGAATACATTCCGAACGCCGCGATCCCCGGCATCGGCGGCATCCCGGAAGGTCGCGGGCACCGAGATCGGTATCAACGAGCCGGTCCCGACGTTCTCCACGCTGTTCGGCGAGCCGTTCATGCCGCTGCGCGCTTCGGTCTATGCAGGCATGCTCGGCGAGCGCATCGAAAAGTACAACACCAAGGTTTACCTTGTGAACACCGGCTGGGTCTCCGGTCCCGCGGTCAATCCGGACGGCACCAAGAACCCGCGCATGAAGCTGCGCTATACCCGCGCGATGATCACCGCCGCGCTGAACGACGCCTATGCGAAGGAGAACGTCCCGTTCACGCACAACGACGTGTTCAACCTCGACGTGCCGGCGTTCGTGCCCGGCGCGGACGTGCCCGAAGAGATCATGAATCCGAGAAATCTCTGGGCGGACAAGGACGCCTATGACGCGCAGGCGAAGAAGCTCGCCGGCATGTTCCACGACAACTTCGAGAAGAAGTATCCCGACATGCCCGAGGCGATCAAGAACGCCGGTCCGAAGGCGTAAGCGCATTCAGACAACAAACCGAAAGAGAGCCGTCCGGCTCTCTTTTTTTACGGAAACGCGGGAATATTGTTTCCATCGGACACAAAAACCGCTTGCTTTTTTGCGACAGTCCTTTATAATGAAAACAACGAAGAATCAAAAAGGAGCAGGACCTTGATATTCGGGAAACATATCAACAGATATTATCTGAAATACGCCCCGCAGCTGCTGCTCGGCGCGGTCGCGCTGATCCTTGTGGATTACGTGCAGCTCATCATTCCCGAGCTGTACCGCATGCTGATCAACGGGCTGAACGAAGGACAGGTCGACGGCGTTCCGTTCAACACGGCGCTCCTTCTGGACAGGATCTGCCTCCCCATCGTCTTTGTCATTCTGGTCATGGTCGTGGGGCGGTTTTTGTGGCGCGTCTGCTTCTTCGGCTCGGCGATCCGCGTGGAGACAGATCTGCGCATCAAGATGTTCGACCACTGCAAGGACCTTTCGCGCGAGTACTATCAGGTGAACAAGGTCGGCAACCTGATGAGCTTGTTCACCAACGATCTCGATACGATCCAGGAATGCTTCGGCGACGGACTTCTGATGCTGTTCGACGCGCTGTTTCTGGGCGCGCTCGCGTTCATCAAGATGTGGCGCATGGACACGGGGCTGACGCTTCTGACGCTGATCCCGCTGGGGCTCATTCTGACGATCGGCGTCGTGATGGGCAAGACCATGATGAAGAAATGGGAGGTCCGTCAGCGCGCGTTCTCGAACCTGAGCGACTTCGCGCAGGAGAGCTTTTCGGGCTACGCGGTGATCAAGGCGTTCGTGAAGGAGCTCAAACAGCTTCTGTCGTTCCGCAAACTGAACGTGGAGAACGAGGACACGAACGTCGATTACACGCGCGTTTCCACGCTGATGCATGTGTTCATCGTGCTGCTCGTCGAAACGGTCATCTGCGTCATCCTCGGCTACGGCGGCTTCCTCGTCTACAAAAAGCAGTTCAACGCCGGTCAGCTCGTGGAATACATCGCGTACTTCACCTCGGTCGTGTGGCCGGTCATGGCGGTGTCCATGCTGATCGAAAAGAGCGCGCGCGGCAAAGCGTCGATGAAGCGCGTTTCCGAGCTTCTGGACGCCGAGATCACGGTGCACGACGAGCCGGACGTCGAGGAGCTTACGGGGATCCGGGGCAAAATCGAGTTCCGTCACCTCTCCTTCCGTTATCCGGACGGCGAGTTCAATGCATTGGACGACGTTTCGTTTACGATCGAGCCGGGCGAGAGCGTCGGGCTGATCGGCAAGACCGGCGCGGGCAAGACGACGCTGGTCGACCTCATCCTCAGAACCTACAACGTGCCGAAGGGAACGCTGTTCATCGACGGGTACGACGTGACCGACGCGTCGATCCGCTCGGTGCGCGACGCGTGCGCCTATGTCCCGCAGGACAACTTCCTGTTTTCCGATACGATCGCGAACAACATCAACTTCGCCTACGACGAGCTGAACGAGGAGGCGGTTGAACACGCCGCGGCGCTTTCCGACGTGCACGACAACATCGCGGAGTTCCGCGACGGCTATACGACGATCCTCGGCGAGCGCGGCGTGACCGTGTCCGGCGGGCAGAAGCAGCGCATCTCGATCGCGCGCGCGCTCATGAAGGACGCGCCGATCCTGATCCTCGACGACTCCGTTTCGGCGGTCGATACCGACACCGAAAAGGTGATCTTAAAGAACCTTCGCGAAAGCCGGAAGGGCAAGACGACGATCTTCATTGCGCACCGCATTTCCACGGTACGCGATCTCGACAAGCTGATCTTCCTGGAGGACGGACGCGTGCTTGCGGTCGGCAGCCATGACGAGCTCATGGAGACCTGCCCGGCGTACGCGCACATGGTGGAACTGCAGCGGCTGGAAGAAGCCGCCAACGCGTAAGGAGGTGGGAGACATGCACGACTATTATCCTCTGCTTCTGGTCGGCGGCATCATCGGCCTGATCTCCGTCATCCTCATCGTTGCGTTCGCCATGATCAAGGACAAAAAGCAGGCGATCGGCTTTGACCGTCACATGAAGGACGGCGAGATCGTCAGGCGCCTGCTGCACTACGCGAAGCCGTACACGGGCAAGTTCGTTTTCGTCGGCTTCATCGTGCTGGTCGGCATCGCGTACGACGTCATTTCGCCGATGCTGATCGGCAGGATCACAGACCTCATCAAGGCGGACTTTGAGCTGAAGCCGCTGTTCGTGCTGGTCGCGGTCTACGCGGGCATTCTGATCGTGTCCATGGTCTGCACCTATGTGCAGGCGATCGTGCTGCAGAAGGTCGGACAAAGGATCATCTCCGTCATGCGCGAGGACCTGTTCACGCACATCGAATCGCTTTCGCACGAGCAGATGAACTCGATCCCGGTCGGCAAGCTGGTCACGCGCGTCACGAACGACACGAACGCGATCTCGCTGATGTTCACGTCGCTTCTTGTCAACCTCGTCAAAAACCTGTTCGTCATCGTCGGCGTATTCGCCGCCATGGTCGCGCTGAACTACGAGCTGACGCTGATGGTGCTGTGCTTCGTGCCGTTTATCGTGCTGTTTACGGTCATCTTCCGGAAGTTTGCGCGCAGAGCGTACCGCCGCGTCAAGGACCGCACGACGGACATCAACACGTATCTTTCGGAGAACCTTTCCGGCATCAAGATCACGCAGATCTTCAACCGCGAGCACGAAAAGCTCCGCGACTTTACGGACAAGAGCAACAAGCTCGGCAAGGCGAAGCGCGATCAGATCCTGGTGTTCGGCATCTTCCGTCCGCTCGTATACATGCTGTATATCAGCTCCGTTCTGTGCCTGTTCTTCCTCGGCGGCAAGGGGTATCTGGACGGCGTTGTGTTCCTCGGGCAGACGCTGGAGGTCGGCACGATCGTCAGCTTCTACATGTATATCAGCAAGTTCTATAACCCGATCCAGAACCTGGCGGAACAGTTCAACTGGCTGCAGTCCGCGTTCGCGAGCGCCGAAAAGGTCTTTACGATCATGGACATCGAACCGAAGCTTACCGACGCGCCCGACGCGATCGAGCTTACGGAGGTCCGCGGCGAGATCGAGTTTAAGGACGTCTGGTTCAGCTATATTCCCGACGAATGGGTTTTGAAGGGCGTTTCCTTCCATGTGAAGCCGAACGAGACCGTGGCGTTCGTCGGCGCGACCGGCTCCGGCAAGACGACGATCCTTTCGCTGATCTGCCGCAACTACGAGTTCCAGAAGGGCGAGATCCTGATCGACGGGATCGACATCCGAAAGATCAAGACGTCGTCGCTCCGTCGGCACTTCGGACAGATGCTGCAGGACGTGTTCCTGTTCTCGGGCACGATCCGCAGCAACATCCTGCTCGATCTGGACGGGGTCAGCGACGAGGAGGTCATGGCGGCGTGCCGCTATGTCAACGCGGACCACTTCATCGACCGGCTCGAAGGCGGGCTGGACGAGGTCGTGCGCGAGCGCGGCAACAACTTCTCGGCGGGACAGCGGCAGCTTCTGAGCTTTGCGCGCACGATCATTCACAAGCCGTCGGTCATGATCCTCGACGAGGCGACCGCGAACATCGATACCGAGACCGAGGTGCTCATTCAGGATTCGCTCGAAAAGATGATGAACATCGGCACCATGCTGATCGTCGCGCACCGGCTTTCCACGATCCAGCATGCGGACAACATCATCGTGCTGCGGCGCGGCGAGATCATCGAGCAGGGCACGCATCAGGAGCTTCTGAACAGGAAGGGCAGATACTATTCGCTCTACACCCTGCAGTTCGAGAAGGAGCGTCAGCGCCTCGAAGAACAGCGGAAAAATGCATAACGGCAGCAAAACAAAACCGTCTTTCGGGACGGTTTTTTTTGAAAACCGCATGGACAGCGCGGACGGTTTGTGGTAAACTGTGATCGGAAAAGCGGGGAAAGGAGGGGCGCTTCTTTGGAAAGGAACCGAAAGCTGTTCGGCGGCGCGATGGCGTTCATCGTGCTGATGGGCGTCGTCAGCCTGTTTTCGGACATGACGCACGAGGGCGCGCGGAGCATTCTCGGCGAATACCTGAACCTGGCGGGCGCGTCGGCGGCGACGATCGGGTTTGTTTCCGGCGTCGGCGAGCTCTGCGGCTATTCTCTGCGCCTGCTTTCCGGATTTCTCGCGGACAAAACCAAAAAATACTGGACGCTGGTGATCGTCGGATACGTTCTGCAGGTCGCGGCGATCCCCGCCCTTGCGTTGATTCCCGAAAACGGCTGGCTCGTTGCCTGCATCCTCGTCGTTCTGGAACGCGTGGGCAAGGCGATCAAAAAACCCGCGAAAAACACGCTGGTGAGCTTTGCGGCAAGCGAGGTCGGCGTGGGAAAGGGCTTTGCCTTTCAGGAGTTTCTGGACCAGTTCGGCGCGTTTCTGGGGCCGGTGATCCTCTTTGCGGTCGCCGCGCTTCGGGGCACGGACGATCTGTTTTCCACCTACCGGATCTGCTTCGCCGTACTCGGGATTCCGGCGCTGATCACCGTCGCGCTGGTCGTGTTCTCGAAGATCAGATATCCCGATCCGGCGCAGTTCGAAAAGGAGCCGGAGACGAACGAGCCGTTTCGCATCCGCAAGTCGTTTCTGCTGTTCATGGCGGCGATCTGCCTCTTTGCGTTCGGGTTTGCGGACTTCACGCTGATCACCCTGCACGCGGCGAAAATGCACGCGTTCCCCGATTCGACGCTGAGCTTGCTGTACGCGGGCGCGATGGCGGCGGACGCGGTCGCCGCGCTGTTCTTCGGCTGGCTGTTCGATAAGATCGGACTGAAGGCGCTGACGGTGTCCACCCTGTGCAGCGCGTTTTTCGCCTGCTTCGTTTTCCTGACCGGCAATCCGGTTCTGATCGCCGTCGGCATTCTTTTGTGGGGCGTGGGCATGGGCGCGCAGGAAAGCATCATGAAAGCGGCGGTCAGCGGGATCGTCCCGCGGTCGATGCGCAGCACCGGCTTCGGCATTTTCGAAACCGGCTTCGGCGTCGCATGGTTTCTGGGGAGCTGGCTGCTCGGCGCCCTGTATGACGTCGATCCCAAATGGCTTGCCGCGATCTCCGTCGCCGTGCAGCTCCTTGCCGTCGTGTTTTATCTGCTGTGCATCCGGCAGCGGAAAAAAGAAACGGCATAAGCAAAAAAACGCACCCGCGCGGGTGCGTTTTTGATTGAGATATGACCGTCACATTTCGAGGTTTGCGGCGGTGCGCGGGAACGGCAGCACGTCGCGGATGTTCTGCATGCCGGTGAGGTACATCACCATGCGTTCGAAGCCGAGCCCGAAGCCCGCGTGCTTGACGCCGCCGTACTTCCGGAGATCGAGGAACCACTGGTATTCGCTCATGTCCATGCCGAGCTCCTTGCAGCGCGCGTCGAGCACGTCGTAGCGCTCCTCGCGCTGGCTGCCGCCGACGATCTCGCCGACGCCCGGAACCACCGGAACCAGCAGGTCCGCCGCCGCGACGGTTTTGCCGTCGTCGTTCTGACGCATGTAGAAGGACTTGATCTCCTTCGGGTAATCGGTGAGGAACACGGGCTTTCCGAACACCTTTTCGGTGATGTAGCGCTCATGCTCGCTCTGCAGATCGACGCCCCATTCCACGGGGTACTCGAACGGCTCGCCGGAGTTTTTGAGGATCTCGATCGCTTCGGTGTAGGTGAGACGCTTGAATTCGTTGTTCAGCACGTTGTCGAGCCGCTCCAAAAGTCCTTTGTCCACGAACTTGTTGAAGAACTCCATTTCGGCGGGGCAGCGCTCAAGCACGGTCCGGATGATGTACTTTACCATCGCTTCCGCCACGTCCATATCGCCCTCGAGATCGCAGAACGCCATCTCCGGCTCGATCATCCAGAACTCGCTCGCGTGGCGCGCGGTGAAGGAGTATTCGGCGCGGAAGGTCGGACCGAAGGTGTAGATGTCGCGGAACGCAAGCGCAAACGCTTCGCCGTAGAGCTGACCGGAACCGGAAAGGTGCACCGGCTTTTTGAAAAAGTCCTGCGAATAGTCCACCTTGCCGTCCTCGGTGCGCGGCAGGTTTTCGAGGTCGAGCGTGGTGACCTGGAACATTTCGCCGCGCCCCTCGCAGTCGGCGTTGGTCAAAATCGGCGTGTGCACGTACACGAACCCGCGGTCCTGGAAGAACTCGTGGATCGCCGCCGCCGTGACGGAACGCACGCGGAACGTCGCAAGGAATGTATTGGTGCGCGGGCGGAGCGTCTGCATGGTGCGGAGATACTCCAGCGTGTGGCGCTTTTTCTGCATCGGGTAGTCCGGCGGGCATTCGCCCTCGATCGCGATCGCATCCGCGTGGATCTCAAACGGCTGCGGCGCGTCCGGCGTCAGAACAAGATCGCCGTCCACAACGATCGCGCAGCCGGTGGTGAGCCCCTTGCCGAGCTTGCGCTCGTCGTTCGGGTACACGATCTGCACGGGGCGGAACGAGGTGCCGTCGTTCAGCTCGATAAAGCCGACCGCCTTGCCCTCGCGCACGGTGCGGACCCAGCCGCAAACGGTGATCGCGCCGACGTAGCTTTCCGGCGCTTTCTGGATGTCCTTGAGCTTCAGATATTGCATAAACCATCCTCCTGTGGGAAATGACCTGTGTTATTTTTGCGTTTCGTACAGAGAATTATAACATATTTTTCACGTTTTGCAATGGTATTTCAAAGGAAGATGCGCTATAATACAAGCATGGGAAACACATTGTATTACATTTTGGCAATCGCCGTCATGGTGCTGTCGCTGATCGCGCAGGGGCGCGTGCAGCGTGTATTCCGTGAATACGCGCAGGTCCCCTCCAAAAGGGGCGTCACCGGCGCGCAGCTTGCGGATGAACTTCTGTATAAAAACGGGCTGAATCTTCCGGTGATACAGGTTTCGGGAAGTCTGACCGACCACTTCAATCCGAAGGAGCAGACCGTCGGTCTCTCCGAGGCGGTGTTCGGCTCGTCTTCCGTATCCGCGCTCGCCGTCGCCGCGCATGAGATCGGGCACGTGCTGCAGTATCAGGAGGACTACCGTCCCATGCGGCTCCGCAGCGTGATCCTGCCGGTTGCAAGCATCGGCAGCGCAATCGGGCCGTTTCTGGTGCTCGGCGGTGTGGTCATCGCGATGATCTCGGCGCATGCGGGCAATTTCGGCTATTACGTTGCGCTCGCGGGCGTCGCGCTGTACGTGATGATGTTCCTGTTCCAGCTCATCACGCTGCCGGTTGAATTCAACGCGTCGAAGCGCGGGCTCACCATGCTGCTGGACGGCGGCTATCTTGCCGAAGAAGAGCTTCCCGGTGCAAAAAAGATGCTGCGTGCCGCCGCCATGACCTACGTGCTTGCCGCGCTCGGCTCGTTCGTGACCGTGCTCCGGCTGTTCTCGATCGCCCGAGGCGCAAGGAGGAGATAAAAACGCAAGCAAAAAACAGCGGGACGCGTCCCGCTGTTTTTTATGCCTTTACAGTCCCAAAAGCTGTTTTTTCTTTGCTTCAAACTCTTCCTGCGTGATGATGCCGTTGTCCAAAAGACGCTTATACTTTTCAAGCTCCTCGGGAACGCCGTCCGCCGCGGCAGGCGTCGATTCCCCGACATCGCGCGCAGGCTCCGCGGCAGGCGCTGCTGCCGGCGCGTTTCCGTTCAGGGCGATCGCGTTGATCTTATCCTGCATTAGGATCGGCGGTACGATGCCGACGAAGATCGCCAGCACCAGACACGGCGTCGCGATCTCGGAGGACATACCGCGGGTCTTTGCGATGGCGTCGATCCGCTGCGCGGTCTTGTACGTCCAGAAAATGCTGTAGAACGGAACGAACATGCAAAGCAGCATCTTTTTCGTCGGGTTACGCTCCTCTTCGCCCGGCGCGCGGTTCGTATACTGCGTCGCGCGCCAGATCCAGATATAGAGCCAGACGCCGAAGGTGAACAGGAGCAGCGGCACGTGCTTTGCCATGCCGATATATCCGTCTCCGGCTTCCGCAACCGAACCGTCCGCGCGCGTCACGGTTTTTTTCGGCTTCCCCTCCGGATACACATAAGTTTCCGTTCCGTCACATTTCACGCTCACCTCAAAGGAGCGCTGTCCATTATGCAGCTGGGAGTGAGCCGGACCCGGTCTCGAGATCTTTACAATTATCTTTGAATTGGCCGGGAATACGAAATCCATATTTTGAT
>CADAZC010000020.1 GCA_902792295.1 uncultured Eubacteriales bacterium
CGAAGGTGAACGCGCCGGGCGGATTCCCGTTCATTTCCGCAAGCATGGAAAGCGTATCGTCTGACTCCTGAATAAAACTGCGGTAATTCAGGACGTTGATCAGCCCGATCAGAAGCCCGAGGACGATGAACAGCGACAGCATCGCCGCCAGCACGAATTTGCGTTGGAGTTTTCCGATCATTCCGATACCTCCAGATAGTAACCGACGCCGCGCTGTGCCCTGATCTTCACGTTTGCGCCGACGGCTTCCAGCTTCTTGCGAAGATAGGAGATATAGACCCAGACGACGTTTTGTTCCGCTTCGCTGTCATATCCCCAGATGCGGTCCATGAACGCGTCGGTCGACAGGAGACGCTTCGGGTTCCGCATCAGCATTTCAAGCATCTGAAACTCTTTTCCGGCGAGCTTGAACTGTCCGTCCGGACCTTTCATATCGTACGTCGCGACGTCCAGCGTCAGGTTCCCGACGCAGAGCGTCGAATCGGTCTGCACCGCGGCCTGCCGCGTCATCACGCGGATGCGCGCCAGAAGCTCCTTCGTATCGAACGGCTTCGTCAGATAATCGTTCGCGCCGGAATCGAGCCCGAATACCTTGTCGTCGATCTCGGAGCGCGCGGTCAGCATCAGAACAGGCGTCTTGTTTCCGGCTTCGCGCATGCGCCGGAGGACCGTGAATCCGTCGACCTTCGGCATCATGACGTCGAGGATCACGCCGTCGTAGTTTTCGGTCGCAAGGTAATCCAGCGCGTCCGCACCGTTAAAGACCGCGTCAACGGAGTAGTTGTTCTTTTTTAATATCGCGCACACCGCACGCGACAGCGATCGCTCGTCTTCCGCAAACAACAGGCGCATACCGCTCCTCCAGAAGATGTTTTCTGCATTATATCATATATCGGGATAATAATCACGAAAAAGTTTTGCGGATTTAAGTTCGTTTAGGGTTGACGCCGTATGATACAGACAAGAAAAAGAGAGGTGACGAAAATGAAGATACCCAAATACGGTTTTGCAGTCCTGTTCGGACTTGCGCTGCTGCTGTTCACCGGATATCTTCTGGCGGATACGTTCCTGATCAAACGCGTGTATGTGACCGCGGCGGAGGAACCTGCGGCGCAGGCGATCGAGCTGCAAACCGCAGAGGAAACGGAAACGATCGCGATCCTTGCGGAGGAATCCGAAGCAGCGGAGGAACCGGTCCCGAACGAGCCGGTCACGACCGACACGACCTATTCGGACGGGAACATCTCCGTAGAGCTTAAAACGTACCGGCTTTATGAAACGACCGTCTACGTTGCGGACGTGCAGCTTTCTTCGGCGGATTATCTCAGGACCGCGTTTGCCGAGAACAGCTACGGACGCAACATCACCGCAAAAACATCGACGACGGCGGCCTCGGTCAACGCGATCCTTGCGATCAACGGCGATTACTACGGCGCGCAGCGATCGGGCTATGTGATCCGCGGCGGCGTGCTGTACCGCAGCACATCGAGCGGCGGAGAGGACCTCGTGATCTATCGGGACGGTTCGTTCGGCATTGTCAACGAGGATGAAATCACCGCGGAGGAACTGCTGGCGTCCGGCGCGTGGAACGTGCTCAGCTTCGGTCCGGCGCTTGTGGAAAACGGCGCGGTCGCCGTTTCGGAGAACGATGAGGTCGGCAGGGCGATGGCAAGCAATCCGCGCACGGCGATCGGCGTGATCGACGATCTGCACTATGTGTTCGTCGTGGCGGACGGGCGCACAAGCGACAGCGACGGACTTTCCCTCCATGAGCTTGCAACGTTTCTGCAATCGATCGGCTGCAAGACCGCCTACAACCTCGACGGCGGCGGATCCTCCTCGATGGTGTTTTGCGGGACGCTCATCAACAACCCCGCAAACGGCAGAAAATCCAACGAAAGGAGTGTGAGCGACATTGTCTACATCGGCTACGGCGCATAAACTGAATGCGCAGCAGAAGCTGATCCTGATCGACCTCTTTGCAGCGCTGTTCTGCGTCCTTTTCGGCGCGGTCTATGAACTGTTCTCGCACGGCGTATATTCCTACGGCATGCTCTATGCCTTCGTGTTCCCGCTCGTGCTCGGCGTGCTGCCGTTGCTGCTCCTCACAATGCTGCGCGCGCCGTACCCGAACCGCTTTGCCCGCAGCGTTTATCACGCGGGGATCGCGACGCTCACCGTCGGCAGCATCGTTTCCGGCGCGCTCGAGATCTACGGCACGACCAATCCTCTGACGCTCGTTTACTGGATCGCCGGCGGCGCGCTCACCGTGCTCGGCGCGGCGGTCTATCTCATCTCGTTATCCGAAAGCAGAAAACAGATTGCGATTTGCGGTCATGAAAGGCATTGAAAAAGCAGGCACGTTCCGGTGCCTGCTTTTGTTTGAAAAGTACGCCCTGCGGGGCTTTTTGCGGTTTATTGTTCTTTCTTCTTCAGAAGCTTTGCTTTGATGACGCCCTTCGGGTCCCAAATGAGAAGGATCACGATCCAGATGATCAGCGCAAGCGCGATGACCGAAAGCCCGAGGAACAGATCGTTCAGCATGTCCGCGGGTTCGGGCGTGAAATACGCCGCGCCGAGCTCCGCATATTCGAAGATCGCGTCAATGAGCCACATCAGCGACGCGCCCCAGAACATCCAGGAAAGGATGCCGAGCTTCATGCTGCCGTCCGGCTGACGCTTATACCACATCGCGGTCGTGATCGCCGCGGCAAATACGGTAACGAGCAGAGTCATACGCCGTCCCCTTTATTTTGCCTCGGGAATCGCTTTCAGCGCGCGTTTTTCGAGCGACTTCGAAACGAGCAGCATACCGATCCACACGACCGTGACGATCGCCGCCATCGCAACGCCCGCGGTCCCCATCTCGTGCAGCATTTCCGCCGCGTCCGCCGGATCGCTCGCCGCCGTCAGGAACGGGAAGTAGGGAACGACCTCGCCGTGCCATACGTGCTCGAACGCCAGAAGCGCGGAGCCGCCCCACAGCATTTTGTTCAGCCAGCCGAGCTTCTTCGAGAACGGCGTTTTCTCCATCGTGAAACCGTCGGCGCTCGTGACCGTCTTCATGCCGGTCTTCTTTTCCTTCGATTCGATCACTTTCTGCGCAATCGTGGTGACGATCGCTTCCGTCATCGGAACCAAAAAGCATGCCATAAAAAATACCCCCTGTATTGTGTTCACAGGGAGTATATCAAAAAAACACATCGAGCGGAAGCCCCGTAGGGGGATAGGATTATTGGATCAGCTTGTCGATCGCGTGCTCCAATTCTTCAATCGCTGTCTGATCGTTCGATTCCACCGCGTGCACGATGCAGTGCTCCAGATGGTCCTTCAAAATGATCCGGCTTGTCGAGCCGAGCGCGGCGCGCACGGCGGCAAGCTGAATCAGCACATCCGAACAGTCGCGTCCGTCTTCGACCATGCGCTTGACCGATTCGAGGTGTCCGATCGCGCGTGACAGACGGTTTAAGACGTCCTTAGTGTTCGTGTGCTGATGCAGATGCTCGTGATGCTCGTGCAGATGTTCATCCATGCCGTTCGATCTCCTTTTTCACAAGCGAGGCCGCTTCGGCGATTGCGATGTTGCGTTCTCTTGCAATCCGCGCAAGGTCCTCATATTCAACCTTTTCCCGGACGACGCCGTATCCCTCGGAACGCTTGACGCGGACCGTGCCGAGCGCCGTCTCATGCGAATCCATCGTACGGGAAAGCACGTACCGTTTCGTTTCGGCTTCGCGTACGCCGAGCGTTGTCGTATGCCGGAAGAACGCCGAAAGGACGGATTCCTTCTCGTCGCGTCCGACAATCGCGCGGATCAGCGTGCCCGGGCGGCTCTTTTTCATTCCGACCGGAACCGTATAGACCTCGACGGCGCCTGCCTCGAACAGGCGTTCCGATGCAAAGCCGATCTGTTCCGCGGTCATATCGTCGACGTTGGCGGACAGTTCAAAGACCGTCTGCGTGTTTTGCGTGTCAGTTTCGCCGAGCATCGCGCGGACACAGTTTGCCGTATCAAAATCTTTTGTGCCCATTCCGTAACCGATCCTCTGCACACGCATCGTCGGCATCGGGCCGAACTGCGCGGCAAAATGCTTCAGAAGCGCCGCACCGGTAGGCGTACAGAGCTCGCCCTTGATTTCGCCGCCGTAGATCGGCACGTCTTTCAAAAGGTATGCCGTCGCAGGAGCGGGCACGGGAAGCACGCCGTGCGCGCAGCGCACCGTTCCGCTGCCGACATGGACGGGAGAGGCGATCACGCGATCCGGCGAAAGCCGCTCCGCAAGGAAACAAAACGCCGTAACGTCGGCGATCGCGTCGAGCGTGCCGACCTCATGGAAATGGATCCGGTCGACCGGGCAGCCGTGCACATGGCTTTCCGCTTCCGCGATCAGCCGGTAAACGGCGAGCGCGTTCGCTTTGACACGGTCCGAAACGGCAAGACCCGAAAGGATCGTTTCGACGGAGGCGAGATCGCGGTGCGCATGGTGATGCGCGTGATCGTGATAATGCGTTTCCGCCGGTTCGTGCTCCTCCTCGCCGTCGACGCGCACGGAAAGATGCGTCCCGGTGATGCCGTTTTTGACCGAGGCGTTCTTTTCGAACACGATATGCGGGATGCCGATGCCGTTCAGCTCGCGAACGGCTGCGTCGGGATCGGGCAAAAGCTCCAGAAGCGCTGCGCAGAGCATATCGCCCGCCGCGCCCATGCTGCAATCAAAAAACAGGGTTCTCAAGGCGTCGACCTCCGATTGTTTTCCACGAATCCCGCCTTGTTCAGCGCAAGCACGATCGGCGGGATCAGAACGATATGCAGAATGATGCCGGGAATCGCATTGACGACCGCGCCCGCAAGGAACATCCGAAGCGTGAACGACGGTCCGAGCATCGCCCATTTCGCCGCGCCCCAGACAAGGCGCCCGACAATCATGGCGACGATCAGCGAAACATAGACGCTCCACGGCTTTCTCGGCAGCACGCGGTACAAAAGCCCGGCAACCGCGCCGTACGCCGCAAGCTCAAACGCCATGCTGAACGCGTCCGGTCCCATAGCGGGCATGCCGAACAGAGCGGAGCGAAGGATCGGGGCGGTTGCGCCGACGATAAGTCCCCACGGCCAGCCGCAGAGAAATCCGCAGAGAAAGACGGGGATGTGCATGGGCGAGAGGCGCTTTCCGATTTCGGGGATCTGCCCCGTCAACAGCGGAAGCACCATGCAGAGCGCCAGACACAGAGCGGCATAGATCATTCGCTTGAGATTTTTGTTCATACGGATTTCCTGTTTGTCGGATAATAATTTATTATATTGTTTTTCCGCCGGGTTGTCAATTTCCGCGGCGGTTTCGGCGGCTTGCACAAACGCGCCGTCAGCGGTGCAGCGCGTCGCCGAAAAAGCGCAGGACCGTTTCGAGAAACGCCGGATCGAGCTCGTTCGCAAGCGCTTTGTTCGCATCGTTCGGATCGGCAAGCTCGCAGCGATAGCGTGCGGCGCCCGCAGACAGCCACGGCGTGGAATGTTCGCTGCGGTACGGCGAAGTGATCAGAAGACTTTTTACATTCGGATTCCGGTACTGTTCCGGATCGCGGATCAGACTGTTTTCATACGGCACGAGATCGTCCGAGTCTCCGCCGACGATCAGAACGGGCGTAACCGCCGCGTCGATCGCTTCGCGCGCCGAATCGTTCGCGTCCGCGCCGAACAGGAGGAAGGATTCGAGCGCGAGGAAGGGGTACTGGATATCGGCAAGCACGCCGACGCGCGCCTTTGCGTGTCCGTACATCAGCGGAACGGGACGGTCGAAGCCGGCAATGCAGACGGCGGCGCAGATTTCCGGATGATCCTTCAGCGCCGTCGCCGCGGCGTACGCGCCCGCGCTGTGTCCGTAGAGCACGACGGGAAGTCCGTCCCACGCCTTTGAGACGGTCCGGTATTCCCAAAATGCGGCAAGATCCCTGCGGATCTGCTGAAGCCCCTTCGACCACGCGCCTTCGCTTTTGCCGACGCCCGTTGCGTCCCAGGTGACGACCGACCAGCCGGCATGTACGAATTCGACGATCTCGGGAAGGTGCGCATCCGCGCCGTCGCCGATGCCGTTGACGACGACGATCAGCCCGCGCGGATCTCCGGCATCGTACCGAAAGCCCGAAAGCATATTCCGTCCGGACGGAAAGGCGAAGGGTTCGCGCGAAACGTCCGGCTGAAGCTCCTCATAGGTGTAATGCAGCGGGGAGAGCCCGCTTCTTTTCGGAAAGAGCGCGCGGAACACGACGGCGGACGCGAGCATTGAGACCGCGCCGTACAAAAGCAGCGCGCAGAGCGCGATACAGACCGCCTTCTTTACGGGATGCTTTGATTTCGCCATGTTCCCTCCGAATAAAAAACGTGACGCCGGAAAACCGGCGTCACGCATACTGACGCTTGATCAGTCCGGGACTGATTATCTGAGCGCGCCGTTGGCAGCAGCCGCAATGATCACGATGAGGTAGATCGCGATGACGATCGTTGCGATGATGCCGAGGATCAGACCGACTTTGCTCAGAATAAAGCCGACCTTGGACGAACCGGCCAGTTCGCCGCCCTGTGCGATGAATTCCTTGCCCTTTTTACGGCCGATCGCACCGAAGATGATGCCGAGAATGCCACAGAATACGAGACTCAGAATGCCGAACGTAAGCGTATTCGGCTGCGGCAGATTGTTCTGATCGAAATTGTACTGTTCCATTATGATTTCCTCCTCCTTTTGGATTCAATGCATTATAGCACGCCGTACGCGCAAAAGCAACAAAAATACACTTTTTTCATCAAATTGCATCTTCTTTCGCCTTTGCGTCCAGCTCCTTAAGATATTCTATGATCGTTTCGTCGTATCTTTCCGTATCGTTGATGCGGATGCGGGAATGCGCGCCGTGCGGGAACCACGCGATCTTTTTCGGCGCGCTGCAGTGCGCGTAAAGGTATTCCGCCTGGTCCGGCGTGGAATAGGTATCCTCGCGGCTGTGCAGGAACAGAATGGGCTTTCTGAGCTTTTCGATGCGTTTGAACGGACCGTCGGTCACAACGTTTGCATGCGAGCAGAGCCGGATCCAGAGCATGACCTCCTGCTGCACGGGAAAGCGCATTTTTTCGGGGCGGTCGACCTTCATGTGATTGTCGAACGACCGGTAGAAGGAGTAGTACATGCCCTCGCAGGACATCGCCTCGATATAATCCGGGCATTCCGGCGCGGTCAGCGCAAACAGCGCGGTGGAGGAGCCGATGCAGATGCCGTGCAAAAACACGCGCTCGTTGCCGAGGTCGTCGTGCAAAAGACGGCACCATTCGAGGATGTCGCGGTATTCACGGTAGCCGAGGCAGCTCACCTTGCCCTCGGAAAGTCCGTGCGCGCGGTTGTCGATAACGAGCACGTTTCTGCCCGCGCGGCGGAACGGTTCTGCGAAATAATAGGAATACAGCACGCATTCCGTCCGTCCCGCAATGATCAGCGCGGCGGAGCTGCCGCCGAAGTCGTAGTATTCGCCGACGAGTTTCAATCCGTCGCTTCTGATCTCCACCTCGCGCATGCGATCGGCGTATTTTTTACCCCATTCGATGCCGATGTCATGCATTCTGCAGTATTCGGGATCCTCGGGAAAGCTGCAGCCGCGGTCCCATTTGCCGGGCTTGTTGCGCCGGAGCAGCACGGAATAGATGATCCATGCGAGGATCATCGTAGGGATGACGAAGAAGAAGAGCACCGCGCCGAGCGCGATCAGAATCCAAAGCCATACCATACCGTTTTCCTCACATGATCCCGATTTCCCAGTGATAGATCTCCTGCCCGGCGTCGACGAACTCCAGCTCGAGCATCGGATACTGTCCGGCGATCGCTTCGGAAAGCGCTTCCTCGTCGGACACGGAAACGCCGGCGCCGCGCAGCACGATGCCGGTCTCGCGGTCGTCGATATCCTCGATCATGGCAAGCGCGCCGAGGATCGCCGCCTTCCAGTCGCGTTCGACGCAGACGAGCTCGCCGCCCAGAAACGCGATGTCCTCGCCGCGGCGGCAGCGGATCTCGTGGTACGTGTAATCGCGCGAGGCGGTCGTTTCCCGCAGGGTGACGATGTTGTCGATGCCGGAACGCATGCCGCGGATGCGCTTTTCAAGGTCCTTTTCGTCCGGAATGTCCATGGCGATCGCATAATAGCCCTCCGCGAAGCTTCTGGACGGCAGGACCGTCACATGCTTTTCGGGCACGAGCGACGCCGCCTGCTCGGCGGCAAGAATGATGTTCTTGTTGTTCGGCAGCACGACGATCTCATCGGCGTCGAGGGAATCGAACGCGGAAACAAACTCCTGGGCGGAGGTGTTCATGGTGGCGTCGGCGTCGATCACACAGTCCGCACCGAGCCCTTCAAACAGCTTGCGCATGCCCGCGCCGTTCACCACGGCGACCACGGACAGGGGCTTGTGCACGGCGGGCTTGACGATGCGGTCGCGCTCGTTGTGCTGTATCTGCATATTTTCGAGCTTGAACGTCAGGAATTCGCCGTACCGCTGCGCCAATTCGATGATGACGGACGGCGCCTTCGTATGGATATGCACCTTGACGCGTTTTCCGTCCTGTACGCAGACGATGGAGTCGCCGAGCCGGTCGAGCGCGCCGGTAAACGCTTTCAGCCGGAAGTCCTGCTCATAGGCGGAGCCGTTCATGCGCTGCAGGATGAACTCCATGCAGTAGCCGTCGACAAAGACGCTGTCCTCGTTGAACAAGCTGAGGTCCGGATCGTCGTTTTTCGGCTCGGTTCGCTGCGCGCTGTCTTTCAGAACTTCGCCGTTCAGGTATTTCACCATGCCTTCGAAGATCAGGATGAAGCCCGTCGCGCCGCTGTCCACCACGCCTGCGTCCTTCAGCACCGGAAGCATTTCGGGCGTGAGGATCAGCGTCTTGCGCATCTCTGCGACATAGGCGGAGAGGATGAAGTCGATCGAGGAGCCGCGGGTGATCTGCGAGCGGATGTGCTCGATGCCCTCGCGCGCGACCGACAGGATCGTGCCCTCCACCGGCTTCATGACCGCGCCGTACGCGACGCGGTAGCCGCGCACCAGCGCGTTCCGGAGCTCGCCCGGACCGATCAGAAGCGCGCGCGAAAGCGCCTGCGAAAAGCCGTAGAAGAACTGCGACAGTATGACGCCGGAGTTGCCTCTTGCGCCGAGCAGCATGCCGGAAGCGAGCGATTTTGTAAAGACGTTGACGTCGCCGCTGCGTTCCGCGAGGGAAAGCCCGTGCTCCAGCGTCTTCACCATGTTGGTGCCGGTGTCGCCGTCGGGGACGGGGAAGACGTTCAGACGGTTGATCTCGTCCTCGCTTGCGCGAAGGTTTGCGAGCCCGTTTCTGAGCATTTGTTCCAATTCGATTCCGTTGATTCGTTTGACTGCCATATCAAAAGGGTGTCCGGTTTTCAGCCGGAAAAGTTCAGTTCTGTTCGCTGTCTTTCTTGCCCATCAGGGTGACGGACTTCGGCAGCATGAAGGAGAGTACGAACGCGACGAGCACCGCGATCGCGCAGACGAGCGTCATGTATTTCACCACATTGTTCGTCTTCATCATCGTCAGCACCGCCTGTCCGCCGATGCCGGACGCCACGCCCGCAAAGAGCCCCTGCACCGCAAAGTACATGGCGGCGTTCGAGATGCCGGTGCGCTTTTCCTCCTCCGCAGCAAGCTGCGAGGGTACGGAGTATGCGACGGAGAACATCGCGCCGATGCCGAACGAGGAGATGAGACCGGTGACGATCGCAAGGATCGTCTTGAGCGTGCCTGCCGGGAAATAGGACACCGCGAACATCGCAGCCATGCCGACGGCAAAGATCACGAGCGTATAGCGGTATGAGAAGCCGAAGCCGAATTTCCTGGTCAGCCGGTTATAGATCAGGAGCGTAAACGGCACCGGCGCAAACGCCGCCATCATGACGAACATCATGTTCATTCCCGCGACCGAGAAATACTCGTTGATGCCGGACAGGAAGAGCTGCACGCCGAAGGTCATGAACGAGTACACGATCATCCACAGGATGTAGTCCTTGTTTTTGAACGTATACGCGATCGACTTGAACAGATTGACCGAAACGGACGTTTCTTCGCCGTCGCGGGTGATCACGCCGTCCTTGGTGGAATCCTCTCGGATCAAAAGCAGCGGAATCAGCATGGTCAGCACGATCGGCAGAACGATCATGGCGACCGGACGGACGTTCAGACCGTTCAGAAGCATGCGCACCACGACGTAGCCGAGGATGAAGTAGACGATGTCGCAGACCGACTTCACGTTCGACATGAAGTTGCGCTCCTCCTGCGTGTCGACGATCTCGGTAAACGTCGCGTAATAGGTGACCATCGTCAGCGTATAGAAGCTGTAGAACACGCACAGCGTCACGCCGTAGAAGATCGTGTTCAGAAGCGTTGCGCCCTGCGGATTCGGCGTAACCAGCGTGAACAGCACGTATGCAAGGATCATCGGAACAAGGCCGATGATCAGCGCCGGGCGTCTGCGTCCGAACCGCGTTTTCAGGTTGTCCGTAAACGAAGCCATCGGAACGTCGATCACGCCGTCGATGATCTTTGCGATCACGCCGAACACCGCCCATACCGCAGCGATGACGAGGTCGCGGCCGAGGAACGTCTGATACTGAATGACGTTCGGATTGAATCCGCTCGCGATCAGCGCGCTGCACAGGTACGAATTGACCATCAGGTTCAGCATATTGACGCCCATGCCGCCGATCGCGTACAGGAACATCTGCCATTTCTTGGTGAGTTTTCTCATTTGGATTTCTTCCCCCTCAGAAAGCTGTTTTATTTTTCGGAAGCCAGTGCTTTTTCGATGATCGCGCGCTCCTCGCCGAGATCCTTTGAAATCGGCTTTCCGATATAGTACGCCGCCATCAGACCCGGTCCGATATTGATGCCGCAGGACGGGAACACGTCGTTGATGAAGATCGCTTTCGGATGGAAGCGCTCCTCAATGAGTTCCTTATATTTCTCCGCCTGCGGGAAACGGCTGGTCTGCGCGATGAAGATGATTTGCTCGGACGGGTTTTCGATCGTGTTTTCGATGTAGTTTAAAAGCGCGGCGTAAGCGGCTTTCGCACCCTTCGCCTTGCCGATCACGGTGGTGAGACCGTTGTAGTCGAATTCGCCGATCGGCTTGATGCCCGCGAGCGTGCCGAAGAACGCCTTGGCGTTTGTGAGACGACCCTTCTTCGCAACGAAGCTCAGATCGTCGAGCCAGCCCGCCTGATGGAAGCGGTTCTTGTTCGCTTCGATCCAGTCGGCGACCTCTTCCATCGTCTTGCCTTCTTCGCGAAGCATCGAGGCATAGACCGCCATCAGACCGAAGCCCGGTCCGAACCGCAGCGAATCGACGCAGCGGATGTCCGCGTCGGGATAGGTCTCCTTGACCAGGTTCGCCGCGGTGCAGGCAAAGCCGTACGTGCCGGAAATGCCGCCGGAAATGGTCATCACAAGCAGCGGCGTGCCGTCTTTGACGATCTCTTCCATGGCAATGCGGAATTCCTCAACATTGGCGGGCGCGGTGGAATAGCCGTTCGGGTTCTTCTTGAGATCGGCATAGAACGCGTCGCGCGGGAAGCGGTCCCACGTCAGAGGACCGGGAATGTCCGACTTGTCGGGCAGAACGATGTGTCCCGGAATGACCCGGATGTCGTACTGCTTCTGGAAACCTTCCTGCAAATCGCAGGTTCCGTCGCAAAGAATTGCAAATCTCTGCATGTTATTCTTCCTCCTGTTGGTGGTTTTCTATGGTTTGTTCCTCCCCGAGGAACGCAAATAATTCCTGTTCCGCCCGTTCCGGTTCGACGATGAACGCTTCGGTGTGTCCCGCGCCTTCCGCGGTGAAGAACGCCTTTTTTGCGCCGCAGGCATCGAACACCTCCCGCGCCGTTTCATACGGCACGGTCAAGTCCTTTGTTCCGTGCAGGAAGAAGCAGGGGATCGCCGTGTTCTTCAGCACATCGTCCGTGCGGTCGCGGATGTCGAACTTCAAAAACAGCTTCGCAAGCAGCCGGATCGGCGGCATCAGCAAAAAACCGGGCACGTTCCGCCGCCTGCAGTCGAGACGGATCTGCTCGTAGGGCGAGCGGAATCCGCAGTCGAGGATCAGCGCGCGCGTTTTCTCGGGATCGAGATCGCAGGCGGCGAATCCCACCGCCGCCGCGCCCATCGACACGCCGTACAGCACGGTTTCTTCTACGCCTTCCGTCGAAAGCGCGTGCTCGTTCCATGCGATCGCGTCGTATCGTTCGAGAAGTCCGAGCCCGCAGCGCGCCTTTCCGCCCGCTTCGTGTCCGCGCTGGCGGATCAAAAGCACGTTGTATCCATGCCGCAAAAACATATCCGCCTGCATGGCGAAATTGACCATCGGATCCGTGCGATAGCCGTGCATGAGGATCGCGGTCTTCGCACTTTTCCGGTCGCAGTAGTCCGCCGAAAGCACGACGCCGTCGCACGCTGCGATCGAGATCCGCTGCTTCGGAAACGCGTCGAACCGCGCCTTCGCCGCACGCATCCGTTCCGCATAGGGCGCGAACTGCGCGCCGGGCGCAAGCAGCGCATCAAAGCTGTCGCCGGGCTTTGCCCGGAAGATCGTGCATACGGCGACGACCGCCGGTGCAAATACAAACACCGCGTAGCATCCGATCAAAGCCGCAAGGATCCAAAGCATACCGTTCTCCTCAGAAATGTACCGGTTCGTTCGTCAAAATCGGTTCGATCGCGGTTCCGTCCGTCCGGAACAGCCGCGAAAAAGCCGCGTGCTCGCTGCAAACGGACACGATCGGCGTGCGCGGCGCAAGAAGCGTGAACGTCACCGCGCGGTCTGTGAGCGAGTTCGTTTTCACGGGCGAAAACGCGCGTTTGTCCGACGCCTTGAAGATCGCTTCCTTCCGCGTCCAGCAGGAGAGGAAGCCCTCGACCGTTTCGGGGTACGCTTCCCGCTCGGTCTTCGTAAAGCACCGCGCGCGGAGCTTTTCGAGCTTATCCGCGCCGAACCGTCCCGTGATGTCCGCAGCCGTTTCGAGATCGACGCCGACCGGCGCGTTCGAAACCGCCGCGCAGCAGAGCCCGTCCGCATGCGAGAACGAGATCGAAAACCGGTTGCACGTCCATCCGCCGTTTTTCCGGCGGGTAAAAACGAGTTCGTCCGGGTCCTGCGAGAAGCCGTGCTTCGCCGCAAGCCGTAAAAGCGCCCAGTTTGCGATCCGCGCCTGCTTCACGGAACGGTCGGAGCAGGCGTCGATCTCGCGCTTCCGTTCTTCGGGAAGCGGGAAATCGAGCGAAAACCGGTCCGCCTCGGCAAGATACACATTCAGCACCGGACGTGTGTTCCACATGCGGAACACGGCTTCCTCCTGCAAGCTCTTTCGCTCGCCGAACACGCATTCGTAGGCGAAATGCTCGCAGTTGTTGCGGATCATGTGATATCCGTCCTCGCCGAGCCGCGCTCTGGCAAGCCGCACGGTCTCCTCCGGCGGAATGCGCTTTTTGCGCTCCGCACGGTCGAGGACCGCGATCTCGGGGATGCGTCCCGTTGAGAAAACGTCCATGTCCGTTTCCGTGACGAGGAAGCGGTCGGGCGATTTTGCATACGCCGGCACGGGCGGCAGTCCGAAGGCAACGATCCTGCCGTCGCCCGTACAGACGCCGTAATGAAAGATCGAACCGATCTGCACCCGCACCATGTCGCCGGGCGTGGGATCCCCGGGCAGCCACTTCATTTCAGCTTCGCCTCGATATAGCTCACGACGTCGCCGAGCGTCTGAAAATCGCTCGCGCCGACGTTGTCGAAGCGGATGTTCATTTCCTCTTCGATCGCAATGACCATGTAGAGCATGCTCACCGACGAGAAGCCGAGGTCCGCAACAAGCCGTGATTCCTCGGTGCACGCCGCGACCTTGTCACGGTTCCGGTCGTCCGCGGCGAGCAGGATCTCCTTGAGTTTTTCGATGATTTCAGTTCTGGACATGCTTGTACCTCACGATCTTCATCGCGGGCGACCGTTCGAAATCGGTGTCGCGCACGACGATCCGGCTGACCTGCGAAAATCCCGGCAGGGTGCGGTTGACCTTTTCGAGCTCCGAGACGGCGAACGCCTTGCGCGCCTCGTCGTCCATATCCGTAAGCTCGGTCGGGCGCAGAACCACCTCAAGCGCAAGGATCGGCTCGCCCAGCGCGCTGCGCGCTTCGAAGACCTGCGAATCCTGAATGAACGGGAGCGCGTTGAAGTGCGTTTCGACCTCGGCGGGGGAGACGTTTTCGCCGTTCGGCAGAACGATGATCTCCTTGATGCGGCCGGTGATGTAAAGATATCCTTCCTCGTCGAGCCGCACGAGATCGCCGGTACGGAACCAGCCGTCCTCGTACGCGCCGGGTTCTTCGACGCCCACGTAGCCCTCCATCATGTTGCGGCCCTTGAGCCACAGCTCGCCGTCGACGATTTTGATCTCCTGGTTCGGGAACGGCAGACCGACGGAATCGGGCTTTCGGATGCTTTCCGGATTGCCGGAAACGAGGTTTGCGGACTCGGTGAGGCCGTAGCCGGGCAGCAGCTTGATGCCGAGCTTGTCGTATTCCTTGATCAGGAACGGAGCGACCGGCGCCGCGCCGCAGATGATGGTTTTGAGGTCCGCGCCGAGCATGTTGCGTCCGAACTTCTTGGACAGCGTCAGCGCCATCTCCGCAAGGGCGGGCACGATGACGAGAATCGTCGGACGGAAGATCGCGACGTCGCGGAACATGTCCTTGTTGTTGCGGCAGATATACAGCGCGCTGCCGGTATACAGAGAGGTCATCAGGTTGCGGATCAGCCCGAACACGTGCGAAAGCGGCAGCACCAGAAGATAGCGCTGACCGAACACATCCGGATAGCCGTAGCAGCCGTTGATCGTGCCCTGCATCACGGCGTCGTTCGAAAGGAGCGCGCCCTTGCTGCGGCCGGTCGTGCCGCCGGTGAAGACGATCGCGCACGGCGTTTTCGGTTCGCACGCGACGGCGGGTTTCTTTTCGTCGGAAACGGCGGAAACGGGGATCAGCTCAATGTCGGGGCGCTTTGCTTTGACGATCGCAAGACGCGGTTCGAAGTCCGCCTGATAGACGAGCTTTTTGATGCCGAACATCATGCAGCAGCCGAACACGGCTTCCGCGGGCAGGTGCGCGGGGAAGATCGCGGCGGTCGCACCGGAGGTGACGACGGCAAGATACGCCTTGACAAAGTCATAGGAGTTCGCGGCGAAGATCGCAACGCGCGTGCCGACCGGGCAGTCGCCGAGGAGCGTACGGAAGCCCGCAACGTCCGCGTCAAGCTCCGCATAGCTTCTCGTTTTTCCTTCGTCGACGATCGCCGGCGCGTCCTTGAATTCACGCGCACAGTGCTCCCACATCGCGGAAACGGTCGTGAACTCTTTGATCCGTTCAAAGGTCTGTTCGTCCGTGTACTGACGGAAAATTTCTTTATCGGGTGTTTGCATGGTTTTTATCTCCTCTTCTGATAAGCAATTTGCTTTAATTCTTCTTCTTTTTGCTGAAGCTCCTGCGCGATCGCGTCGATCTCGGACATCGACGGACGCCGTCCGTACCGCGCGAACAGGTCGATCGGCTCGCCGATCACGAAGGTCACACGGTTATAGAAATGCGCCTTCGGCTTCACATAGACCGGCACGATCGGCACCCTGCCCTGCAGCGCGATCAGCACCATGCCGGATTTGAACGCGCCGAGATTGTCGCCGTCTTCGTTGATGTGCCCTTCCGGGAAGATGGACACCAGCGAGCCCTTTTTGAGCTCATCCGTGATCTCGCGCAGCGAATTGAAGTTGAAATTCGCGCGGTCGATCGGAATGCACAGAAACTGCTTGAACAGCCAGCGGAACCTGGATTCAAAGAATTCCTTTCCGCAGATGAAGTGGTGCCGCCGGTACCATACCGCGAACATCAGGTACATGGGATCGAAGAACCCGTAATGATTCGCGATGAGCAGCGCGCCGCCGCGGATGCGTTTTCTTGCCGCCTTCGTCTCGAAGATCCAGCGCGGACGCATCCATATGAGCCCCGGGATCGCCGCCGTCGCCTTGATGAAATCGTGGACGAGGTAACGCGGCGAAAACAGCTTAGCGCGATTCGTTCGTTTCTGTTCCATACAGCAGTTTCTCCAAAGCGACGATCCGCTCCCGAAGCCGTTCGGAAACGATCGCAAGATTTTCTTTTTCGGTTACGCCCTCTTCCAGAAGCTCGGCAGCATGGATCGGCTTTCCGATCAGCACGCGGGCGCGTTTGCGGCAGAAATACGATCCGTTCGTCACGACCGGAACGATCTTCGCGCCGCTTTCGAGCGCGAGCAGCGCCGCGCTCACCTTGAACGGCAGAGGACGTTTTTCGCCGGGACGGGGCAGACGGCTTTCCGGAAAGATCCCCACCACGCCGCCGCGGGAGAGGATCGAGAGCGATTTCGGCAGAAAGCCGAAATCGTGCGCGTTCCGGTCGACCCGGATCCCGCCCAGAAGCCGCAGAAACCATCCGAGCAGCGGTTTTTCATAGAGCACCTCCGCCATCTGAAAGCGCAGCGTGCGCGTCCAGAACACGAACAGATACACCGCGTAGTCGAAGACCGACGTGTGGTTCGAAATGATGATCGCGCGCCCGTCAATGTGCCTACCCTGCACGCGCCTGTCCTCATAAAGGATCTTCGTGCGGAAGCACAGAAGCTGCGCGGGCCAGCCGGTGATCTTCACAAACCAGTTGAACAGCGCGATCATGCAGGGGTCCCGCCTTTCTCGCCGCGGATGTAGTCCGCAATGCTGCGCACGGTCTTGAAGCCCGTGTCCTCCAGCGGGAACGCCGCGCCGAACTCATCCCTGAGCCGTGTCAGCATCGCAAAATAATCGAGACTCGTGCCGCCGAGGTCGAGGAAGAAATCGGCGTCAAGGGCGATCTCGTCTTCGCTTCGGTTCACGGCGGCGGCGACGATCGCGCGCACGCGGCGCATCAGCGCGTCGGCTTCCGCATCGTCGGTCCTTCCGGAAAGATCGAGCGGTTTCAGCGCGCCGGAGGCGAAGTCGCGGCGCAGACGGACGCGGTTCAGCTTGAACTCGTCCGCTTTCATCAAAGGTCCCTCGACGAGCACGATGCGCGAGATCGCGGAAGTCAGGTTCAGGCATTCGATCTTTTCGATCAGCGTACCGCGCAGCTGTTCCGCGGCTTCCGCGGTGATCATGCGGTTCACACCGGCAAGCAGCACCGTCGCCGGTCTGCCGTTGTCGTTTGCGGGGATCAGGCAGACCTCCGCGCGGTCCGTTTTCAAAAGCGGCTCGACGGCGTTCGGGTTCAGGTTTTCGCCGTCCGGTCCGACGATCAGATCGTCGGCGCGCCCGAGGATGCGATAGTGCCCGTCGACGCATTCCGCAAGGTCGCGCGTCGGGAACCAGCCGTCGCGCTCCGCGCGTCCGTCGGCGGAAAGAATGTATTTCGCGGTCACGCGTCCGCGGACCGTAAGCTCGCCGGAATCGTTGATGCGGTATTCGACGTTCTGCATGGGCTTGCCGACGCAGCCGAGACGCAGATACTTCCGCTTTGCGGACAGCTCGACCGACGTGATGCCGATCTCGGTCATGCCGTAGCCGTTTGCAAGCCGGTATCCGATCCCGTTGAAAAACGCCTGGATCGACGGATCGAGGAAGCTCCCGCCCGTGATCATAAAGAACACGGAGTCGCCGAACAGATTTTCGCGCACCTCGCGGAACGCGAGCTTCGAGAACGCCGCGGAGAGCGGGCGGGGGAGCTTTTCGGCAAGCGCCAGCGCGCGGTCGAATTTCTTTGCGGTCTTTTCGCCGCGATCGGCAATTCCCTTTTTCGCCTGCTCATAAACCTTTTCCCAGAAAAGCGGCACGGCAAAAATATGCGTGACCTTGTGACGGCGGATCGTGTTGACGATCGTCGACGGGGAGAGGTCGTTGAGATGCACGAACGTGCGCGAGAAGAACGCGAACCAGATATACATCGCGATCAGTCCGAACACGTGATAGAAGGGCAGGAAGGTCAACAGCTTGAGGTTGCCTTCGTAATGCTTTTTAACGAGGGGCTGTTCCTTGATGATGCCGTAGCTGTCCCGGATCTGATAATAGAACTCCTCCGCGGAATACGCGCAGACCTTGACGTTTTCGGTTGTGCCGGAGGACATGACAAAAAGCTCCGTGCCGAACGGACGCGGGTCGATCGGCTCGCCGGAGGTCGGGATCGCATCCGGACGCAGCACGGGACAGGAGAAATCGCCCTTTTCGGCGATGACCGCGCGGCAGTCTGCAATGCGCATCGCACCGGAAAGCAGGGGCATCGGCAGGCGCAGGTTCATCAAAAGCGGACGGAAGCCCGCGGCAAGGATCGCCCAAAAAAGCTCGATCCAGTCAAGCCCGTTGTCGAGATACAGACCGACGACGGCGTCGTCCGGAAGGCCCGAAAGCGCGGCTTTCAGCGCCGCGGCACGGCGGAGGATATGCGCCTTCGCTTCACCGTAGGTCGTCTTGCGGATCCGGAAGTCCTCGCTCTGCTCATAGAGGATGTTCGGCTCTTCGCGGAACATCAGAGAAAAGAGCGCGTCGAACGTGAACCCGGCGCGTTGAAACGCGTCAAGTTTATCCTTTACAAAGGCGTCGATCGAACGGTAGGAACCGATATGATAATTCGTCATGGCAACTCCGGTCGGAAACAAATCATGATTTTTTATTATAGCCGATTCCGACGCGGGAATCAACACATTTCCCCAAAATCGGACAAACTGTGCAAGTATAGGAAACATCAGCCGATTTTTGAGATACCGTAGTGACACGGCGGCGTGTGTTGTGGTACAATATACAAAATCATCCGGCATCGGGAGGAAGCTCATGGGGTTGAAACTCATCAAGCTCACAAAAGCATTTGAGAAGCAGCTCGGCGAGATGATCGACGAGTGGAAGGCGGATCAGGAGAAAAACCACACGAACCGCTCTCCGGGGTCGATCTTCAAAAACGATTATCACGACTTTGATTACTATCTTGCGCATCTGGGCACCAAAGAGCCGGGAAACGGCAAGGTGCCGGATTCGGTCTTTTTCCTGCTCGACGAGGAACGCGACCGGCTTCTGGGCGCGGTGAACATCCGTCATTATCTGAACGATTCCCTGTACCGCGAGGGCGGACACATCGGCGGCGGCATCCGCCCGAGCGAGCGCCGAAAGGGCTGCGCAACCGAGATGATCCGTCTCGCGCTCGACGAGTGCAGAAAGCTCGGGATCGAGCGCGTGCTGATAACCTGCGAAAAGGACAATGTCGGCTCCGCAAAGTCCATCATGAACAACGGCGGCATACTGGAAAACGAGCTCGTGAACGAAGAAGGAAAGATCGAGCAGCGCTACTGGATCAGAATCGGCGCCGATCCGCACGCGATCGATCCGAAGAACCATTATCTCGCATACTGCGGTCTGGACTGCGAAACCTGCGAGGCGCGGCTTGCCACGGTGCATAACGACGACGCGCTGCGGAAGAAGGTCGCGGAAAAATGGTCGGCGCTGAACGGCATCGAGATCACGCCGGAAATGATCAACTGTTCGGGCTGCCGGATCGACGGCGTCAAAACGGTCTACTGCGATTCGCTCTGTAAAATCCGGCAGTGCGCGCTCGGAAAGCAGGTCGGAACCTGCGGCGGCTGCGAAAAGACGGACTCGTGCGAAACGCTCGCCCTGGTCCTGAACAACAGCGAGGACGCGCGGCGGAACCTGGGCCTGTAACGGAGAAAACGCATATGAAATCCATTCTGATCAAGGATACCACGTGGGAAGAACGGGAACGGATCGTCCGCGAGGCGCTGTTCGGCGCGTGCGGCGTGGACTGCGAGTTCTGCAGCGGCTGCGATAACTTAGGCGGCGGCAGGATCGAGGCGATCTATCAGCCCTATATCGACGGGGAAAAGGAAATTGAAGAGATCAACGCGGAATACCGCGCGCCGTTCGTGCGGTAAAGCCGGAACGGGTAAGAAAGGAAAAAGACATGGGACGGAAACGCATCATGCCTACAAAAGCGTACGAAAACAGCTATCTTGCGTTCTGCAGACGAAACCGCGAGCAATGCGAAGCGGTTCATAATGACAATGCGTTGCCTCTGAAGCTTGTGCTTTCGGCGGAGGAAGAAACATGATCGTTCCGGTAGACGAATCGAATCTGTTGCGGGCAGGGGCGGTGCACGCCGCAGCATGGCGGGACTCGCACCGCGCGTTCTGCACGCCGGAGTTTGTAAAGCTGCATACAGAGGAACGACAGGCGGATTATCTGCAAAAGAAAATGGACGAAGGCAGCAGGGTCTGGCTTTTGATTGAGGACAAGCCGGTCGGCGTCGTGTCCGTTTGCGGCAGTCTGATTGAGGACCTGTATGTGCTGCCGGAACGGCAGAACCGCGGATACGGTACTGCGCTTTTGCGGTTTGCCGTTTCCGAATGCGACGGAACGCCGACGCTGTGGATTCTCGAAAACAACGAACGGGCGAGAAGACTGTATGAGCGGCTTGGCTTTTCGGAGACGGGGCGAAGACGCATTGTGAAAAACGAACCGGACGAAATCGAATTTGCTTTGGAGGTGGAATGCGGTATCGATGGGTGATCTTTGATCTGGACGGAACGCTGACGGATTCCGGCGAGGGGATCAAAAACAGCACGGTTTATGCGCTGGAACGGCTCGGGCTTCCGGTTCCGGCGGATTCGGAGCTTCGGAAGATGGTCGGGCCGCCGCTTTCGGTCGGTTTTTCACTGCTCGGCGTGCCGGAGGCGCAGATCGGGGACGCGATCCGCTTCTACCGTGAGCAGTACAATGACGGCGACGGCAAATATCAGAACCGCGTATATCCCGGGATCGAGGACTGTCTGAAACGATTGCGCGGGGCCGGTCTGCGCCTTTGCGTCGGCACCTCGAAGCCGGAGCCGCTTGCGCGCGAGATCGCGCGGGGCCGGTCTGCGCCTTTGCGTCGGCACCTCGAAGCCGGAGCCGCTTGCGCGCGAGATCCTTTCGGATTTTTCTCTCGCGCCGTACTTTGCGTACATCGCGGGCGCGACCTTTGACACAAGCCGTCAGAACAAGGACGACGTGCTCTGTTACCTGCTGTCCGCGACCGGAGCGGAGGACGCGGTGATGGTCGGCGACACGCATTACGATGTGATCGGCGCGCACAGGCGCGGCATTCCCTGCATCGGCGTCACATGGGGGTACGGGCTGCTGTCCGAACTGGAAGCCGCGGGCGCGGATGCGCTCGCCGCTTCGCCGGAAGCGCTTTCAGATTTTCTGCTTTCATAAAAAAGCACCGCTTCGGCGGTGCTTTTTTTCGGGTATTAGGACGGCTGCGGCGCGGCTGCGGGCTGTTCCGGCGGCGCCGGCTGTTCTTCCGTCTTGGGTTCCTCTTCTTCGGCGGCTTCCGGCTTTCCGAGAAGCGAGAAATATTGCTGATGCGCACGCGAATAGAGCGCGTCGAACGATTCGTCGCCGCCGGCGTGCAGACGCTCGAAGTACAGATGCTCGTGGTCGGCAAGCTCGGGGTGCACACGCACCATTGTGGCGATACCGACGTTGGAACAGACGTCGGCGATCCGGTGAAACTCCACCATCAGGTCCGTAAACGTCGTATCGGCATAGGCGTTGCATTCGCCGGTGCTCATGCGTTTCAGATGGTTCCGGCGGAGCACGGTAATGAGATCGGCGGACACCTGCACGAGCGGCTCGATCCGCGCCGCGGCGTCGACGTCTCTCTTCTTGAAGGTCTGCTCGGTTTCGTTGAGGATCTGCACCAGCGCGCTTTCCAGAACCGCCAGTTCCGAAACGGCGGCGGGAGAGAACGCGGTGTTGTTCTTTTTCATCGTGGACGCGTATGCGGCAATGTTCACGGCATGGTCGCCCAACCGCTCGAACTCGGACGTGACTTTGTAATACTGGTTCAGGATCGCCACGTGGTTCTCGATCTGCAGATGCGGCAGAAACTCCACCATGTACCGGCTGACCCTGTCGGTCAGGCGGTCGATCTCGTCCTCCTCCGAAAGGATCTCCTTGTGAACGGCGGGATCATATTCATTCAGCAGATGGAAGGACTTTTCAATGTTCGTCCGCGCGGCGGCGAAGATCGCGAGCAGCGTTTTATAGCAGCTTTGCAGCGCAAGGGCGGGGGTGTTGAAGAAGACCGGGTTCAGCGCGTCGGTCACCGCCTTGTACTTGCTCTCCTTTGCCGGCTTGTCCTTCACGATCTTCCGGCTCAGCTTTTCAAAAACGGTCATCAGCGGAAGCAGCGTGAGCGCACACCCCAGGTTGAATACCGTGTTGGTATTTGCAATGATACCGGAATTGACCGTGCTGTCCCACAGCTTGTTCAAAAGTCCGAGCTTGTGCACGATCGTCACGACAAGCAGAACGAGAGCGGATTTGCCGAGGTTGAACAGGATGTTCACGATGCCGACACGGCGCGCTTCCGCCTTGGATCCGATGGAGATGACGATGGCGGTGGTCACGCAGTCGCCGAGATAGATGCCGACGATGACCGAATAAATGGACTTGAACGTCAACAATCCGGTCGCGGAGAACGCCTGCAGAATACCGACGGCGGCAGAGGAGCTTTGCAGTGTGAACGCAACGCCCGCGCCGGTCAGATAGCCCAGAAACGGATTGTCTCCGAGACCGGTAAACAGGGTTTCGATGACGCCGGATTGTGAGAGTGAATTGACCGCGCCGGTCATGTTGAGAAGTCCGGAGAACAGGATGCCGAAGCCGACGGCGATGTTGCCGACGGACCGTGCGTTTTTGAAGAAGCTGCCCATGATCAGCACGATGCCGATGATCAGCGCGATCGGGGCGAGCGTGGAGGGCTGGAAGAAGCGCAGAACGGAGGAGCCGGAGGAGTTGATGTCCAGAAGACGGATGATCTGACCGGTCACGGTGGTGCCGACGTTCGCGCCGACAATGATGCCGAGGGATTGATGCAGCGTCAGGATCCCGGCGCCGACAAGACCCGCGGTGATGACGATGGTAGCGGTGGAGGACTGGATGAGCGCGGTGACCAGCACGCCGAGCACAAACGCTTTCAGCGGGTTGTTCGTTACCTTGCTCATGGCTTTTTTCAGCGTGCCGGAGGAGTTTTCCTTCAGGGAATCGCCCATCAGGCGCATGCCGTACAGGAACATTGCCAGTCCGCCCAGAAGCGAGATCACGTTAAAAACGTCCATAGATACCCTCTGGAAAAGATAAATGATTCCCCTATAAGATACCACGCAAGGCGTTTCCCCGTCAAGATTCCGTCCCGTACTTGCGGCGTGCGGAAAAGAATGATATACTGTATTCTACTGACAAAACACGAAGGAGAGACCCCATGCTGCCGTCGCTGATCCTGAACGCGCTGAACATCGTTTTCGTTGCGGGATGCCTCGTCCGGGGGCTGATCATATCCAGCCCGAAACGCGTGCTGTTCCGCTATTTTACCACGCTGTCCAACGTGCTCTGCGCGATCGCGTCGCTGATCGTCGTTATCATGCAGCTTTGCGGCGGACTGCCGTTCTGGGCGCTTCTCATAAAGTATGTCGGCACGGCGGCGGTCACGGTCACGATGTTCACCGTTCTGCTTCTGCTCGGTCCGGTGTCGCACGAATGGAAGCTGCTTTTGACCCGCGGGGAGCTGTTTCTGCACCTGATCTGCCCGCTCCTTGCGATCGTGTCGTTTCTCGCGTTTGAAAAAACGGCCATGCCCGCGTGGGTGATCCCGATCGGCGTTCTGCCGGTTCTGCTCTACGGCATGCTCTATCTCAACCGGGTCATCCTTGCACCCGAGAAGGATCGCTGGGACGACTTTTACGGCTTCAATAAAAAGGGGAAATGGCCGCGCAGCTTTGTGATGATGGTGCTCGGCACCGCGCTGATCGCGTTTCTGCTGTGGATCATCAACAACGGATAAAGCACGTGCATAAAGAAAAACGCCGCGTCTGCGGCGTTTTTTTTAATTGCGGAAGATCTCCAGTTTGTGCTTGACGCGCTGCATGGCGTTGTCGACCGATTTCAGCGGCTTTTCGATCCGCGCCGCGATCTGCGGGTAGGAGAGACCGTCGAGATACAGACTCAAAACCCGCCGTTCCATCGGGGAGAGCGTTTTTTCGAGGTAGACGACCATCTGCTCGAAGTTCTCGCGCCCGATCAGAACGTCCTCGGGATCGGCAACGCTCAGCGACCGCATCGTGTCCAGAAGCGTCACGTCGTCCGCCGATTCGATCGGCGAGCGGTTCAGCGACACGTAATGGTTGAGCGGCGTATGCTTCTTGCGCGTGGCGTTTTTGATCGCGGACAGGATCTGCCGCGTGATGCAAAGCTCCGCGAAGCTCTTGAACGCCGCCGCCTTCGTTTCGTCGTATTCGCAGACCGCTTTATAGAGCCCCAGCATGCCTTCCTGCACGAGATCCTCGTGGTCCGCGCCGATCAGAAAATACGAATGCGCGCGCGAACGCACCAGCTGCTTATATCGTTCGAAAAGCAGCCGTTCCGCTTCGCCGTCGCCTTCGCGGATGCGGGCGATCAGTTGTTCGTCGGTCGGTTCGATCATGTTCATTCGGCGTCCTGCCGCTTCTTTTCAAACATCAGGATCGCCGCGGCGACGCCTGCGTTCAGCGAATCGATGTGTCCCTGCATGGGGATGGAGACGAGGAAATCGCAGTTTTCGCGAACGAGCTTTGAAAGCCCTTCGCCCTCGTTTCCGATGACCAGCGCGAGCGGTCCCTTCATGGCGGCGGAACGCATGGGTTCGCCGTTCATGTCCGCGCCCGCGATCCATACGCCCGCATTCTTGAGCTGCGCGATCGCCGCAGAGATATTCACGACGCGCGCGATCTTTACGTATTCGGTCGCGCCTGCGCTCGCCTTGACGGCGGCGGAGGTCACGGATGCGCTTCTGCGTTTTCCGATGATCACGCCGTGCGCGCCCGCGCAGTCCGCGCTGCGGATGATGGAGCCGAGGTTGTGCGGGTCCTCCACACCGTCCAGCACGATGACGAACGGCGCTTCGCCCTTTTCCTTTGCGGCGTCGAGGATGTCGGCGACATCGCAGTAGGTCACGCCTGCTGCGTAGGCGACGACGCCCTGATGGTTTGCGGTCTTGCCGCCGTGTCCGAACGGCATGCACAGCTCGTCCAGCTTTTTGCGGTCGACCTCGCGCACGACGAGCTTCCGCTCGCGCGCAAGCGTCACGATCTCGCCCAGAGAGCCGTCGTGCTCGGCGGTGACCAGCACGCGGTCGATGCTGCGTCCGCTCTTCAGCGCTTCGCGCACCGCGTTGCGTCCGATCAGAAGGTACGGCTGTTCGTCGCGCTCGTTCTCGACCGGCGCGGGTTCGAAACCCTTTTTCGGCTTCTCGTCCCGACTGATCCTGCGGTCGAACGGTTTTTTCGGATAATCGCTCCGCTGTCCGTCGGTCCTTTTGCGGGAATCGCCGGCGTAGGACTTTTTCGGGTATTCACGGTCGTCGCCGAAGCTCTTTTTTTCGCCGCGATACGGCTTTTTGCCGTAGGGCTTGTCGTACTGCGTGCGCGCGCCTTTTTCGCCGGAGGCGGACCGTCTGCCGTAACTGTTTCTCTGATCGTTCATGATTCGGGCTCCTTTTCGGGTTCTGTATCGGGGGTAAGGGCAAGGCGCATCAGCTCGCCGATGCGGTCGTCCTCGCCCAAAAGGTACAAATGACCGAGCAGCGCTTCAAGACCGGTCGCTACGCGGTAATCGCGCACGTCCGCGTGCTTCGGCACGGTGCCGGAATGCGCGTTGCGTCCGCGGCGGAACGCCGCCTGCTCGGCTTCGGTGAGCGCGGGCTCAATGCGCCGGTACGCCGCCGCCTGTCCCGCGGCGCAGACGTGCTTCGCCGCTTCCAGGTGCAGGGCGCGCATCGGCAGCCGCAGCGTTTCCGCAAGGACCGTGCGCACGTAGAGATCGTAGACCGTGTCGCCGAGATAGGCAAGCGTCAGCGCAGGCAGCGACAAAGGATCTGCCGGCCGCGCGATGCTCAGATGATTTGCAATGTCGGAATGAATGCTCATACACCATTATCATACCCTTTTTTCGCGCCGAACGCAACAGGAAAAACGAAAAAAAGCCCTCCCCGAATCGGGGAAGGCAAGGGGGAACGGTTCGGATCATACCGTTCCGGTGAGCACAACGGTCAGCACGCCCGGGTTGACGGTCACCGCGCCGGTCTCGTCCTGCGTAAAGGTTGCCGCGGGCACGGACAGCGTCGTTGCGCCGCCTGCGGGCAGGGTGAAGAGGTTGTCTTCGAACGTGAAGTCCGTCACCGGCGCGCCGTTCACCGCAACCGAAAGGTCCGAAAGCGCGATCGGGAAATCGTCGGTGAGCAGAAGATCGGTCGCTTCGGTGTTGCCGCGGTTTTCGATCGTAAACGTTACGGTCATCGTGCCGCCGTCGCTGATCGGGTTCGGCGACATCTCTTTTTCGATCGAGACATCCGCGTAATCCGCAACGGGAACGGTTGCGCTGACCGTCGCGGGATCGGTTCCGCCGATCTGCGCGGCGTTCGTGATTTCGCTGCCCGCTTCGAGCGGCGCGAGACCGTTGACGGCCGCCTGATAGATCAGCAGCGCGTCTGCGCCGGCGGGGATCGACGGGATCGTAAACTGCACGCCGTTTTCGCCGGTCACCGGCGTAAGCGTTTCCGAGAACGCGCCGTTTACGTACAGCGTCGCCTGCCCCGTAAAGGTCAGCGGCATGACGGGATCCGCCGCGCCCGCGGGCGTGTACGCGCCGAGGTTGTCGGTGACGACGAGGTTTTCGACCGGCGCTTCGCCGCCGTTTTTCAGCGAGATGAGGTAGGTCAGCGTGGAGCCCTCGCGGTACGATTCCTCGAGCGCGCGCTTCTCGACGGTCATGGAGACGTTCCGCTCGGTCGAAGCAAGGTTCGACAGCACGGACGCCGTTACGGTTCCGTAGGTATATGTAAGGTTTGCCTGATTCGTGATAACTGCCATGGTATACTCCTTTCCGAACGGCGCAAGCCGTCCGTGGTATACTATGCAGAACGCGAAAAAACGGCTACAAAAAACCTCCCTCATCGAGGGAGGCGGGAACCGGACAGACGCCGGGAATCAGTGTATCTGGTTCATGACGATCGACAGGAAGCCGTTCAGGAACAGACCGATGACCGACAGAGCCAAGCCGCCGCAGCTGAAGCTCAGACCGATCGCGGAAAGCACGATGCCCTTGACGGTTCTCGGACGGCGGATGCTGCGCACAAGTCCGACGATGCCGAGAATGAGGGCGACGACGCAGACGATGAGCGCAACGACGATCAGAGCGATCAGGATGCCGCCGACGCCGTGGTCCGACGTTTGACTGTAGGTGAAGGCGGCGCGCATGACGTTGCCGAAGATCACCGCGAAATAACCGATAAAGGCGACGATAAAGCCGACGATGCCCGTGATGAGCGCGGCAATCTGCAGTCCCACCGGGATGGGCTCCTTCTGCTCGATCACAACGGGGTTGTTATATTGACCGTACTGGTTGTTGTATTGTTCCATTTTTTCTCTCCTCCCGAAAGAACCGGTTTCAGTTCTTTGTTTCTTTCTTTTTCATTTCATATAGCTTTCCGAGATACAGAACCGCGTCGGAAAGCAGCCAGATAATCACGCCGTAGACGATGCCGGTGAGCAGCTTCAGGAAGAACTCCGAGAAGATCACGCCGCCGGCATATCGCTCGATGATCAGCGTAACCGAGTAGACGATGGCGGTCAGGAGATAGAATACCATGACGGTGATCGCGACCGCCTTTGCGATCAGGCAGAACATGCCCTGGTCGTGCGCCCATTTCCGGAACGCATCCTTGAAATCGGGCGTCTTGGAAGATTTCTTCCCGCTTTCCTTCTTCGGCGGATCGAAGACGGGATCGGGCGTCGAATCGAGGCGCGCGCCGCAGGCGTCGCATACGGTTGCATCGTCGGGCAGGGAAATGCCGCATTTCGGACAGTACATCATAGGTTCCTCCTTATTTTCTAAAATCAGTATTCCGAATTCAGGTACTGATCGGTAAGCATTTCATACGTTTCGCGATGATAGACGGCGGCGTTTTTCGCCTCTTCCAGCCATGCGTCCAGCTGCGCTTCCCATGCGCCGTCCTTCGTTTCACGTGCGGCGGCGGCGCGGATATCGTCCTCGATCGACGCGCGGTCGACAACGCCCGCGGGGATCCGTTCGATCAGCTTCACGATCACATATGCGCCGTCAACGAGGGTCGGCTTCGAATACGTGCCGGGCTCGAGCTTTCTTGCGATTGCCGCGATCTCCTCGTCGTGCGTGTCAACGCCGGCAAGGTAAACCACGCGTTCATCCGTGTGCGAATCGTCCGCCTCGCCGAGATTGTAGGCGTCCATCGCATCTTCGAAGGAAAGCCCGTTTTCGAGCGCCGCATACGCTTCGTCGCCCTTCTTCCTGACGTCGCCGTAATACGCATCCTCCAGCGCTTCGGTTTCCGCCTTCAGCGCGGCATAGTCGATCTCGATCGCAGCAGCGCGTTCCGGATTGCTTCCGTTCAGCGCAAGCATGCCGTATTCGGCTTCAAGCGCCGCCATTTCGACGCGGTTTGCCTCGATCTTTTCATCGGGTTCGCCGTCCGGAATGAGGTCGATGACCTGTACGCGGGCGAAGCCGTCGGGCGCGTACAGAATCAGCGTGTCCTGCGCGTCATAGTAAAACTCCTCGGGGGAGGCGTCATATTTTGTTTTTTGCGCTTCCAAAGCGGTCTCGTACCATTCGTCGACCGCTTCCTGATCCAAAGAGAGATCCTCCAGGGTGCGTTCTTTGAGAAGCTCCGTGACCTCGTCAAGCTGCATGGAAAGCGTGTAGTCCTGATTGCGCGTCGCAAGATAATCGTCGAACGTATACCCTTCGCCGAACATTTCACGAAGCTCGTCGCCGATGGCGTCAAGCACGGTCGTAAGCTGTTCTTCCGTGAGCACCGACGCGTCGGTTACGGATTCGAGATCGGTGAACTTCTCGGCAAACATGCACAGGAGCTCGTTGCGCTCCTCCGCGACGGCCTTTTCCGCGTCTGCGGCGATCTTCGCTTCGGTTTCCTCGGCAAGCTTGATCCCGAGCTGTTCCGCTTTCCAGAGCGGAGCGTAATACTCGATCAGCCATTCTTCGGTCATGCGGAGAAACTCGCCGAGCGATTCCGCGTTCAGTTCGCTGCCGTAGGAATAGAACATGTTGACGTACTGATCGAACATGGTCTGCACTTCGCCCGCGGTGATCTTGATGTCGCCGAGCTCGATTGCAACCGCGTTGAAGTCAAACGCGGAAGCGTCGCTCTTTGACGAGTTCGCTCCGTCCGGCGCGGGAACGGCGCCCGACGGGGCGGCTTCGGTTGCCCATTCGTTTTCGTCCGGCACAAGGCAGCCCGCGAGCGGCAGAAGCAGCAGGATCGCCGTCACAAATGCCAGAATGCGTTTTGTATGTTTCATAGGATAGAAGTCCTTTCTGTCTGTTTTGTCCATTATACCGCCGGATCGGCGTCCGTGCAATGCATCAACCTGTAAATTAATTGTGGAAGTTTTTTGACAAAATCGCGAATAGTGAGCTTTTTATCCGCCCAGACGACCGCCGCCGGCTCGTTCGCGATGAGCCGGAGGTTCGGTTCCGAGGACAGAACGGCCAAAAGGCGCATGCCGTCCGGACGCGCCGAGGGGTCGTACACGAGCGTCGTTTTCCCGTCGCGCACGGTGACGGAAGCGAAGCCCGCGCGCCGCGCATAGGCGCGGATCAACGCAAGCTGCATCAACGTCATGACCGGCTCCGGCAGATCGCCGTACCGGTCGTTGAACTCGTCCAGAAGGTCGGTGTACGCGTCGCCGTCGCCGATCTGCGCGATCCGTTTATACATGGCGAGCCGATGCAGCTCGGACGGCAGGAACGTTTTCGGCACATAGGCGTCGATCGGCGCGTCGACCGTCGTTTCGATCTCCGGCGCAACCGTTTCGCCCTTCGCTTCGGCGACCGCGGAGCGCATCAGCTTGCAGTAGAACTCATAACCGACGTCCGAGATGTGCCCGTGCTGTTCCGCGCCCAATAAGCTTCCGGCGCCGCGGATCTCCAGATCGCGCATCGCAAGGCGGAAGCCCGCGCCGAACTGCGTGAACTCGCGGATCGCCAGAAGACGCTTCTGCGCCGTTTCGGAGACCGCCCGCGCCTGCGGCACGGTGAAGTATGCGTACGCCATGCGCGTCGAGCGTCCGACTCTGCCGCGAAGCTGGTAGAGCTGCGCGAGCCCCAGCTTGTCCGCGTCGAGCACGACGAGCGTGTTCGCGTTCGGGATGTCCACGCCGCTTTCGATGATCGTCGAGCACAGCAGGATGTCGATCTCGCGGTTCAGGAACGCCATCATCGTTTCCTCGAGCAGCGCTTCCGGCATCTGTCCGTGCGCCATGCGGATGCGCGCCTCGGGCAGAAGCGCCCGAAGGTGCGTGAGCGTCGAGCCCATCGTGATCACGCGGTTGGACACGACGAACGCCTGTCCGCCGCGGGCAAGCTCGCGGTTCAATGCCGCCGCGACGAACGCGTCGTTGTATTCCGTTACGAACGTCTGCACGGGGAAGCGGTTTTCCGGCGGCGTGTCGATCGTCGAGATGTCGCGGATGCCCGTCATGGACAGGTTCAGCGTGCGCGGGATCGGCGTCGCGGTCAGCGTCAGCACGTCGACCTCGCTGCGCATCGCTTTGATCTGTTCCTTGTGGTTTACGCCGAAGCGATGCTCCTCGTCGATGATGAGCAGTCCGAGATTTTTGAACTTTACGGTCTTTGCGAGGAGTGCGTGCGTGCCGACGACCACGTCGATCTCGCCGCTTTCGAGACCTTTTTTGACCTCTGCGCACTCCTTCGGCGTCTGGAACCGCGAAAGGCAGGCGACGCGCACGGGGAAATCCGCAAAGCGCTGCAGAAGCGTATGATAATGCTGCTGCGCAAGGATCGTCGTGGGCACCAGAAACGCCGTCTGTTTGCTGTCCTGCGCCGCCTTGAACGCCGCGCGCATCGCGACCTCGGTCTTGCCGTAGCCGACATCGCCGCATAAAAGCCGGTCCATCGGACGCGGCGATTCCATGTCCGCCTTGACGTCGCGGATCGCCTGCGCCTGATCCGGCGTTTCCTCATAGGGGAAGGCGTCCTCCAGCCGCTTCTGCCACGCGGTGTCCTTCGAGAACGCAAAACCGCTGTTCGCGCTGCGCGCCGCATACAGCCGGGCAAGGTCGACCGCGAGCTTTTTCGCGCCCGCGCGCGCCTTTTCCACGCGCTGCTGCCACTCCGCGCCGCCGAGCTTGCTCAGCTGCGGAGGCGTTTCCGCGTCCGCGCCGATGTATTTCTGGATCCGGTCCAGCTGATCGGTCGGGATATAGAGCCGGTCGTCGCCGCGATAGGCGAACAGCAGATAGTCCTTCTTGCTGTTTTCGACGGTCAGCTGTTCCACGCCGAGGAACCGGCCGATGCCGTGCGCCTCGTGCACCACGTAATCGCCGACGGAAAGGTCGGTGAATTTCAGCGCGCCGCCGCGCTTTTTCACATGCGAGGACGGCTTTTTGCCGAACAGCTCCTGCGCCGTCAGAACAAAGAGATGCGATTCGGGGAAGGCGAAGCCCTGCGGCAGGGACGCGGATAGGATCAGCGCCTCGCCGCGCACGGGCGGACGGGTGAGCGCGTCGGCATAGGCAACGGAAAGCTTCACGTCGCCGAGAATGTCGCGCATGCGCTCCTGCGCTTCGCCGACGTACAAAAGCACCGCTTCGCGCGCCTTCAGCAGCTTTGTAAGCTCCGAAACAAACTGCGCGGAATCGTTGAGATAGGCGGGCGCGGGATCGGCGGTAAAGCCCACGCGCGCGCGGTGTCTGAAGTTCGGATAGGGACGGAACAGCGCATAATACGCGGCGCTGTCCTTCGTGTCGAGCCGCCGCATCAGCGTGTCCGCGTCGATCAGCAGCTTCCCCTGCGACGGATGCCCCTCGCCGCGTTCGAGCGTCGCCGCAACCGTTTCGGAAAAGACCAGCTCCGCCGCCTTCGCCTCGTCCGCAATGCGGGACGGATCGTTGAGAACCAGCGCGCGGTTTTCGGGCAGATAATCGAGCAGCGTTTCGGTGACGGGATAGAGGAGCGGTACGAGCACATCCGCGCCCACGCACGGGCGGCGTTCATTCCACGATTCGCGCTGCGCGTCGAAGCCCGCGGCGTTTTTCAGAAGCCGCAAAGCCCGCGCCATCGCTTCCGCGGTCTGCGGGGTCTCGAAGGCGGGCGGCAGCACGGCGGAGGACGCCTGCTCGATGCTGCGCTGCGTCAGCGGATCGAACACGCGCATCTGATCCACGTCGTCGCCGAAAAACTCGATGCGGTACGGATACTCCGCCTGCGGCGGGTACACGTCGAGAATATCTCCGCGCGAAGCGAACTGCCCGGGTCCCTCGATCTCGGGCGTGCGCTCATAGCCCGCTTCGCTGAGCTTCGTCATCAGGTCGCGCGGATCGATCGTATCGCCGACGCACACCCGCACGATCTGCGACAAAAATGTCTCATGCGGAACGAGGCGCTCCATCAGCGCTTCGGAACAGGTGACGATCAGCGAGGAAACGCCGAGCGCCAGCCGCGAAAGCACCGCAAGGCGCGAGGCGCGGCGTTCGGACGAGACCGCTTCCAGGTGCACAAGCGGCAGTTCGCGCGGCAAAAAAAGCCCGGTATCCGGGCGATAGGCGCGCTGCAGCTCGTACAGCCGCATCGCTTCGGCGGGCGTCGGCGCCACCCACAGAACGGTTTTGTCCTCGGCAAGCGCGGCGTTCACCGCAGGGCGGTGCGCCTCAGAAAGACCGAATACGGCGACCGTTCCGTCGCCGTTTTCAAGCGCGCTGTGCAGTTGCCGATAGCCGGGATCGTTGGAGATCGCCTGTAAAAGCGCTTTCATGCTGCAATACATGGTGCAAAAACGCACCCGTTATTCTTCATTCCCGTGTCCGTCGACCGAGGCGGAACGGTTCTTCTCGTGCTTTTTGTTGTACTTCGTCTGGGCTTCGCCGATGTTCCCCGCGACGATCAGCGCCGCCGCGTCCGCCGCATGCTCAAAGACCTCCTCAAGCTGCTTCTGCTCCTCCTTCGAGGGGCGCTTCAGAACGTAATCGCGCAGCATCAGGGATTCGTCCCTGCCGACGCCGATGCGGATGCGGGCAAAGTTTTCGGAATTGACACAGGCGATGACGGAGCGCATGCCGTTGTGGCTGCCCGCGGAGCCGTTTGCGCGGATGCGCATGCTTCCGGTGGGCAGATCGATGTCGTCATACAGCACGATCAGCCGTTCCGGCGCGAGCTTATAAAAGTGCATCAGTCCCTGCACCGCGTCGCCGGAAAGGTTCATGTAGGTCTGCGGCTTGCAGAGGATCACGCGCTCGTTTCCGATGCGTCCCTCGCCGTACAGGGCGGAAAAGCCCTTTGTTTTGACGCGGATCCCGTACCGCTCCGCAAGCGCGTCCAGCGCCTGAAAGCCCGCGTTGTGCCGCGTTTTTCTGTAACTCAGCCCGGGGTTGCCGAGCCCGACGATCAGATACATAGCCGTTCCTTTCCAAAATGCGTATTGCCCCACGCCGGAATAGACGGGGGGTCTATTTTTACAGTATAACACGGTTTTCCGTTCCGCGCAACCTAAAAAGGACCGCAGAACGCGGTCCATGTGCGTCGGGGAGTTATTCGATTCCCGTCATGTCAAAGTTCTCCAGCCACTTGGTCGCGGTCTCACAGACCTCTTTAAGACACGCTTCGTCGAACGGCGTTTTGAGCCCGGCGTGCTTCAGAAGATCGACGAACGTTCGGCTGCCGCCCTGCACGGTGTACGCCATGTAGTACTTCCAGGCGTTTGCCCGGTCCTTCTGGATCATCGCCCAGAACTCGAGCGCAACGGTCTGCGCCAGGCAGTAGTCGATGTAGTAGAACGGGACTTCGTAGATGTGGCTCTGCCGCTGCCAGCCCTCGCCCTCGGAATAGAAGGGGATCTCGCCGTCGAGCTTCATCCACGGCATATAGACGCCGAGCAGCTCCTTCCATGCCGCGTGGCGCTCCGCGGGCGTCATTTCCGGCTTTTCGTATACGATGTGCTGGAAGTGGTCGACCATCGTGCCGTACGGAATGAAGGTCAGCGCGCCGGCAAGATGGCTGTACTTGAACTTCCGTGCGTCCTTGCCGAAGAACCCGTCCGCGTTCATCCAGCCGAAGAACTCCATGCTCATCGAGTGCACCTCGCACGCCTCCGCCGTCGGTCCGATGTACTCGCTCGGAATGCGCTTGCGGTTCATCCAGTAGGCGAACGCGTGCCCGGCTTCGTGCGTGACGACCTCGACGTCGCCCTGCGTGCCGTTGAAGTTTGCGAAGATGAACGGGCGCTCATAGAGACCGAGATCGGTCTGGTAGCCGCCGCCTTCCTTGCCCTCGGTGGACAGCACGTCCATCAGCTCCTCTTCCCGCATTGTGCGGAAGAACTCGCCGGTTTCGGGCGAGAGCGCGTCGTAGAACTTCTGCCCCTGGTTCAGGATATCGTCCGCCGTGCCGACGGGACGCGGGTTGCCGCTCCGGAAATCCAGCGCGGCGTCTGCAAACGACAGGGGGTATTCCTTGCCGAGACGCTTCGCCTGCGCGCGCATGATCGAATCCGCGACCGGCACAAGGTGCTTCTGCACCGCCTTGCGGAACTGTTCGACGTCGTCCTTCGTGTAGCAGTTGCGCATCATGCGGTAGTAGCCGAGCTGCGTATAGCCGCCGTAGCCGAGCTTTTTGCCCATCGCGTCGCGCAGGTGGGTGAGCTCGTCGTAGATCGCGTCGAGCCGCGGCTGATTCTCCTTGTACCACTTGCCTTCCGCCTTCCATGCGGCAAGGCGTCTCGCGTCGTCCGCGTCGGTCTTGAACGGCGTCAGCTGCGACAGCGTGTAAACGCCGCCCTCGAACGGGATCTGCGCCGAAGCGATCAGCTTGTCGTACTCGGTGATAAGCTCATTCTCCTTCTGCATGTCCTCGATGATCTCTGGCGCGAAGGTCTTGCGGTTGATCTCGGCGTTTCGGAACAGCAGGTCGCCGTATTCCGCCTCGAAATCCTTGCGGAAGGGCGAAACGAGCATCGCTTCCAGCCATTCCTGCGCATATTCTTCGAGCTCCGGTCCGAATTCGTCCCAGAACTCGATCTCGCCGTCGTAGAACTCGTCGCGCGTGTCGATCGAATGACGGACGTATGCCAGCGATCCCATCGTGTCGATCGCCTTTTCCTCCTCCTCGTAGGTGAGAAAGACCGCTTTCGCTTCTTCGTAGCTCTTCGCGTTTTTGAGCTTCCCGGTCAGCTCCTGTGTTCTGGCCTTGACGGCTTCCGGATCGGGCCGCTGATAAGGCATTTCGGAAAACTTCATTTTTTTCTCCTTTCGTGCGCGCCGGATCGACCGGCGCATCGCTCAAATCATCAGTATATCACGGCGCTGTGCCGGTTTCAATCGGCAAAACGGATCAGATTGATCCCGGTTTCGGGATCGGGCGCGCGGTCGACTGCGCCGGAAAGCACACGGATCACCATCTCGCAGGTCACGGAAACCACCGCGCGGTTCAGATGCCCGCCGAAGACCTCGCAGTTTTTGTTTCCCGCGCTCATATGCAGATGCTGATAAAACGCGCCGTCCTTTTCGGTGATCGTACCGACGAGCGACACAATCTCGAACGCGCCGGTAAAGGTCTTGGAATCGTAGCGTTTCGCCGCGACGTCGTACACGCCGACCGTGAAATCGTCGACCGCGCCCAGCGCCTCCACGCTCGCAAGCCGGATCCGCTCCTTTTCCGCAACTCTCTTCACCGTTTCAATGATTTCCTCGCCGCGATCGATGCGCAAAAGCACCGTATCGCCGAACCGTCCGTACTCCATAGCCGCCTCCGTTTTTTTCTTTCAGTATACCACTGCGGCGGAAAAAAGCGCAAGAAAAAAGCCGACCCTGCGGTCGGCTTTTTTGATGGAGTTTTACAGCGTGAACTTCACGTAGGTCTTTTTGCCCTTGCGGATCTTGACGCCCGCTTTGAGCTGTTCCGCGGTGATGTTCATCCAGGTGTCGCTGACGCGTTCGCCGTCCAGCGAGATCGAGCCCTGCTCGATGAGCGTTCTCACCTTGCCCTTGGACTTGTCGATGCCGCCCAGAAGCAGCATGTCGACGATGTTGATCTTTCCGTCGGCAAGCGCGGTTTCGGGAACCGCAAACGAAGGCATGTTCGCGTCGTCGCCGCTGCCTGTGAACAGCGCGCGCGCCGCGGTCTGCGCCTTTTGCGCTTCCTCCTCGCCGTGCACGAGTTTGGTGAGCTCGAACGCAAGGATCTCCTTCTTTTCGTTGATGCGGCTCAAGTCCCAATGCTCCATCTCTTCGATCTCCTCGATCGGGATGAAGGTCAGCATGCGGATGCATTTCATCACGTCCGCGTCGTCCACGTTGCGCCAGTACTGATAGAACTCGAACGGCGTGGTCTTGTTCGGATCGAGCCACACGGCGTTGCCCGCGGTCTTGCCCATCTTCTTGCCCTGCGAGTCTGTGAGGAGCGTGATCGTCATCGCGTACGCGTCCTTGCCGAGCTTTTTGCGGATGAGCTCCGTGCCGCCGAGCATGTTCGACCATTGATCGTCGCCGCCGAACTGCATGTTGCAGCCGCGGTGCTGGTACAGATAGTAGAAGTCGTAGGACTGCATGATCATGTAGTTGAACTCGAGGAAGGAAAGCCCCTTCTCCATGCGCTGCTTATAGCACTCCGCGCGCAGCATGTTGTTGACCGAGAAGCAGGTGCCGACCTCGCGCAGCATGTCCACATAGTTGAGGTTTAAGAGCCAGTCGGCGTTGTTGACCATCTCCGCCTTGCCCTCGCCGAACTCGATGAACCGTTCCATCTGCCGCTTGAAGCAATCTCCGCCTTGCCCTCGCCGAACTCGATGAACCGTTCCATCTGCCGCTTGAAGCACTCCGCGTTGTGGTCGATGTCCTCTTTGGTCAGCATCCTGCGCATGTCGGTTCTGCCCGAGGGGTCGCCGATCATGGTCGTGCCGCCGCAGATCAGCGGGACCGGCTTGTTGCCCGCCATCTGCAGACGCTTCATCAGCGTCAGCGCCATGAAGTGCCCCGCCGTCAAGCTGTCCGCGGTGCAGTCGAAGCCGATGTAAAACTTCGCGCCGCCATTGTTGATCAGCTCGCGGATCTCGTCCTCGTCCGTAACCTGCGCGATCAGTCCGCGCGCTTTCAGTTCTTCATATATTTTCATACGCTTCCTCCTGAACGGAAAACCCGATAATTGAATGGCATTATATACGAAATCCGCCGCACTGTCAAGGTTTTTGCCGATATCCCGCTTTTGACTTCGGTACGGGTTGCTGCTATAATAAAACGTAAAAGAAGCAAGCGGCGCGTCCGCCTGCAAATCCCGAAAAGGAGTATGAAAATGGCACATAAGGTATTGTTGATCAACGGCAGTCCGAGAGCGAACGGCTGCACGGCAAGGGCGTTGAAGGAGATCGCGGATACGCTGCACGGGGAGGGTATCGAAACGGAGCTGATTCAGGTCGGGAATCTCAATCTTCGCGGCTGCGTCGCCTGCGGGTTCTGCGGCAAAAACGGACGCTGCGTGGTAAACGACAAGGTAAATGAGGTTGCGCCGCTGTTCGAACAGGCGGACGGACTGATCGTCGGAAGTCCCGTCTATTACGGCTCGCCGAACGGTACCCTGCTGTCGTTTCTCGACCGGCTGTTTTACAGCACATCGTTCTCCAAGCAGATGAAAATAGGCGCCGCGGTGGTGAGCTGCCGCAGAGGCGGCAATACGGCGTCGTTTGACGTGCTGAACAAGTATTTCACGATCTCATCGATGCCGGTGGTCTCTTCGACCTACTGGAATCAGGTGCACGGCTTTACCGCCGAGGACGTCGAAAAGGACCTTGAAGGGCTTCAAACCATGCGAAACCTTGCGAGAAACGCCGCGTTTCTGATCCGCGCGATCGCTGCGGAAAAGGAAAAGAACGGTCTGCCCGAGCGCGAGCACAGCACATTCACGAGCTTTCCGGACGGCAAGTAACCGATGGATCACATGTCGATGTATCACAGCGGAATCCCCGCGGTTTTGCGCGATTTCATCGAAACGCCGTGCATGCAGCGGCTCAAAGCCGTCGGCATGAACTGCGGGTGCGAGTATACGTCTTTTCCGCGTTTTGCGGGTTTACAGCCGTATTCGCGCTTCGATCACAGCGTCGGCGTCGCGCGGATCGTCTGGCATTTCACGCGGGATGCAAAGCAGGCGGTCGCGGGGCTTCTGCAT
>CADAZC010000021.1 GCA_902792295.1 uncultured Eubacteriales bacterium
GCCGTTCGGCTGCCCGGGGTATCTCCGGCTTTCCACCTGCGTCAGCCACGACATGATCCTGCGCTCGCTGCCCGCCTTCAAGGCGCTGATCGAAGCAGGTCTGTAAGTTCAAAAGGATCTTCGGCGGAGGCTTCGGCTTCCGCCGTTTTTATTCCGCAAAATGCAAAGAAAACTTTGCAAAACATATTGACAAGTAAACTTGGCAATGCTACAATGATGCCAATAAAACTTGGCAGGAGGAACAGGAAATGAAAAAAGAGGAGATCCTTGCAAAGAGCAGGGCGGAAAACAAAGGACAGGACGAGCGGGAAAAGCAGGTTTTGATCAAAGCCGGACAGATCGCGTTTACGGTGGGCGGTGTGATGTGCATGCTGATCGCCTTGTTTAACAGCATACTGGAAATGGTGGATCAGGGCGGTACACGGTTTGACCCGAAACTGAATACCATGCTGTGGGGCATCTATCTGTCGATGCTGGGATCGCTGTTCCTGTACAAATATATCAAGCTGAAAAAGAAACACGAGTTGTTTCTTTCGATTATGCTTCTTACCGTTTCCCTTGCGGGATTGGTATGGACCGTGCTTCGCATGACGGGGGTACTCTGATGAACGATGCGTTGATTCTGAAAAATCGCCTCAAAGAGGCGCGTACCGAGGCGGGCATGAGCCAGACGCAGCTTGCGGAAACGGTCGGCGTATCGCGCAATACGATCGCTGGCGCTGATCCTGTGCATCGCGCTGGACAGGAAATTTGAAGAGCTGTTCTATTTCGACGAATGAAAAAAGGATCCTTTCCGAGATCGGAAAGGATCCTTTGCGCTGTTTCGGTTACTTGCCGGAAACGATGAGCTTGTCGATCAGCAGCGACGGCGAACCGACTCTGCCGCCCATCGGGATGCCGAAGCGCAGGTCGCTGCCGACCAGTTCCCGGCGACCGTGATCTGGTCGACGGAGCGCACGATTTCGCCGTTTTCGACGAGCTGTCCTCTTGCGATCAGCGAGAAGTCGCCGCTGATCGGGTTCAGCCCCGCGTGCAGACCGGACACCTCGGTGATGATGAGCCCGTTTCCGAGCGCTGCCTTGAGTTCGTCGAAGCTCTTTTCGCCCTTCACAATATAGAAATTGCTCGGCGCTGTGGTGACGGCGCCCGCCGCGCCCATGCGCCCCGCGTTGGAGGTGGAAACAACGCCGTCCTTCTTCGCGGACTTCAGGTTATAGAGATAGCTCTTCAATACGCCGTTTTCCGCTACGGTCGTCAGCACGGAGGGAACGCCCTCGGCGTCGAACGCGCGGGGATTATCCGCCTCGAACGGATCGTCGAGGATCGTGATCGCGGGGCTTGCGATCGTTTCGCCGAGCTTGCCGGTCAGAAGCGACAGCCCCTTCTGCACGCGTTCCGCAAAGAACATGGACGAGAACGCGGAAAGCAGATCGCCCGCGGCGTCGTTGCGCAGCAGGATGCGGTACTCGCCGGAATCGACCGTCGATGCGTTGAACTCCAGCAGCGTGTTCTCGACGCTTTCCTTGATGATCCCGGCGTAGTCCGTGATCTCCGGTCCGAACTTGAACGCAAAGCTGCAATGCTCCTCGTCGCCGTCCTTGAGAATGGGACCGAGCACGGCGTAGGAATACCGTTCCGTGCTGTTCGCCTTTAATCCGAGCGTGTTGCTGATATGCGTTTCGACGACGCCGGTGTCCACGGAGCAGTACTCCGTGCGGTTGACGCGCGGATCGTAGGCGAGCGTGTCGCGCTCCAGATCCATCGCGAGCCGGATCTTTTCCTCTTCGGGCAGATCGACGAACGGATTGGGCTTTTCATGGATCTCCGGATATTCGCACGCGCCCTGCATGGGGTTTTCATCCGTGCTTTCGATCGCCTTGGCGTTGTCGATCGCATGGTTGACGAGGACTTCCGGATCCTCGAAAACCTCGGTATAGGCGTACCCGCTCTTGCCTTCAAACAGCACGCGCAGGTTCAGCCCCTTGCTGCGTTCCACCGCGTATTTGTCGAGTTCGCCGTTCAGAACGTTGACGGAGAACCCGTCGGACGTGACGGAATAGATTTCGGCGCTTTCGCAGCCCTTTTCGAGCGCAAGCGCGAAGCATGCGTCCTTAAACTGTTCGTATGTCATTACAGAGCACCTCCTTTGCCGCCCACGACGATTTCGCTCACGCGGATGCGCGGCTGACCGACGTTCGTGGGAATGCTGCCGGACATGGAACCGCACATGCCGGGCGCCATCCACATCTCTTTGCCGATCCGGTCGATCTTCATAAGGACCTCCGCACCCTTGCCGATCAGCGTTGCGCCGCGGACCGGGCACAGGATCTTGCCGTCCTTCACCCAGTACGCTTCGCCGACCGCAAAGTTGAATTCTCCGGTCAGCGGGTTCACGGAGCCGCCGCCCATCTTTGCGGCGAAGAGTCCGTCGCCCATTGTGCGGATCATTTCCTCCGGATCGTCCTTCCCGGGCGCAAAGAACGTGTTGGTCATGCGCGAGGTCGGGGCGTAGGTGTAGTCCTGCCGTCTGCCGCTGCCGGTGACCGGGTGGTTCATCAGCCGCGAACCGAGGATGTCGACGAGGTACGATTTCAGGATGCCGTTTTCGATCAGCAGGTTCCGCTGCGCGGGATTGCCTTCGTCGTCAAAGTGCATCGAGCCCCATTCGCCGGGCAGCGTGCCGTCGTCCACCGCGTTTACGATCGGGCTTGCGATCTGCTGATGAAGCTTACCGCAGAACACGGAATTGCCGCGTCCCACACTGGTCGCTTCCAGTCCGTGTACGCACGCCTCGTGCAGAATGACGCCGCCGAAGCCGCCGTCGATCACGACCGGCACCTTGCCCGCGGGGCATTCCGGCGCGTGCAGCATCGTCACCGCCGTCTTTGCTGCGGTGCGGCCGGATCTTTCGATATCGATCTTTTCCCGGAACGCCTCGAAGCCCATGCCGTAGCCGGGGGAATCTCCGCCGGTCTGCGCTTCGCCGTTCGCCATCGCGACCGCCTGGATCGAGGCGCGGCAGCGCGGACGCCGGTCCTCGGCATGCACGCCTTCGCTGTTGTAGACCCACGTGCGGTGGTCGCAGTCCATATAGTTCGCCACGACCTGCGTGATCTCATCCGAGTACGCCTTCGCGGCGTTCGTGCCGTCGCGCAGCAGCGCGATGCGCTTTGCGTTGTCGATCTCCGAGAACGGGATCTTCGCCCACGGCGTTCCGATCCGGTCGACGTTGACCGCCTTCGCTTCAAACTCCTTCGTGCCCTTCAGCGCGGAAGCCGCCGCCCTTGCACAGGCGATCAGCGCGTCCCCGCTCGTGTCGGCGGTGTACGCATAGGCGCTTCTCGTGCCCTTCAGCACGCGCACGCCCGCGCCGACCTTGCGCTGATAGTTCGCGTTCTCCACCTTGCCGTCGATCATCGACAGGGTGTTGCTTTCGGTGTCCTGAAGATACAGTTCCGAAAAATCTCCGCCGGTTCTGAGCGCCTCGTCCAGAACGGCGTTTACGATACTGCTTTTGATCAAATCACGCACCTCCCGTTTTTGTTCTTAATGATTCATTATAACATAACCCCGCGCCGCCGTAAATAAAAAAAGCTTCCCGCCCGGGAAGCTCTTTTTCATTAAAACAGTCCGCCCCCTTATACGGCGGTCGTCATTCTTCGGTCTTGTCGCAGCCCTCGCAGTCCTCGGCGTCGCAGTCCCAGCACTCCATGCGCTTTTCCGCGATCGCGAACAGCTCGTCCAGAAGATCGTCGGGAACGGGCACGAACTCTTCCATGTCCTCTTCTTCGTTTACGATGATCTCCATGATGCAGACCTCGAAGTCCTCCTCGGGCTCCTCGGGCAGGTCCGCGTCCACCAGAACGGCATATTCCTTGCCGTTGTGCTCAAAATAATCAATGACCTCAAGGTCAAACTCGTTGCCTTCCTCATCGGTAAAGGTGACAAGATCTCTTTCGTCTTCCATAGTGTTTCTCCTTTGCTTTACTTCTTTCCTATTGTATCGCATCCGCGTCCGTATTGCAAGAAAAACCGCCGCGGGGCATGCGAAAACTTTTTTTGCAAATCAAAAACAAATGCAGATTTCCTCTTGTGCGCGGGCGGGAAATCGATTATAATATATATTGAGAAAACGTGGGGGAAACGATACATGGATCTGGCTTTTTTTGAGCGTCTCAGCAAGGCGATCGCGGCGCAGTTCGGTTTCAACTGCGAGGTCGCGGTGCACGATCTGAAAAGCGGCGACATGGAGCACACGGTGGCGATCATCGAAAACGGACACGTTACGAACCGCAAAAAAGGCGACGGTCCGAGCCGCGTGGTGCTCGAAGCGCTGAAGGAGACCGATCCCGAAAAACTGGAGGATCAGGCGGGATATCTGATGCGCACGCACGACGGACGCATTCTGAAATGCTCCACGGTCTACATCCGCGACGAAAACGGCGTGCCGGAGGGCGTGTTTTCGATCAATTACGACATCACCGAGCTCTTGATGGCGGAGCGCGCGGTCGGCTCGATCCTGCACCATAAGGAGGAGGAAAAGAAGCTGCCGGATCGCATTCCGCAGTCGGTCAACGAGCTCCTCGACGATCTCATCGAACAGTCGGTGCAGCTGGTCGGCAAGCCCGTCGCCATGATGAACAAGGAGGACAAGATCAAGGCGATCGCGTTCCTCAACAAGGCGGGCGCGTTCCTCATCACGCGAAGCGGCGACAGGGTGTCCAAATACTTCGGCATCAGCAAATATACCCTGTATTCCTATATCGACGCAAAAACTCCCAATCAGGAATAAAGAAAGGACAACGGCATGGATTTTGAAGCAATCAAAAAGGCGGCGCAGGGCTATCTTCCGAACATGACGAAATTCCTGCGCGATCTGATCGCGATCCCCAGCGAGAGCTGCGAGGAGGAGGGCGTCATCCGGCGCACGATCGCCGAAATGGAAGCGCTCGGCTTCGACAAGGCGGAAATCGACCCGGAGGGCAACGCGCTCGGCTGGATGGGCGAGGGCAGCCGCATCATCGCGTTCGACGGACACATCGACACCGTCGGCATCGGCAACATCGCAAACTGGGAGCACGATCCGTACAAGGGCTATGAGACCGACGACATCATCTACGGACGCGGCGGCTCCGATCAGGAGGGCGGCGTGGTTTCGGCGGTGTACGGCGCGAAGATCATGAAGGACCTGAACCTCATCCCGGAAGACACGAAGATCCTCGTCGTCGCCTCCGTGCAGGAGGAGGACTGCGACGGTCTGTGCTGGCAGTACATCCATAAGGAGGACGGCATCACGCCGGAGTTCGTCGTTTCCACCGAGCCGACCGACGGCGGCATCTATCGCGGACACCGCGGCAGAATGGAGATCCGCGTGGACGTCAAGGGCGTTTCGTGCCACGGCTCCGCACCGGAGCGCGGCGACAACGCGATCTACAAGATGGCGGACATCCTCCGCGAGGTCCGCGCGCTGAACGAGAACACGGCGACGGAGCAGGACGAGATCAAGGGACTCGTGAAGATGCTCGATCCGAAATACAATCCCGAGCACTGGGAGGACGCGCGTTTCCTGGGCAGAGGTACGATCACCTGCTCGCAGATCTTCTACACCTCGCCGTCGCGCTGCGCGGTCGCGGATTCCTGCGCGGTCAGTTTGGACCGCCGCATGACCGCGGGCGAAACGTGGGATTCCTGCCTCGACGAGATCCGGAATCTCCCTGCGTGCAAAAAGTACGGCGACGACGTCAAGGTTTCAATGTATCTCTATGACCGTCCCGCGTGGACCGGTCTGAAATACGAAACCGAGTGCTATTTTCCGACCTGGATCAATAAGGAAAGCGCGGCGCACGTGCAGGCGCTGGTCGACGCGCACAAAGCGCTGTTCGGCGACAGGCGCATCGGGCACGAAAGCGCAATGGACAAGCGCAACCGTCCGCTGATCGACAAATGGACGTTCTCGACGAACGGCGTCAGCATTCAGGGACGTTACGGCATCCCGTGCGTGGGCTTCGGTCCGGGCGCGGAATCGCAGGCGCACGCGCCGAACGAAATCACATGGAAGCAGGACCTCGTGACCTGCGCGGCGCTGTATGCCGCGGTCCCGATGTGCTATAAGCCCGAAAACCGCACGGACGACGTGACGGAATACCGCGCGGGCAGGACCGACACCAAGTTTGCAAACGACTGAGGAGGATTTATGAGCAACGTTAAAAAGTATACCGATAAGCTGGACGAGCTGAAGTTCGACAAGATGTATAACGGCGACTTTTTCCTGACCTGGGAAAAGACCGACGACGAGATCGCGGCGGTGTTCACCGTGGCGGACGCTTTAAGGCATCTTCGCGAGAACAACGTCTCCTGTAAGATTTTCGATTCCGGTCTCGGCATTTCGCTGTTCCGTGACAACTCGACCCGCACGCGCTTCTCGTTCGCGTCGGCGTGCAACCTTTTAGGGCTTGAAGTACAGGACCTCGACGAGGGCAAGAGCCAGATCGCGCACGGTGAAACGGTGCGCGAGACCGCGAACATGATCTCGTTCATGGCGGACGTCATCGGCATCCGCGACGACATGTATATCGGCAAGGGCAACACAACGTCGTCAACGCCGTCACCGAGGGCAACAAGGCGGGCGTGCTCGAACAGAAGCCGACGCTCGTGAATCTCCAGTGCGACATCGATCACCCGACCCAGTGCATGGCGGATATGCTGCACTGCATTCACACGCTCGGCGGAAGCGACGATCTTGACGAGGCGATCAAAAACCTCAAGGGCAAGAAGGTCGCCATGACCTGGGCGTACAGCCCGTCGTACGGCAAGCCGCTTTCCGTGCCGCAGGGCGTTGCGGGGCTGTTCACGCGGTTCGGCATGGACGTCACGCTCGCGTACCCCGAGGGCTACGAGATCATGGACGACGTCGTGAAGGTCGCGGAGGAGAACTGCCGTAAATCCGGCGCGAAGTTCAAGATCACGCACGACATGAAGGAAGCGTTCAAGGATGCGGACATCGTGTATCCGAAGTCCTGGGCGCCCTATAAGGCAATGGAGGAGCGCACCGAGCTGTACGGCAAGGGCGATCTCGAGGGCATCAAGGCGCTCGAAAAACGCCTCCTTGCGCAGAACGCGGAGCACAAGGACTGGGAGTGCACCGAGGAGATGATGCAGCTCACCAAAGACGGCAAAGCGCTGTATCTGCACTGCCTGCCCGCCGACATCACCGACGTATCCTGCGAAGCGGGCGAAGTCGCGGCGAGCGTGTTCGACCGCTATCGCGATCCGCTGTATAAGCAGGCGTCGTTCAAGCCGTACATCATTGCGGCGATGATCTTCCTCGCGAAGGTCAAAAACCCGCAGGCGACGCTTCTGAAGCTCGAAGCCGACGCCAAAAAGCGCTGGGAGGGCGGAGAAGCATAACGCTTCACATGCTGCCGAAAGCAAAGAAAGGGTGCGCTGCGCCCTTTCTTTTTCTCTGTCCGCCGGACTGCGTTTTAGGCATTGTGAAATAGGAAACAATGTGCTATAATACATCATGAAAGAGTATGCGGCTTTCGCCGCTTCGGAAAGGATCAACGCTTTGGCACGACGCGCATTGTACCGCGAATACCGTCCGGAGACCTTCACTGAGGTCATCGGGCAGGATCATATCACCACTATTCTGAAAAACCAGGTGCGGGAGGGCAAGCTCTCTCACGCCTATCTGTTCTGCGGCTCGCGCGGAACGGGCAAAACGACCTCGGCGAAGATCCTTTCGCGCGCGGTCAACTGTCTCGACCCGAAGGACGGCGAGCCGTGCGGTACCTGTTCGGCGTGCCGGCTCGTCAAGGCGGGCAGCGCCGACGTGATCGAGATCGACGCCGCGTCGAACAACAGCGTCGACAACGTCCGTGCGCTGATCGAGCAGGCGCAGTTTGCGCCGCTGGAGCTTCGCTATCGCGTGTTCATCATCGACGAGGTGCACATGCTCTCGAACGCGGCGTTCAACGCGCTTTTGAAAACGCTCGAGGAGCCGCCGAAGCACGTCCTCTTCATTCTTGCGACGACCGAGCCGCAAAAACTGCCCGCGACCATCGTTTCGCGGTGCCAGCGGTTCGATTTTCACCGTCTGACGATCGCGCACATCGTGGCAAACCTGACCGCGGTGCTCGAAAAGGCGGGCGCCGTCATCGAGCCGAACGGACTCCGGCTGATCGCCCGCGCCGCGGACGGCGGCATGCGCGACGCGCTGTCGCTTGCCGACCAGTGCCTTTCCTATGCGGGCAATCATGTAACGGAACAGAACGTATTGGATGCGCTCGGCTCGGTTTCCTCCGCCATGCTCGAGGACACCGCAAAGGCGCTTCTTACCGGCAGCGCCGCGGACGCCGTGCGCGCGCTCGACGAGGTCGTTCGAAACGGACGCGACCTCGGCGTGTTCCTTTCCGATCTGTCGCGGCATTTCCGCGCGCTGCTGCTTGCCAAGACCTGCGGGAACTGCGCGGACCTTTTGGACTGCACCGACGACCAGATGCAGCGGTATCAGAAGGTCGCAAAGGACGCGGACGAAGCGCGCATCCTCTATGCGATGGAGCAGATCCTTTCGGTGCAGAGCAAGCTGAAACTGTTTCCCGCGCCGCGCATTCCGATCGAAACGACGTTCGTGCGCATCTGCCGTCCGGTCGACGATCTGAGCGTTGCCGCGCTGGAAGCGCGCGTGGCGCTTCTGGAAACGCGTCCCGCACCCGCGCCGGCCGAACTGTCTGCGCCGGTCGAACCGCCCGCGCCGAAGGCGGAGGAGCCCCTTCCGCCGTGGGACGATGCGCCCGCAGAGCCGGAGCCGGCGGTTGCGCCCGCGCCCGAACCCGTCAGGGAAGCGCCGGTTCAAACGAAGCCCGTCGAACCGTCCGCGGCAAAAGCCGGCGGCGAAGCGGAAGCGATCTGGGCAATGGTGAAACAGAAGATCATGGAAATGAACCCGATGGTTTATTTCTATGTGAAGGAAACGCGCGGCACGGCGCTGAACGGCGACGTGCTTACCGTGGAGTTTCCAGCGGCGCAGGAGAGCAATCTGAACGGCATGCGCGCCCCGCGCAATCTGAAGATCGCAAAGGATGCGATCGACGCGATCCGTCCCGGCACGGAACTGACGTTCCGGCTGGAGGCGCTGATGGACGAAAACGAAGAAAAACTGAAAGAGCTTTTCGGAAGCAGTCTGACGATACAATAACGGAGGTAACAACATGGCAAGAGGCGGATTCCCGATGGGCGGCGGCATGAATATGCAGCAGATGATGATGAAAGCCCAGAAGATGCAGCAGGAGATCCAGAAGAAGCAGCAGGAACTGAACGAAACCGAGTTTTCGGCGACGGCGGGCGGCGGCATGGTTACGGTGACCGTGCTGGGCGATCGGACCGTCCGGTCGATCAAGCTCGATCCCGCCTGCGTGGATCCCGACGACGTGGAAATGCTCGAAGACCTGATCGTTGCGGGCGTGAACGCCGCTTTGAAGGAAGCGAGCGACACGGTCGAGCGTGAAATGGGCAGGATCACCGGAGGCATGGGCCTTGGCTTCTGATATGGCGATCGAATCCATTGAAAAACTGACGACGCAGCTTGCCCGGCTTCCCGGGATCGGGCGTAAAACGGCGCAGCGGCTGGCGTATCATATTTTAAGCGTGCAGAAGGAACAGGCGACGGAGCTTGCGGACGCAATCCTCGCCGCGCGCGAAAAGGTGCATCCCTGTCCGGTCTGCGGCGCGTTCACCGATCTCGAAACCTGCGAGCTGTGTTCCGATCCGAAACGGACGGATGCGGTTCTGTGCGTCGTGAGCGACGCGCGCGACGTGCTCTCCATGGAAAAAACGCGTGAGTTCCACGGGCGCTATCACGTGCTGAACGGCTCGCTCTCGCCGATGAACGGCATCGGTCCGGGCGCGCTGCGCATCAACGCGCTTCTGGAACGCTGCAAGACCGGCACGGTCAAGGAGGTCATCCTTGCCACGAATCCGGACGTGGAGGGCGAGGCAACCGCTTCGTATATCGCGAAACTTTTGAAGCCGCTCGGCGTGACCACGTCGCGCATCGCGCACGGCATTCCGATCGGCGGCAATCTGGAATACACCGACGAGGTCACGCTTGCCAAAGCGCTCGAAGGGCGAAGGATTCTCTGATGAAAAAACGGCTCCGTATCGCGGCATTGCTGATTCTGATGCTTGCGCTTGCCTGCGCACACCCGCAGCAGGCGGAAGCACCGGATACGCCTGCGCCTGCGGAGCAAACCGATCCGGTCGATGTCGTCGCGACGCCGGTATCCGACATGGTTTCGTACGAAGCGACGCCCGAACCGGTCGTACCGACGCCGACGCCCACGCCCACACCCGTGCCGACGCCGACGCCGTCGCCCACGCCCGCGCCGCTTGAAGGCGTCACGATCGGGCTGGATCCGGGGCATCAGCAGCGCGCGAACTTCAGCACCGAACCGATCGCGCCGGGCGAAAAGACGGAGAAGGCAAAGTGCTCCTCCGGCACGCGCGGCATCGTGACCGGCGTTTATGAATACGAGGTCAATCTGAAGGTCGCATTGAAGCTGCGCAGACTTCTGGAGCAGAACGGCGCAACGGTGGTGCTTACACGCACGACGAACAACGTAAACCTTTCCAACCGTTCGCGCGCGGAGTATTTCAACGACCGCGAGGTCGATCTTGCGATTCTTCTGTACTGCAACGGCGCAGACGACACGGGCATTCGCGGCGCGTTCATGCTGCTGCCGACCAAGGAGCGCACGTCATTCTTCAGCGAAAACGCGCGGGCGGCGACGACGATCCTCGAGCACTACTGCGCAGCGACCGGACTTCCGACGCGAAAAGGCAACGGCATCGTGTATACCGCCACGCAAACGGCGTTCAACTGGTGCACACGACCGATTATTTGCATAGAAATGGGTCATTTGAGCAACGAATCAGACGACTTGCTCTTGACGAACAACGCTTTTCAAGATAAGATGGCTGTTGGGATCTATGAGGGTATCTTTGCATACCTGCATCCCGATTCGGCTTCAGAAGGAGGAGACTGATGAACAAACCGATCTGCGTACGGTCCGAGGTCGGAAAACTGAAGACGGTCATGCTGCACTGCCCGGGCACGGAACTGGAAAACCTGATGCCCGACTACCTTGCGCGGCAGCTGTTCGACGACATTCCGTATCTTGTTCACGCAAAGGTGGAGCACGATCAGTTCGCGCAGACGCTGCGCGACTGCGGCGTCGAGGTTCTGTATCTGACGACGCTGCTCAAGGAAGCGGTCGAGGCGGCGAACGCCAGGGACGAGCTGATCTGGGAGTACATCCGCGAAGCGAACATCGCGGCGGAAGGCGCCGAACAGGCGGTCAACGAATACCTTTCTTCGCTGCCGCTGGATCGGCTGATCCAGGTTCTGGCGGGCGGCGTCCGCAAGAGCGACATCCCGAAGGTCGAAAAGCGGCATCTGGTCGACTACACGGACGACAAGTACCCGTTCTACGTCGATCCCATGCCGAACCTCTATTTCACGCGCGACCCGTTCATGAACGTCGGCGACGGCGTGCTGATCTCGCGCATGGCGAACGAGGTCCGGCGCCGCGAAACGCTGTTTGCGAAATACATCTTCAAGTATCATCCGGTCTACAAATGGGTGCCGAAGTACCATGACCGCACCGACGTGCATTCGCTCGAAGGCGGCGACTGCCTTGTGCTTTCGGACAGAGCCGTTGCGTTCGGCATGTCGCAGCGCACCAGCGCGCAGGCGGTGGAGCTGGCGGCGAACCGGCTGATCGGCGAGCGCACCGGCATCCGCGAGATCCTTGCGGTCGACATCCCCAAGGTGCGCGCGTTCATGCATCTCGATACCGTCATGACGATGGTCGACGTCGATTCGTTCGTCGTGCATCCGAACATTCTGCGCACGATGCGCGCGTTCCGGCTCACAAAGCCCGACGGACAGCGGCTGAAGATCGAAGAAGAAACGCGTCCGCTCGTCGACGTCTTCTCCGACGCGCTCGAACGGAAGGTCCGCTTCATCGAATGCGGCGGCGCAAGCGAGATCGACGCGGCGCGTGAGCAGTGGAACGACGGCGCAAACACGCTTTGCGTCGCGCCCGGCGAGGTCGTCACCTATTCGCGCAACTACGTGACGAACCGGATCCTGAGAGAAAACGGCATCACGGTCCACGAGATCCCGTCCGCGGAGCTTTCGAGAGGCCGCGGCGGTCCGCGCTGCATGAGCATGCCGTTCGTCCGCGAACCCGTTTCCAAATAAGAAATCCAAAATATCACATACAGAAAGGAAAAAACTATGTTCCAGGGAAGAAACTTTCTCACGCTGCTCGACTACACACCCGACGAGATCCGCGCGCTTTTGAAGCTTGCGCATCAGGTCAAGGCCGAAAAGAAACAGGGCATTTTCCCGAAGCGCATGGCGAACAAGAACGTCGTGCTGCTGTTCGAGAAAACCAGCACCCGCACCCGCTGCGCGTTTGAGACCGCGGCGTACGACGAGGGCGCAAACGTCACGTTTTTGAGCAACAGCCAGATGGGCAAGAAGGAATCGCTTGAAGACACCGCAAAGGTGCTCGGCAGATTCTACGACGGCATCGAGTTCCGCGGCTTCAAGCAGGAGACCGTCGAACTGCTCGCCAAATACAGCGGCGTTCCGGTGTGGAACGGTCTTACGGACCTCTATCATCCCACGCAGGTCCTTGCGGACTGGATGACGATCGAGGAGCACGTCAATAAACCCCTCAATAAGGTCAAGTTCGTGTACGTCGGCGACGCGCGCAACAACATGGGCAACTCCCTGATGATCGGCTGCGCCAAGATGGGCATGCACTTCGTCGGCATCGCGCCGAAGGCGTTGTTCCCGTCCGAGGAGCTCGTGAACAAGATGCGTGAGCTCTGCAAGGAGACCGGAGGCCAAATCGAGCTTTCCGATTCGATCGATGCGGTCGAGGGCGCGGACGTCATCTACACCGACGTCTGGGTATCCATGGGCGAGGAAGCGCAGTTCGAAGAGCGCATCCGTCTTCTGGAGCCGTACCGCGTGACGATGGACATGCTGAAGAAGACCGGCAATCCGGACGTCATCTTCGAGCACTGCCTGCCGTCGTTCCACGACCTTGAGACGAGCGTCGGCAAGGATATCTACGATCGCTTCGGGCTCAAAGAGATGGAAGTTTCCGACGAGGTCTTCCGTTCGAAGCACAGCGTCGTGTTCGACGAGGCGGAGAACCGCATGCACACGATCAAGGCGGTCATGGTCGCCACGATGTCCGACACGCTGGATAAATAATCGGCAAATCGCATAGAACACGGTCGAAAAACAGATCGTCAAACAAAAAGCAGATGCGAAACAACATCTGCTTTTTTGTTATGAAATCGCCGGTTTTCCGGGCGTAAAACGGCATGTAAATCATATATTTTATTTGACAAAACCCGAAAAAAGTGTTAATCTTTATACGTCCCAATCAATAAAAATTCAAAGGGGGTTTATTGGGTATGACAGGGATATGGCTCATTATTGCGTTCGTCATAGCGATCGCTGCGATGATCCTGCTGATCTCGAAACTGAAGGTACATCCCTTCCTCGCGATCATGCTGATTTCTCTCATTCTGGCGCTGATTGCGGGCATTTCTCTGGTCGACATCAAAGACGAGGCGGGGAAAGTTGTTGAAAAAGGAATCCCGACAATCATCAACGAAGGTTTTGCAAACACCTTTAAGTCCATCGGTATCGTCATTATTCTCGGCGCATTTATCGGAACCGTTCTTGAAAAGACGGGCGCCGCATTGAAGCTTGCCGATATGGTCATCAAGGTGGTCGGCGAAAAGAATCCGGGTCTTGCGGTCGAGCTCATGGGCTGGGTCGTTTCCATTCCGGTCTTCTGCGACAGCGGCTTCGTCATTCTGAACCCGATCCGCAAAGCGCTCGTCAAGCGCACCGGCAAATCGAGCGTTGCGATGACGGTCTGCCTTTCCTGCGGTCTGTACATTGCGCACGTATTCATCCCGCCGACACCCGGCCCGATTGCTGCAGCCGGATATCTCGGAATTGCAGAAAATCTGTTGCTGGTCATCGGCATCGGCGTTCTTTGCTCGATCTTCCCGCTGATTGCAGGTTTCTTCTATGCGAAGTTCATCGGCAAGAAGATCAAGAGCGCAGACGAAGTGACCGATAACGGCGAAGTCGTCAAGACGTATGAAGAACTCAAGGCGGAGTTCGGCAAGCTTCCGAACGGCGTCATTACAATCGCTCCTCTGGTGGTCCCGATCCTTCTGATGGCTGCGTCCTCCATTATTTCGATGGCAGGCGGAACCGGCTTCTTCGCGAACCTGTTCATGTTCCTCGGCACACCGATCATGGCGCTTTCCGTCGGCACGGTTCTTGCAATCGTTCTGTTGTTCGTGAGCAAGAAGGGCAAGGACTTCTATAATATCACGAATGAAACACTGAAATCCGTCGGCCCGATTTTGTTCATCACGGCGGCCGGCGGCGTTCTCGGCAACGTCATCTCGGCATCCGGCCTGATCGGATTCATCACCGCGCCCGAGAGAGTAAACATTCTGAAGGCATTGGGTATTTTCTTCCCGTTCCTCCTGTCGGCAATTCTCAAGTGTGCGCAGGGTTCCTCCACGGTCGCGATCACGACCACGGCAAGTATCGTTGCGCCGCTTCTCGGCGCGCTCGGCTTTGCAACGCCCGTTGAGATCGCGCTTGTCGTTATGGCGATCGGCGCCGGCGCAATGACCGTGTCCCACGCGAACGACAGCTACTTCTGGGTCGTCACCAACTTCGGCGATATGACGCCGGAACAGGGCTACAAGACGCAGACGCTGATGACGCTGGTCATCGGTCTTGCTTCGATGGTCGAGATCTTCATTCTCAGCTTGATCTTCTGATCCGGGCAAACGGCGCGCTGTCATTTTTGACAGCGCGCTTTCGTTATTAGGAGGTACTATGAATCAATTGCTACGTTCTCATGCGGATCTGATCGTAAAGGATGCGATCGCCGCCGTGCAGCCGGACGCCGCGGTGCAGCGTGCGCTGGAAAAGATGCATTTCCCGGGACGCGTTTTATTGGTCGCCGCGGGCAAGGCCGCGTGGCAGATGGCGAAAGCCGCGTCCGACGTGCTGAAAAGCCGGATCGAAAAGGGCGTTGTCGTCACCAAGTACGGACACGTGATGGGACCGATCGCCAATTTCGACTGCTTCGAAGCGGGGCATCCCGTGCCGGATGAAAACTCGTTCAAGGGCACACAGGCGGCGCTCGACCTCGTTGCGGACCTCTCCGAGCAGGACACCGTTCTGTTCCTGCTTTCCGGCGGCGGCAGCGCACTGTTTGAAAAGCCGCTGGTACCCGCAGCGGAACTGCAGGATATCACCGGGCAGCTTTTGGCGTGCGGCGCGGACATCACCGAAATCAACACCATCCGCAAGCGCCTTTCACAGGTCAAGGGCGGACGGTTCGCGCAGATCTGCTGGCCGGCAAGGGTCGAAGCGGTCATCCTTTCGGACATCCTCGGCGACCCGCTCGACATGATCGCGTCCGGTCCCGCCTGTCCCGACTCCTCCACGGCGGAGGATGCGCAGCGCATCGCAAAGAAATACGGTCTTAAAATGTCGGATGCGGCGCGCGCGCTTCTGGATGTGGAAACGCCGAAGGTGCTCAATAACGTGCGCTCGCAGATCAACGGCAGCGTGCGCGAACTGTGCGCCGCTGCGGCAAAGACGTGCATGCAGCTCGGCTACACGCCGGTGCTGCTCACGGATCAGCTCTGCTGTCAGGCAAAGGAGGCGGGCAGCTTCCTTGCGACGATTCTGAAAACGCATGCCTTCGACGGCGAGTCGCTTGCGTTCATCGCGGGCGGCGAAACGGTGGTCAAGCTCATCGGCAAGGGACTGGGCGGACGCAATCAGGAACTGGCGCTTGCCGCCGCAGCCGGGATCGCGGGCATGAAAAACGCAGCCGTCTTCTCGGTGGGCAGCGACGGCACCGACGGACCGACCGACGCCGCGGGCGGCTACACCGACGGCGATACCGTTGCAGAGCTCAAAAACTACGGACTCACCGTGGACGACGTGCTCAACAACAACGATGCCTATCATGCGCTCGGAAAGACCGGCGGACTCATTATGACGGGTCCCACCGGCACGAACGTCAACGACGTTGCGGTCGCGCTGCTTCGCGCGTAAGATTCAAAAGAAAAAGAGCCCTGCTTCTGCAGGGCTCTTTGATTGTTGATTAGTTCTCTTTCTTTTCCGGTTCGATCACAACGTCCGCTTTTGCTTCTTCTTTTTTCTGATCTTCCTTATCCGCCCAGTCCGAAACCGCCTTTGCGCCGGTCTTGACGGATTTCACGATGCTGCTGCCGAGGTCTTTGCCGAGCTCGCCGAAGTCCTGACCGACTTTCTTCCAGCTTTCCTTTAACGACATACGCGTATCTCCTTTGCCTTTTTTCTACAGTATATCATATTCTGCGGAGTTGACAAGACTCAATCCCAGATACGGTATGCCATCAGGAAGTGTTCCTTCCAGTATTTGCTGGAGAGGATGCTGCTCGTGATGCGGACCTTGCCCTTTGAGGAGGACGCATCGATCATTTTGCCGCTGCCGAGGTAGATGCCGACGTGACCGGTCGACATGGAGCTGCCCTTGAACACAAGGACGTCGCCGCGCTTCAGCTGGCTCATCGATGTGATGCGCATATATTTCGTACAGCTTCGCCATGCAATGCTGGTCATATAGCTCTGCTTGACGCCCGCCTGGTTCAAGCACCAGTATACGAAGCCGGAGCAGTCGAACCGGTCCGGTCCTTTCGCGCCGCGCACGTATTTGCAGCCGAGCTTGCTTTCCGCGATGGCGATAAACGCTTCCTTGCCCTTCCCGTAATTGATCGTGCTGCCGCCGGGTTTCGGCGTCGGCGTCGAGCCGGGCTTCGGGGTGGTTTTCGCTGTTGTGCCGGGCTTCTTGGTCGTCGACGGTTTCTTCGTGGGCTTCGGCGTTGCTGGCTTCGGCGTTGCCGGCGCGTGCTTCGCGTCTTCGCTCAAAAGCAGTTCCATCGTGTCCGGATTGACCGTGCCGTCGTTTTTCAGATCGTTGCGCAGCTGGAAGGACTTGACCGCATCCTTGGTCTTGTCGCCGTAATAACCGGTAATCTGTCCTTTGGTAAGATAACCGAAATGCGCAAGCCGACGCTGGATCTGCAGCACGTCCGTGCCTTCGGCGCCGAGGTTGAACAAATAGGATTCGCCGCCGGTCTTCAATAGATCAACGGTCGATAATCCGAGACAGCCGTCCACAACGAGCCCGTTCTGCTCCTGATAGCGGCGTACCGCGCACTGCGTATACCGGTCAAACTCGCCGCTCGGCAGGACGGTCAGATAACCCAGATCAAACAGCTGCTCCTGACAGGACTTGATCACGTCGTCCTTTTCGCCGAGCCCGTAGAAATTGGGAACGGTGGATTCGCCGAGCAGCACCTCAAACGCCTCATTGTCGATGATGACGTCGGATTTCAGCTTGTTTTTCAGGCGGAACCGCTTTACCGCGGCTTCCGTGTCCGCATCGTATTCGCCGAAGGGGGTCCCCTCGAGATAGCCGAGTTCGATCAGACGTTCCTTTGCAAGCTCCACGTCGTCGCCGGTCGAGCCGCGCACCATGGCATAGGTCAGCGCACCGTCGGAGAACAGCTTTTCAAAGGTCGCGGCGTCGCAGATGCCGTTTGCATGCATACCGTTTCGCACCTGAAATGCGCGCACCGCGTCCGCGGTGCCTTCGGAGTATTCGTCGTCCGGCTGTTCAAAGTCCAGATAATCCAGCTCCATCAGCCGGATCTGAATGTCCAGAACGATCGGTTCCTCGTCGCCGGCCAAAAGCGTATCGCCGTTCAGGGGATGGCGCGACGGCGTGGGCGTCGGGGAAGGCGTCGGCGTGGGAGAAGGGGTGGGCGTCGGCGCAAAGGACGGCTCCGGCGTATCCAGCGCGGGGTCGGGCGTCACAAGCGCCTGCACGGGCGTCGCGGGGATCTCGTAGGCAACGTCGTCAACGACATTGGAAGGCAGATCCAGAACGACGTTGTCGATCCCCCCGTCACGGTGCGAACCGGCGGTCGCCGCGCAGCCGATCAGCAGCGCGGCAAGAGTGCCGGCTGCAAAATAAGCGATATGCGCCGCGATGCGCTTCGGTTTGATTCCGTTCGGGCGTTCCATCGGAGCTCTCCTTTTCGTATATCTTCGGATAATATCAGTATAGCGCGGGAATGCAAGCAAAGTGTGCCTATTTTATGAACAATCCGAAACAGTTGTGTTAAAAGATGTCGAAAATCAAAAAAGCCCGGTCAAACCGGGCGAAAAAGGTCGGATCATCAGCCGTGCAGGAGCACGTTTTTGAAATAGGTTTTTAAACTTTCGACCGTCTCGGTCATGCCGGCGGGTTTCTTCGCGCTGCCCTGCGCGAGCGTGCCGCGTCCGCCGCCGTTGCCGGAAAACGCCGTGTTGACCGCCGCGATCAAAAGCCCCGTATCCGTCTTGATCCCGTTCGAGGCGAGCAGATAGGACACGCGGTCGCCCGTGTCGGAAAAGAGCACGGAGAGCGCCCGGTCGGTCATCGTTGCGCCCGCGATCGCGCGGAGCCGCTTTGCGTCCACGCTTTCGAGCGTCTTCACGATCAGCTTCACGCCGTTTACGTCCTCGGCTTCGGCTTTCAGCGCTTTTGCAAGATATTCGTCCAGCGCGGCGTACGCCTGCCGGAGTGCCTTTTTGGTTTCGGAAAGCTCATCCGCCTGCTTCTGTACCGCCGCCTCCGCCTGATCGCGTGACGTGGAGAAGCGCAAGGCGATCGCCGCCACCGTGTCCTGCATCGCCTGTGCATGGGAAAGCGCTCTCATGCCGCACAGAAACGTGCAGCGAGTGCCGCCCTTATAGGGGATCGCCTCGACGATCTTGAGCTGTCCGATCTCGCCGGTGCGCTTCACATGCGGCGCACAGCAGGTGCAGGCGTCGCTGCCCTCGATCGTGACGATGCGGATCGGTGCCGTGAGCCCCTCCGCATGCTTGCGGAGCGGAATGCCTTTCAGGTCCTCTTCGGTCTCATAGATCGTCGCCGTGACCGCCGCGTTCTCGGCGGCGAGGCGGTTTGCGAGGGTTTCGATCTCGGTGATCCCGTCGTGTCCGACCGGCTTGTCGAGATCGAGCGTCGCGTAGGTCAGGGCGCAATGGAAGCCCACATTCTGCGCGCCGAACAAATGCCACGCGCAGTAGGATAAAAGATGCTCGCCCGTGTGCTGCTGCATGATATCGAACCGCCGCGCAAAGTCGATCTCGCCGCGCACCGCCGTGCCGACGGGGATCGCACGGTCCGCGCGATGCAGAAGCCGCTCGCCCTTTTCGTTCACGTCCGAAACGACGGCGCCGCCGATCGTGCCGACGTCGCAGGGCTGCCCGCCCTTGTTCGGGAAGAACGCGCTTCTGTCAAGCTCGATGAGATATCCGTCTTCGTCGGGTTCGCACGCGGTCACGATTGCGTCGAACGCGGCAAGCATGCTGTCGGAAAGATAAAGCCGTTCGGTCATACGAGAATGCCTCCGAAGAATGTGAGATACAGGAAGAAGGTCAGAAGCGACAGCACGGTCGTCACGGCGATCAGCTCACCCGCAAGCTTCACATCGCCGCCGAGCCCCGACGCCATCGGCAGGCACGACATTGCGACCGGCGAAGCGAACACGATGAACAGCGAGCCGAGCTCCGCGCCGCGGATCCCGCCGACAAAGTACGCGAGCGAGCAGAACAGCACGGGCAGCGCAACGAGCTTCACCGCGCTCACCACGGTCACGATCTTCCAATCGGCTTTCAGCGATTTGAACGACAGCAGTCCGCCGAGCACCAGAAAGCCCAAAGGCGTGCACATATGCTTGAAATATTCGATCGGCTTCAGGATCACGTACGGCAGCGTGAGCCCCGTAAAACGCACGATAAACGCGAGCGCCGCCGCGATGAGGATCGGGTTTTTCAGCGTGTTCAGGAGTATTTTGCCGACATGAATGGTTCCGCCGCGGTTCAGTTCATAGGCGAGCACGCCGAAGATCCCGAACATCGACGCCGAAACGACCAGCGTGAACGCCATCGTGCCGGTATTGCTTTCACCGAACAGCGCCGCCGCAACGGCAAGCCCGAAGATGCCGTCGTTGCTGCGGAACGCGCACTGCGTGACCGTGCCGCGCCGCGCGGGATCCTTTGTAAGCAGGCGCGCAAGGAGCATGGCAAGCACGAAGGCGACGAAAATCGCTCCCGCGACCCAGAGCGCATACTGCCAGCGCGCGGGCGTCCGGTCGGTGACGACGCTGTAAAACACCAGCGTCGGGATGCCGACGTAATACACGATGCGGTTCACGATGCGCAGCGCATCCTCGGTGACGATGCCGACGCGGCGAAGAAGGAACCCGGTCGCCATCATCAGCACGAGCGGCATGACGATCTGAAAAGAAGTATTGAAGTATTCCATACCCGATATTGTACCGTATCTTCACGCGGAATGCAACGATATATTCCGCGTACTTTCGTTGACATTCGGCGTCCCGCACCCTATAATGATAGCGGTATAGTACGTGCAAAGCACGACAGGAGGATTGCACATGAAGAAACTCGTCATCGCCCTCGGCGGCAACGCGCTGGGCAACACGCCGTATGAACAGCTCAAGCTCGTCACCGAGACCGCAAAGCCCATCGTCGACCTCATCGAGGCGGGCAATCAGGTCGTGATCGCGCATGGCAACGGTCCGCAGGTCGGCATGATCAACCTTGCGATGTCCACCGCGGCAAACGCCAAGGCGATCAAATCCGACATGCCGTTCCCGGAGTGCGGCGCCATGAGCCAGGGCTATATCGGCTATCATCTGCAGAACAGCATTCAGAACGAACTTTCGGCGCGCGGCATCAAAAAGTCCGTCGCAACCGTCGTTACGCAGGTGCTCGTCGATGAAAACGATCCTGCGTTCCAGCATCCGACCAAGCCGATCGGCGCGTTCTATTCCAAGGAAGAAGCGGACAAGATCGCGGCGGAGAAGGGATACACCATGATCGAGGACGCGGGACGCGGCTACCGTCAGGTCGTGCCGAGTCCGAAGCCCGTCGACGTCGTGGAAAAGGAAATGGTCAATACGCTGATCGACGCGGGACACGTCGTGATCACCGTGGGCGGCGGCGGCATTCCCGTTATTGAGAAGGAAGGAAAGCTCCTCGGCGTTCCCGCCGTCATCGACAAGGACTTTGCGTCCGCGAAGCTCGCCGAGCTCGTCAAGGCCGACGCGCTCGTCATCCTCACCGCGGTCGACCGCGTTGCGATCAACTGGGGCAAGCCGAACCAGCAGTCGCTGGAACACATGACCTGCGCGGAAGCGGAGCAGTACTGCAAGGAGGGGCACTTCGCGCCCGGTTCCATGCTCCCGAAGGTGCAGGCGGCGATGAGCTTTGCCAAAACCGGCGGCGAAGCGATCATCGCGTCGCTCGAAAACGCGGCGGCGGCGCTGCGCGGTGAAAGCGGCACAAAGGTTACGAAGTAAGAATCCGACACAAGACCGCTTCGGCGGTCTTTTTTGTTTTCAGATCGGGAGATAATTGACAGAATATACAAAAAACGATACAATAGGACCGAAAAACAGAAAGGGGAGAGACTATGTTCAGAAACATCGGCGGCAAGATCAAAGGTCTTGCAAAAGTCATCTTTATCATTTCGGTCATCGTTTGGGCGATCTCCGCGCTGGTTGCGGCGATCGGCGCCGGCGTCGCGACGGCGGAAAGCTGCGGTTCGTACCGTCATTCGAGCGGTGCGGCGGGCTTCTTTGCAGGGCTCGGCATCTTCATTCTGGTTGCAGGCGTCGGCTTCCTCGTATCCTGGATCGGCTCCTTCTTCATGTACGGTCTCGGACAGCTCATCGAGGACACGGAGATCAACCGCAGAACGAACCAGCAGATCCTTGCAAAGCTGAATGCGGCTCCTGCAGCGCCTGCCCCCGCGCCCGCGCCCAAAGCCGAACCCATGGCGCCTGCGGCACCCGTAATGCCGCCGCAGCCGCAGAAGTGGGTTTGTCAGAACTGCGGCACGGAAAACGAGGAAAGCTCGCTGTTCTGCTTCAACTGCGGCACGCGCAAGGCATAATTCGGACACAGATAAAAAGCACCCGGAAAAACCGGGTGCTTTTTCGTTCTGCCGTATTATTCGTCGCTGCGGTACGCGCTTACCACGTCGTCGTCCAGCACCACCGCCAGCAGCATTTCGCCCTTACTTGCCTTCGGTTCGATGTGGATCTGTTCGGTGTCGATCGGGGTTTTCGTGCCGTGCCGCTGTTCGATGATCAGCGTGAACGGCGCCTGCACCGTGCCCGCATAGGCGATGCGCGTGCCGTTGCTGCCGTTCTTGCGGAAGTCGAACGTCTTGACGCCCTTGCCGTTTCTGCCCTGCTGTTCGTAGTCGAACAGGAAGCTCCTTTTTCCGAAGCCGCGGTCGGTGAGCACGATCAGCTCGCCTTCGTCGCCGACCGGCATGCACGCGCAGACGCGATCCTTCGGTTCCAGCTTGATGCCGATGACGCCCGCCGCGGCGCGTCCGGTTTCCGGCACGGAATCGGCGGCGAAGCGGATGCACATGCCCTGTTCGGTGACGAGCAGGATGTCCATCGTGGGCATCGGATACGCGCCCAAAAGCGCGTCCTTTTCTTTGAGATTCAGCGCGGCGGTGCGCTTGCCGCGCACGCGGTAGTCCGCGGCCTTGCTGCGCTTTACCATGCCGCCGGTCGTGCAGAACAGATAGCTGCCCTCGTCGCGATCCGGGAACGCGCCGACGACCGTTTCGCCCTTTTCGAGCTCGACGATGCTCACAAGGTTCGCCGCCCGCGCCGCGGGACGCGTTTCGGGAATGTCGCTTACTTTGAGGTTCAGCATCGCGCCGCGGTTCGTGAACAGGCGGATGCTTTCGTTGCTGTTGACTTCAAGGATGCGCTCCGGCTTGTCGGCGCGGATCTGACTGAGATTAAACTGCTTTTTCGGGCACTTGCGGATCTTCAGGTCGGCGCACACGGCGACGATCATTTCTTCGACCGCTTCCGGTTCGGCGCTCGGCGCTTCGACTTCGGCGTCGGCGGAGATGATCTGCGTTCTGCGCTTGCCGTCGAACAGCTTTTTGACCTCGGTGAGCTCCTTCTTGATCAGATGCACGAGCTTCGTATCGGAAGCGAGGATCGCTTCCAGCTCGGCGATCAGCTTTTTCACGTCGCGGTATTCCTTCTCGATCGCAAGAAGCTCGAGGTTCGTGAGCTTCTGCAGCCGCAGATCGAGGATCGCCTGCGCCTGGATCTCGGTGAGCGAGAACGTTCGCATCAGGCCCTCGCGCGCTTCCTTCGGCGACTTGCTCGCGCGGATCAGCTTGATCACACGGTCGAGATTGTTGACCGCAACCATGAGTCCTTCCAGGATATGGCAGCGCTTCTTTGCGATCTCCAGCTCGGTCTTCGTGCGGCGCGTGACGACCGCGCGCTGATGGCGCACGTAGTATTCGATGATCTGCTTGAGGTTCAGCTGCTGCGGCTTGCCGTCGGCGATCGCCACATAGTTCGCGCCGAACGTGCATTGCAGATCGGAGTATTTGAACAAAAGCTGCAGGATCCGCTCGGGATCGCCGTCCTTCTTGATCTCGATGACGGCGCGCGTACCCATGCGGTCGGATTCGTCGCGGATATCGGAAACGGCGGCGAACATCGCCTTCTTCTCCTGCGTGATCTCGAGAATCTTCGAGAGGCACGCCGCCTTGTTGATCTGATACGGGAACTCGTCGATCACGATGCGCGTCTTGCCGTTCTTGACCTCCTCAAAGTGCGTGCGCGCGCGCATGGTCAGCTTGCCGCGGCCGGTTTCATAGCTCTGCGCGATCTCGGGGGAGTCGAGCAGGAATCCGCCGGTGGGGAAGTCCGGCGCGGGCATGATCTTCATGAGATCGGCGATCTTGATGCGCGGATTGTCGAGCACGGCGATGACCGCGTCGATCGCTTCCACCGGATTGTGCGGCGGGATCGAGGTCGCCAGACCGACCGCAATGCCGTTTGCGCCGTTGACCAGAAGGTTCGGGAATCTGCCGGGCAAGAGCGTCGGTTCTTTCAGCGTGTCGTCGAAGTTCCATGTGAAATCGACGGTGTCCTTGTCGATGTCCTTGAGCAGCAGCAGGGCGGCGTCGGTCATGCGCGCTTCGGTATAGCGCATCGCCGCGGCGGTGTCGCCGTCGACCGAGCCGAAGTTGCCGTGTCCGTCGACGAGCGTGACGCCCATGTTGAACGGCTGCGCCATGCGCACCATCGCGTCGTACACGGAAGAATCGCCGTGCGGATGGTATTTGCCGAGGCAGTCGCCGACGATACGCGCGCTCTTGCGGTGCGGCTTGTCGGGGGAGAGACCCAGCTCCATCATGGTATAGAGGATGCGGCGCTGCACGGGCTTCAGACCGTCTTCGACGCGCGGCAGAGCGCGTTCCAGAATGACGTGCTCCGCATAGGGCATCATCGAATCGTGCATGACCTCGTCCATGCTCTTATTCAGAATGGTTTCGGGTAAGGTCGGGATTGTTGTCTTTGCCATGGCTTACTCCTTGATCTTTTCAAACACGGCGCTCGAACGGTTGAAGTCCGCGTATTCGAAGATGTATTCCTTGCGTGACTGCACCTTGTCGCCCATCAGCACGGTCACGAGGTGCTCGACCTCCGCCGCATCCTCGATGGTGACGCGCGTGAGCCGTCTGCCCTGCGGGTTCATCGTCGTCTCCCAGAGCTGCTCGGGGTTCATCTCGCCGAGACCCTTGTAGCGCTGCAGGGTATAGTTCTTGCCGGAAATATTCCGCATCGCCGCCTTCAGCGCCGGATCGTCGTAGCAGTAAACCGGCGGCTGGTTCGCCTTCTGCACGCGGTACAGCGGCGCCATGCCGATGTAAACGTGTCCCTCGGTGATCAGCGGACGCATGTAGCGGTAGAAGAAGGTCAGAAGGATCGCGCGGATGTGCGCGCCGTCCTGGTCCGCGTCGGCGAGGATGATGATCTTGTTGTATTTCAGCGAGGCGATGTCGAAATCGTCGCCGATGCCCGTGCCGAGCGCGGTGATGATCGAACGGAATTCGTCGTTCTGCAGAACCTGTTCGAGCCGCTTCTTTTCGACGTTCAGCGGCTTGCCGCGCAGCGGCAGAATCGCCTGGAATCTGCGGTCGCGTCCCTGCTTCGCGCTGCCGCCCGCGGAGTCGCCCTCCACGATGAACAGCTCGTTCACGGAATAATCGCGACCGGTGCAGCTACTGAGCTTTCCGACGAGCGGCGCGTTTTCCAGCTTGTTCTTTTCGCGCGCGTTTTCCTTCGCCTTGCGCGCCGCGCTTCTCGCCTTCGCGGCTTTTACCGCCTTTTCCGCGATCAGGTTTGCGGTATTTGCGTTCTTGAGGTTTTCGAGCCACGGCACGAGCGTCTGGTTCAGGACCGCCTCCACCGCGGGACGCGCCTCGGTGTTGCCGAGTTTCGTCTTGGTCTGCCCCTCGAACTGCACGCTGCGCATCTTCAGCGACAGCACCGCCGTCATGCCCTCGCGGAAGTCCTCGCCCGCGAGCGACGGGTCCTTGTCCTTCAATACGCCGGTCTTGCGGCAGTAGTCGTTGAAGATCTTGGTGATCGCCGCCTTGAAGCCGGTCTCGTGCGTGCCGCCCTCGGTGGTCGGAATGTTGTTGACGTACGATGCAATCGTTTCGGCGTATTCGTCGTTGTGCAGGATCGCAGCTTCGACCACGATGCCGTTCGATTCACCCTTCAAATGGATCGGCGGATCGTACAGCGCGGTCTTGTCCTCCTGAATGTAACGCACGAAGTCAGAAAGTCCGCCGTCGAACTTGAACTCGGCGTGATGCTGCTTTTCGCGCTGATCGTCCAGCACGAGCTTTAAGCCCCGGTTCAGGTACGCAAGCTCGCGAAGCCGCTTCATGACCACCGAGTACTGCATATCGATCGTCTCGAATACGCGGTCGTCCGGTAAAAACGTCACGACCGTGCCCTGCTTCCGGGTTCTGCCGATCTCGGTCAGCGGATATTTCGGCTTTCCGGAAACGATCTTGCCCTCGGCGTTCTCCACGCTTTCGAATTCCATCTTATAGGCGCGGTTTTCGTGATAGACCTCGACCGAAAGCCAGCGCGACAGCGCGTTGACGACCGAAGCGCCTACGCCGTGCAGACCGCCGGAATAGGAATACGCCGCGTTGCCGAACTTGCCGCCGGCGTGCAGCTGCGTAAAGACGACCTCGACGCCGGAGACGCCGAGCTTTTCGTGGATGCCGGTGGGGATGCCGCGTCCGTTGTCGGTGACGGTCACCGAATGGTCGCGGTGCAGCGTGACGGTGATCTCGTCCGCATAGCCGTTCGCCGCTTCGTCGATCGCGTTGTCCACGATCTCCCAGAGAAGGTGGTGCAGACCCGGCAGACCGGTCGAGCCGATATACATGCCGGGACGCATTCTGACCGCGTCCAGCCCCTCCATGACGGTTATATTTTTGACGGAATACTCTTCCATATATATCCTCCGAACTTTGGTTCCTGCAATTATACCACAACATCTTGTGTCTGAGGAATTATACCACAACATCTTGTGTCTGAGGTGGATTTTGGTTTGTTTTTAACGTATTATTCATATTTCATGGAAAATTTGCTTTTCAGACGCAATTATGGGGTGACAAGGACGGCGGTTTGGTGTATAATCTACGATGTATATATATGTGGAAATATACCGTTACGGAGAAAGGAGCCGCATGGAGACCGGATTTCATCATGTTCCGATCATGGTTTCGGAAGTGCTGGAGCTTTTAGAGCCCTCCCGCGGCGGAATGCGGCGGAATCTTCGTCGACGGCACGCTCGGCGGCGGCGGACACGCGGAAGCGGTGCTCTCCGCAATGCCGGAAAGCGGAAAGCTCTTCGGCATCGACCGCGACGACGAGGCGCTCGAAGCGGCGGGCGCACGGCTTGCGTGTTTCGGCGACCGGTTCACGGCGATCAAGGGCAATTTCTTCGACATGAAATCGCTGCTTGCCGCGCGCGGCGTTTGCAAGGTCGACGGTATTCTTCTGGACCTCGGCGTCAGCTCGCATCAGCTCGACGCGCGCGAACGCGGCTTCTCCTACAAGGCGGAAGCGCCTCTGGACATGCGCATGGATCAAAGCGCGCCGCTTTCGGCGAAAACCGTCGTGAACGAATGGCCGGAGGAGAAGCTGCGCGAGATCTTTTACGAGTACGGCGAGGAGAAGTTTTCCGCAAAGATCGCGCGGCGGATCGTCGAGCGGCGGGCGGAACGGCCGATCGAAACGACGACGGAGCTTGCGGAGCTCATTAAAAGCGCGATCCCGGCAAAGTTTCGGAACGAGCCGCAGCATCCGGCGCGGCGGTGCTTTCAGGCGATCCGCATTGCCGTGAACGGCGAGCTCGACGGGCTGGACGAAGCGATCCGAAATGCGCACGATCTGCTGAATCCGGGCGGACGGCTTGCGATTCTGACCTTCCACTCGCTGGAGGACCGGATCGTGAAAAACGCGTTCCGCTCGTTCGAGAACCCCTGCACCTGCCCGAAATCGGCGCCGGTGTGCATCTGCGGCAAAAAGCCCACCGCAAAGGTCCTGACGCGGCATCCGCTGACGGCGTCGGAACGGGAACAAACGGAAAATTCGCGCGCGACGAGCGCAAAGCTTCGCGCGATCGTGCGCATGGATCCCGACACGGGATCATATTGATGAAGAAAGGAGAAGCGGTATGGACGTTCAGTTCGATGAAGAACGGCCGAAGGGCAGAAATGCGAAAACACGGCTTTATTCGCCGAACAAAACGGGCAATCCGACGCCGATTTTAGAGGACTCGACGATGCCGATCCGTCCGCAGCCCACGCGTGAAACGCGCGCAAGGCGCCGCGAGACGAAGGAGCTGCGGCTCACGACGACGAGCAAGGTTCTGATCCTGCTGTCGGTGTTCGTGATCGCGGCGACGGCGCTGTTCGGGCTGTTCGGCGCTGCGGAGTACGCGCAGATCATCAGCGATACCGCTTCCGTCAACAAGGAGATCGAATCCTACAACGATCAGATCTCGCAGATTCGCAAGACGCAGAGTTCCATGAACGACTTTGCGACGATCAACGACGTATGCCGCAGACTCGGCATGACCATGAACTGGTACAGGGGCGCCGCAGGCGGCGGAACGGACACGACCGTTCCCCCGACCTTTGCGCCCGACACCCCTGCGCCGGACGGAGCACAACCATGAGCATCTTTGATTCGCGCCCGCGCCGCAGGCGGGTACGGCGTACCGGAACAAAATCCGGACGCGCCGGCGCGCCGAAAACGCGGATCGGGCCGCACAAAAGAAAATTGCTGTTCGCCATGCTGATCGCCGGCATCGCCTTTTTGCTGATCATCGGCAAGCTTTTCGACGCCTCGATCATCCACGGCAAGGAGTGGACGCAGAAGGCGATGAGCCAGTGGACGCGCGTGACCTCTTTGAAGGCGGAGCGCGGGCGCATCCTCGACCGGAACGGCACGACGCTTGCATCGTCCTATACCACGTATCAGATCTGTCTGAACCCGCAGAACATCCAGGACTCGGACCGCGAGCGCATCGCGTCGATCCTGTCGATGTATCTCGGCATGAACTACGACACCGTCTATGCGAAGATGACCAAGACGCGCAAAAAGTATCCGAACGATCCGGACAACCACGAACGCGTCCTGTATTCGCAGATCAAGCTCAAGGACCAGGTCGACAAAGAAGTCATCAGTAAGCTCAACTCCATGCAGCTCGGCAGCGGCGTCAGCTATTACAGCGACGTCAAGCGCGACTATCCGGAGGCGGGCTATTACGCGCAGCTCATCGGGTTTACGAACATCGACGGCGATGGACAGACCGGCGTCGAACTGACGTACAACAAATATCTCGCGGGCGAGGACGGCTATCAGAAGGCGGACACCGACCGCGACAACAACCCGGTTCCCGGCGGCGAAGAGGAATACGTCGAGAGCGTTCCGGGCGCGGACGTCGTTCTCACCGTCGATACCGGCTATCAGGGCATCCTTGAAAACGCGCTGCAGGAGGCGTGCAGCATCAACAACGCCAAGAGCGCGGCGGGGATCCTGATGGTGCCGAAGACCGGCGAGATCCTTGCGATCGGCACGTATCCGACGTTCGAGTCCTCGAACCCGCCGCGTTCCGACGCAAAGACGCTTCTGGAACTCTCGAAAAACCGCATCGTCACCGACACCTACGAGCCCGGCTCGACGTTCAAGGTCGTCACCCTTGCGTCGGCGCTGGAATCCGGCGCGGTCACGACCGAAAGCCGGTTCCGCTGCAGCGGATCGCTTCTGGTGCGCGGCGAAAAGATCAAGTGCTGGAAGTCGGGCGGACACGGCGAGGAATCGCTCGCCGAAGCGGTGCAAAACTCCTGCAATCCGGCGTTCATGTCGATGGCGCTGAAAATGGGCGTCGACACGTTCTACGACTATATTTTCAAGTTCGGATTCGATGAAAAGACCGACAGCGGCGTGATGGGCGAAACCAGCGGCACCGTTACGCACAAGAAGTATATCCGTGACGCGGACCTCGCGCGCATCGGCTTCGGACAGAGCATCAGCTGCACGGGCATGCAGCTCATCACGGCGGTCAATGCCTGCATCAACGGCGGCGATCTCATGAAACCGTACGTCGTTTCCGAGATCGTCGACAAGTCCGGCAACGTGTTGGTGAAAAACGAGCCGACCGTCGTGCGCCATGTGATCTCGCCCGGCACGTCCGCAACGATCCGCAGTCTTCTGCGCGGCGTTGTGGAAAAGGGCAGCGGCAAAAACGCGCAGGTTCCCGGATACTCGGTCGGCGGCAAGACGGGCACGTCGCAGAAATACGACGAAAACGGCAAGGTGTCTTCTTCGAAGCTCGTCGCATCGTTCGTCGGCTTTGCGCCGGTCGACGATCCGCAGTTTATCTGCCTGATCATCGTCGACGAACCGCAGGTCCCGCAGGTGTACGGCAGCACGGTCGCCGCGCCGTTTGTGCAGCAGGTGCTTGCCGCGGCGCTCTCGTACGCGGGCATCGCGCCGGACATCGACAGCCAGATCGCAACGGTCCCGAACGTGCGCGGGCTCACGGTGGAACAGGCGAACAAGGCGCTGAGGGATGCGGGGCTGACGTCGATCTATGTGGAAGCGGAGCTCCAGTCGACCGTTTCGAACCAGTCGCCGGCGGCGAACACACAGGTTGTGCGCGGCAGTCCGGTGATGCTGTATTCCACGGGGTACTCCTTCTTCTCCGAACTCACGGAAGAGGTCGAAATGGTGGAGGTGCCGAAGCTGATCGGCAAGGACCGCATCGACGCGCTCGACGCGCTGAAGAAGGTCGGACTTCTGATGGATTACGATCAGCATCATTGCGCGGGATACGTGGTGTATCAGGATATTACGGAAGGATTCAAGGTGCCTGTCGGCACGGTCATCCACGTGCAGTTGGAACCAAAGAGCAAATAAGACCAGAATAACGGGGGAAACAAGAATGCTGTTATCGGGCATTGCCGCAGATCTCGGCATGACGATCACCGGCGGAGACGCCGAGATCACGTCGGTCGAATACGATTCCAGAAAGGTCAGGGACGGGAGTCTGTTCTGCTGTATGCAGGGACTCATTTCCGACGGACATAACTTTGCCGCGCAGGCGGTGGAAAAGGGCGCCGCGGCGCTGCTTGTCGAACGGCTGCTGCCGCTTGATGTGCCGCAGATCGTGGTGCCGGACGGACGCGTCGCCATGGCGCACGCCGCCGCCGCGTTTTACGGACATCCCGAGCGCGAGATGCTCATGCTCGGCGTCACCGGCACGAACGGCAAGACGAGCACGACCTACATGGTCAAGTCGATCGCCGAAGCCGCGGGCATGAAGGTGGGGCTCATCGGCACGATCCGAAACATGATCGGCGACACGATGCTCGAAACCGGCAGGACCACGCCGGAATCGGCGGACCTGTTTGCGCTTTTGAGGCGGATGGCGGACGAACACGTCGATCTCGTCATTATGGAGGTTTCGAGCCACGCGCTCGTGCAGGACCGCGTCGCGGGCATCCAGTTCCGCGTCGGACTGTTCACGAATCTCACGCAGGACCATCTGGACTACCACAAGACGTTCGATCACTACCTCGAAGCGAAAAAACTGCTGTTCCGGCAGAGCGACATGGCGATCATCAACATCGACGACGCCTATGCGGAACGCATGACGGACGGGCTTACCCTGCCGATCAAAACGATGGGCATTCAGCACCGCGCGGATTATACCGCGATCAACATCGACATCCGCACCGACGGCGTTCGCTTTCATCTGCGCACGCCCAACGGCGAAGGTCCCGTGCGCATGCACATCTCCGGTCTGTTCTCGGTGTATAACGCCATGGGCGCGGCGGCGATGATGCAGGCGGTCGGCGCGTCGTTCGGCGACATCATCAAGGGGCTCGAATCGCTTTCCGGCGTCTCGGGAAGATTGCAGTCGGTCGACACGAACGGACGTCCGTTCTCGGTCTACGTCGACTATGCGCATACGCCCGACGCGCTCGAAAACGTGCTGAACTCGGTGCACGCGTTCGCGAAGGCGCGCGTCGTCAGCTTGTTCGGCTGCGGCGGGGACCGCGACCGCACCAAGCGTCCGCTGATGGGCGAGATCGGCGGGCGGCACTCGGATTTCGTCGTCGTCACAAGCGACAATCCGCGTACCGAGAATCCGGACGACATCGTCCGCGCCGTGGAGCTCGGCGTGCAGAAGAGCGGCACGCCGTTCGTCTCGATCGTCAACCGCAGGGAGGCGATCGCATACGCGCTTTCGATCCTTGAGCCGGACGACATCCTCGTCATCGCGGGCAAGGGGCATGAAAATTATCAGGAGATCAACGGCGTCAAGCATCATTTTGACGACCGCGAGATCGTGGAAGAGATCCTGAAGGATTAAAAGGGGACGGAGTATGGAAACCATCGTACTGAATTCACTGCTTGCGCTGCTCGTCGCGTTCGGCGTCGCGGCGCTGCTGGGACCGCTCGTCATTCCGATTCTGCACCGGCTGAAGTTCGGACAGAACGTGCGCGACGACGGACCGAAGACGCACTTGAAAAAGCAGAACACGCCCACGATGGGCGGCGTGATGATCCTCATTGCGGTCGTCGCGGCAACGCTGATCTTTGCGCACAGGAACTATTCGCTTGCGGTCTGGGCGCTGCTCTTCACGGTGCTGTTCGGGCTGATCGGGTTTCTGGACGATTTTATCAAGATCGTCAAGAAGCGTTCGCTGGGACTTCGCGCGTGGCAGAAAATCGTTGCGCAGTTCGTTCTGGCGCTCGGGTTCGCGCTTGCGCTGTACTTCCACCCGTCGGTGGGCAGCACGCTCTGGTTCGATAAGCTCGACCTCGGCGTCTTCTATATTCCGTTTGCGATGTTCGTGATCATCGCGACGGTCAACTCGGTCAACCTGATCGACGGTCTGGACGGGTTAAGCAGTTCCGTCACGTCGGTTTATTCGCTCGCAAGCGGCATCATGGTCATTCTCTATGTTCTGACCTACCCGTCCGCTTCGATGCAGGGCGAAGCCGCCGTCGCCGCCGCCGAAACGCTCGAAGGGCTTTCGGGGATCGCGGTGTTCGCATTCGCCGTCGCGGGCGGCTGCATGGGATTCCTGGTGCACAACACCTATCCCGCAAAAGTTTTCATGGGCGATCTCGGCGCGTTCACGCTCGGCGGTGCGGTCGCTGCAATGGCGCTTCTCACCCGCACCTCGCTGCTTCTGCCGCTGATGGGTATCCTGTATGTGGTGACGTCCGTGTCGGTCATTCTGCAGGTCGGCTCCTATAAGCTCCGCAAAAAGCGCATCTTCCGCATGGCGCCGCTGCATCATCACTTTGAGCTCGGCGGTACGCCGGAAACGAAGATCGTTTCGATGTATACCGTGGTGACCGCGATCGCAAGCGCGTGCGCGCTCATGATCTTCTGGTTCTGCAAGTAAGGAGGAAGGGTATGGCAAAGCAAAAAACGGCGCTGATCGTCGGCATGGCAAAGAGCGGCATCGCCGCGGCGCGTCTTCTGTATCAGGACAATTACCGCATCATCGTCAACGATATGAAGCCCGAAATCAAGGGGCTCTTTGAGCAGCTTTCGGGCATTGCATATGAGGTCAAGCTCGGCGCGAACCCGATGGATCTTCTGGACGGCGTGGATCTTCTGATCCCGAGTCCCATCATTCCGATGACGCGCAACTTCATCGTCGAAGCAAAGCGCCGCGGCATCGAGGTCATCTCCGAGATCGAGCTCGGCTACCGCTATTCGAAGGCGGACTTCGTCTGCGTCACCGGCACCAACGGCAAAACGACCTGCACGGCCTTGACCGGCGAACTCTTCAAGGCGGCGGGCAGAAAGACCTTTGTGCTCGGCAACATCGGCGTCGCGATCTCGGCGCATGCGCTCGAAACGAAGCCCGGCGACGTCGTCGTGGCGGAGACCGCTGCGCTGCAGCTCGAAGGCAACGTTCGCTTCCACGCGAAGGCGGCGGGCGTGTGCAACATCACGCCGGACCATCTCGACCACTTCGGCACGATGGAAAACTACATCGAAGCGAAGGCGAAGATCCTCGACAATCAGACCGCGGACGATTACGCGGTGCTGAACTGGGACGACGAAACGGTCCGCGGCTTTGCAAAGAGAACGCCGGCGCACGTGCTGTACTTCTCGCGCAAGACCGAGGTCGAAAACGGCATGTTCGTGCGCGACGGCATCCTCGTGTACCGCATGAACGGCGAGGAGCGCGAGCTGATGCCCGCCGACGAGATCCGCATTCCCGGCGCGCACAACCTCGAAAACGCCATGCTCTGCGCGCTTCTGGGACTTTCGCAGGGGATCGCGCCGGAAACGATCCGCGAGGTCTTCCGCACCTTTGCGGGCGTCGAGCACCGCATCGAGTATGTCTGCACGAAGCAGGGCGTCGATTACATCAACGATTCGAAGGGCACGAATCCCGCAAGCACGATCCGCGCGATCGAGGCGATGAAAAAGCCGACCGTGCTGCTCCTGGGCGGCTACGACAAGCACATCGGCTTCGATGAGCTGTTCGACGCGTTCACGCCGATCGTCAAGGCGTGCGTTGTGCTCGGCGATACGAAAAAACAGATTCTGGACTGCGCAAAAGCGCACGGCTATGAGCATCTCATGCATACGGCGGAAACGTTCCGCGACGCGGTGGACAAGGCGCATAACCTTGCGGAGCCGGGCGACTGTGTGCTCTTGAGCCCCGCCTGCGCAAGCTGGGATATGTTTGACAACTACGAAACGCGCGGAAGAGTATTCAAGGAGATCGCGCGCGCATACGAATAAACCGGAGGAATCATGGCGGAACAGAAGGCGAAAAAAGAATCGGTATTCAAGCGCATCAAGAGTCTGCGGCTGACGCGCGGCAAGATGGACTTTTCCATCCTGCTGGTGGTTTCCGCGCTCTGTGCGTTCGGCCTCGTCATGATCTTTTCCGCCAGCTATTACTACGCGCAGCATTATTCCGGCGCCGGCAACGACAGCTTCTATTACCTCAAGCGTCAGCTTCTGTACCTGATGATCGGCTATCCGGTCATGCTGCTGGTTTCGATGATCGACTACAACGTCATCGAGCGCCTGCGCTCGGTGTTCCTTGCGGCGTCGATCCTGATGCTGATCGCGGTGCTTTTGTGGGGCAAGGACTTAAACGGCGGCAAGCGCTGGCTGGACATCGCCGGTATCTCGATTCAGCCGAGCGAGCTTGCAAAGTTCGGTCTGATGATCTTCATGTGCTCGTACATGTCGCGGCACAAGAATGAGATGCACACGTTCCGCTTCGGCATGCTGCCCATGCTGATCGCGATCGGCTTTATCGCGGGTCTCGTCATGCTGCAGCCGAATATGTCCATGGCGGTCATCATCGGCTTCATCGGCGTCGTTCTGCTGTATCTCGGCGGCTGCGACCTCAAACAGCTGATCATTCTCGGTATTCTGGCGGTCATCGCGGTGTTCGTACTCGCATTCGCGCAGCCGTACCGCGTGGCGCGCATGACCTCGTTTTCCAACCCCGAAACCGACCCGCTCGGCAGCGGCTATCAGCTTTTGCAGTCGTACTACGCGATCGGTTCCGGCGGGTTCTTCGGAAAGGGTCTGAACAACAGCTATCAGAAGCTCCTGTATATGACCTACGGCGAATCGGACTTCATCTTTGCGATCCTGTGCGAGGAGTTCGGCTTCTTCGGCGGGCTCGTCGTGATTCTGATGTACGCGTGGATCGTGTTCCGCGGCATCGTGATTTCCATGCGCTGCCGCGACCGGTTCGGAAGCTTGCTCGCCGCCGGTATTTCGATCGTTTTCGGGTTCCAGGTGTTCGTCAACATCGGCGTCGTCACGGGACTTTTGCCCACGACGGGACAGTCGCTGCCGTTCATATCGGCGGGGGGCACGTCGCTCATCGTCTTCCTGTCCGCAATGGGACTTCTTTTGAGCATCTCGCGCGACCTGAACCCGCGAACCTAAGCACATTCCTTTTCCGCACCGCATAAGATGTGGTATCATGCGGAAGGGACTTTGAAGATGTCAAACTGGCTTGTGCGCGGCGGCGCCGTTCTTGAGGGAACGGTTTCGGTCCAGGGATCGAAGAACGCGGCGCTGCCGATTCTTGCGGCAACGCTGCTCGTGGAAGAACCCGTAAGACTTCTGAACTGCCCGGTGATCCGGGATGCGGAAAACATGATCCGGATCCTTGAATCGCTCGGCTGCACGGTGAAGCGGGAGGGGGACGCGCTGATCGCAGACAGCCGCACGGCAAACCGTTTCGTGCTGCCGACGGCGCTTTCCGGCGAACTGCGTTCCTCGATCTTCCTGCTCGGCTCCGTGCTTTCAAGGTTTTCGGAAGCGGACGCCCCGTACCCCGGCGGCTGCGAGATCGGCAATCGCCCGATCGACCTGCATCTTGAGGGGCTCCGGCGGCTGAACGCCGGCATCGAGGAAAAGGGCGGACGCATCCGCTGTACGGGCGGCAGCTTAAAAGGCGCAACCGTCGATTTGAGCTATCCGAGCGTCGGCGCGACCGAAAACATCATGCTCGCCGCATGCCGCGCAAAAGGCACGACGACGATCCGCAACGCGGCGTGCGAACCGGAGATCGTCGATCTGCAGCAGTTTCTGTGCGCCTGCGGGTTCCGTGTGCACGGCGCGGGCACGCCGACGATCACGATCGACGGTGTGAAAAGAGGGCACGGTACGAGCTACCGCATCATGCCGGACCGTATCGCGGCGGGGACGTACCTCGTCGGCGCGGCAATCACCGGCGGCGACGTCACGGTGACCGGCACGCAGCCGGAAACCGTCGATACGCTGCTCTTTAAGCTTTCGGAATGCGGGTGCGAGGTCACGAAAAAAGACGATTCGGTGCGCGTACGCGCAAAGGATCGTATCGGCGCGGTCGGCTTTACCGAAACGCGCCCGTACCCGGGGTTTCCCACCGATCTGCAGCCGCAGCTTTTCAGTCTGCTGTCGCGGGCGGACGGGACTTCGGTGCTCACGGAGAACGTGTTTGAAAGCCGTTTCAAGCACGCGCAGGAATTGAAAAAGATGGGTGCGCAGAACCGCATCCTCGACCGCACGGCGATCATCTCCGGCGTGGAGAAGTTCCACGGCGCAAGCGTAACGGCGCACGATCTGCGCGGCGGCGCGGCGCTCGTGCTTGCGGGGCTCTCGGCGGAGGGCGAAACGCAGATTCAATATGCGGAGCGGATCGAACGCGGCTATGAACGAATGGACAGCGTAATCGCGTCCCTGGGCGGGACGATCACACGAAAGGAAAAAGGCATTGGCGAAGAAGAACAAGCGTGACGAACGGGCGAGCTTCCTGTTTGACGACGACGCGGGCAGGGATCGGGAAACGATCGACCTGTTCGGACCGGACGAGCCGTACGACGAGCCGGACGAGGAGCCGGACGACGAAACGGTCGAGCCGGACGAGGAGCCGGACGACGAAACGGTCGAGCCGGACGACGCGGACGAGGAAGCGCTTTCACCCGACGAACCGGACAAGCCCGAAAAGACGGACGGATCGGATAAAAAAACCGACACGCCCGAGTTTCGCTTTGACCGGTACGGACGCCGCATCGGAAAAAAGAAAGCACGGTACGGCAAGCGCAAAAACGCGCCGAAGGCGACCACCACCGTCATCGAAAACGAGACCGTCGCGAAGCGCGAGTACGACGACGCCCGCGCACGGAGCGAGGCGCGCGCCAAAAAACGCGCCCGCGAAGAGGCGAAAAAGGCGGCATTGCGAAAGGCGGAACGCCGCAAACTGCGGCAGCGCAGTCTTTCGACCGTGGTGCTGGGTGTGATCGCGGCGGCGGTGCTTCTGGGGCTCACATGGTTTGTGACGCGCTTGCAGAAGGTGAACGTGCCGTTCGTGCCGGAGGGCTATACCGCACAGCAGATCGTCGAACTGTCCGGTTTGAGCTCCAAGATCGGCAAACGCAGCGCGCTTTTCATCAGCACGCGCGACGTCGAAAAGCATATCCGCGAAACGGATACCTATCTCGATGCGACCGTCCGGTACGCATTCCCGTCCACGATCACCGTCACGGTGAGCAAACGTGACGAGGCGGCGTGCGTCCGCTGGGGTCCGCAGAACGAGTATCTGGCAATCATCGACGAAAACGGCACGGTGCTGAATGCGGCGGCGGAGACGACGAACGGTCTTCTGATCGCCGACGGCATGAGCATTTCCAGCGCGGTCAACGGCGCGCGGCTCGGCGACGCAAGCGACATTCAGGTTGCCGCGCTGATCCGGCTGCTCGTAAAGCTCAAGGAGCTGGGCATTCTCGAACGCACCCCGCGCATCAACCGCATCGACATGACGGAGCTGATGCAGATCCGCATGTACGTCGAAGGCGCGCCGTACACGATCGAGGTCGGGGACACCTCAAACCTCGAAACGAAGCTCATGCTTTTGCAGAAGCACTGGACGGAGATCATGGACGAGGCGTCCGCGTTCATCCGCAGCGGCAAAACCACCGCGACGATCTATCTGTACAGCAAAGGCGGCGTCAACATTTCGCCCTATGAACCGGGCTACATGCTTCCGACGCTCGCGCCGGCGTCCTTTGCGCCCACGACGCCATCGCCGGACGGTGCGCCGAGCGCGCCGCCGGAGGAGCAGCCGAGCGACGACTCGTACGAACAGCAGCCGGTCTCCACGCCGATGCCGCATCAGGACAACCCGTTTACGGGCTAACGCATGCGGCCGCCCATAACGGCATCAGATCATTTGCGGCGAAAGAAAAAAGGCATATTCTGTGATGAAAAAAGGACGCGGCGCGTCCTTTTCTTTTATTTCGTTCGCCGCAAATCAGCCGTGTTTTCGCCCTTTCGCATACGTCGGTATAGCTCAGGGCGAAGAACGCGGCATCAGATACCATTCTTGACGGCCTGCTCGGTCTGTTGAAACATCGTTTCAACAGACCGTTTTTTTGCGCAAAAAACGGAACCCTTTCGGGTTCCGTGCTAAGCGGTCTTGTTGTGACTGATTGGTTCTTACTCTGCGCAGTAGGGCAGCAGAGCCATGATCCGCGCGCGCTTGATCGCGACCGCGAGATCGCGCTGATGCTCGGCGCACACGCCGGACATACGGCGAAGCCCTGCAGCTTTTTGATGTCCTTATAATCGATGGATGTGGCCTTCTCAACGCAGAAACGGCAAACTTTGCGTCTGCTTCTCGGACGACGGGGACGCAGTTTACGATCTTCCATGTGATGCCTCCTAAATATTGATGATTAAAACGGTAAGTCGTCGGAATTGATGTCCGTGAATCCGGCAAGATCCTGCGCGGGCGCCTGCGGACGCGGTGCGGAATAACCGCTGCCGGAATCATCCGCCGCTTTGGGCGTCAGGAACTCGACTTCATCTGCCGAGACGTCAAGCGACATACGGGTGGTGCCGTCCTTCGCTTCGTAGGTCCGCGCCTGCAGTTCGCCGACGACGGCGACTTTGCGTCCCTTTTGCAGGTAACGCGCGCAGGTGTCGCCCAGCTGCCGCCAGGCGTTGATGCGGAAAAAGTCGGTTTGCTTTTCACCGCTCTGGTTTGCGAAGCGCCGGTTGACGGCGATGGTGAAGGTGCAGATGGTCACGCCGCTGGGCGTGCTGCGCACTTCGGGGTCGTGGGTCAGGTTGCCGATCAAAGTAATCTTATTCATGCTTTCAAATTCCTCCGTTCTTTCGTGCTGTTACTTTGGTTCTTATGCTTCCTTGCGAGTGACCATGTAGCGCATGAGCCGTTCATCGTTGCGCATGTTGCGCTCCAGCTCACGGGGCAGTTCCGGATTCGCGCTGAAAACGACCAGAACATAATAGCCCTCGGTCTTGTAGTCGATCGGGTATGCCAGGCGACGCTTGCCCCATACCTCGGTCTTCTCGATCTCGCCGCCGTTTGCAGTGATAATGTCGGCAAACTTATCCATGACGACCTTATCCGCTTCCTCATCAAGTTCGGGCGTGATCACGTACAAAACTTCGTACTGATTCATGTGTTTCACCTCCTTGTGGACTTGTGGCCTTCTTTTGAAGGCAAGAAGGACCGTTAGCTTTCGTACTATATCACATCTTTTCCCTGTTTGCAAGGGGTATTTTCCGGTTGTGTCAAAGATTTTTCTGTGATACAATACAAACATGACCGAGAAAGAGCTTTACAATCGCACAAACGCAAAGACGCTGTCCGGCGCATACCTTCTGGAGGGCACGGAGGAGCTTTTGAAGCAGCAGGCGATCGACCGGATCACGGCGCTTCTGGACCCCGGCTTTACGGACCTGAACCTCAAGCGGCTGAAGGAGCCGGACGTCTCCGCCGTGCTCGACGCCGTGCATGCCGTGCCGGTGTTCGACGCGCTGTGCGTCACGGTGTTTACCGAGTTCGACGACGCGGAGCTCTTTGACGCGCTTGAACAGCGCAAGGCGACGGACGCGCTGTTCCGTCCGGAGGACGGCATCGTGCTGTTCGTGCGCCGCGGAAAAGGAAAGGAAACGCCGTTTTCGAAGCTCTTTTCGGAAAAGGACCGGCTGGTGTCGTTCGACGCGCTCACGGAGGATCGCGCGCAGAACATGGTTTCGATCCTGTGTGCGCGGCGCGGGGTGCGGCTTGACCGGCCGGAGGCGTACGAGCTGGTGAACATGGTCGGCACCGACGCGTACCGGCTCGAAAACGAGGTGTCGAAGCTTTGCGATTACGTCGGAAACGGCGGTGCGATCACGCGGGACGTACTGCGATTCATCGTCACGCCGTCGGTCGAATACGAGGTTTTTCCGATGCTGAACGCGCTGCTTGCGGGGAATAAAAAGACCGCGATGCGTATGCTGACCGAAGCGATCAAGGACGGCAAGGAAAACCCGCTGCGCGTCGCGTCATTCCTCGAAGGACGTTTGAAGCAAATGCTGATCGCCAAAGAACTGCTCGAAGACAAGCGTCCGCGTCCGGAGATTCTGAAGACGCTCGGCGGCAGTCCGAAGGCGGCGGAAATGACGATCAAAAACGCGCAGAAGTTTCCGCTGGACCGGCTGAAAAACGCCGTCGCCGCTTTTGCGGAGATCAACGCCCGCATGAAGCAGGGGCTTCTGAACGAAGCCGACGCGCTGATCCTCGCGATCTACAGAAGCTTTTGAACAAAAAAAGAGGAGATCGATCCGATCTCCTCTTTTTGTCTGTCTTCAGATAAGCCCGTACAGCGTCGTATACTTTTCGGTCAGGTAATCCGTGTAATACGTCGGGTCGAACGGCGCGCCGAACGCTTCCTCCATCAGCTTGCCCGGCTCCTTCATGCAGCCGAAGCGATAGATATGCTCGGTCAGCCAGTCCACGATTGGTTTGAGATTGCCTTTTTTCACGTTGCCCCAGACGTCGATCTCCTGCTCCATGCGCTTGATGAGCTGCGCGCCGTATGCGCTGCCGAGTGCGTAGGAGGGGAAGTAACCGAACAGTCCGCTTGCCCAATGCGAGTCCTGCAGAACGCCGCGGCGGTCGTCGGGAACGTCGACGCCGAGGTATTCTTTATAGAGCCGGTTCCACTCTTTCGGGAGGTCCTTCGGCTCGAGATCGCCGTTAAAGAGCCGCTTTTCGAGCTCGTAGCGGATCATCACGTGCAGCGAATAGGTCAGTTCGTCCGCCTCGGTGCGGATGAGCGACGGTTCCGCCTTGTTGACCGCCACATAGAATTCGTGCGCCGTGACGCCGGAGAGCTGCTCGGGGAAGATCTCCCGCATCTTCGGGAAGATCGCCTCGATGAACGGCTCGCTTCTGCCGATGATGTTCTCGAAGAAGCGCGACTGGCTTTCATGCACGCTCATCGAAACGCCGCAGCCGATCGGAAGCCGCGCGATCTCATCGGCAATGTTGCGCTCATAGGTCGCGTGTCCGCCCTCATGGATGACGCTGTACATCGATGCCTCCACCGCATCCTCATGGTAGTGCGTGGTGATGCGCACGTCGTATTTCGTGAACTCCGTGGTGAACGGGTGTTCGGTTTCGCCGATGATGCAGTGGTTTTTGTCGAGCCCCAGAACGTCCATCAGGTAGTCCGAAAACACGCGCTGATCGGCGACCGGATAGTGCCGGTGCAGAAAATCGACGTTCGGCTGATCTTTGATCTTCGCGATCACGGGCACGAGCCGTTCGCGCACGGTTTTGAAGAACCGGTCGAGCGTTTCGGTGTTCAGCCCTTTTTCGTACGCGTCGAGCATCGTGTCGTAGACCGGCGCGTCGGGTTTGTAATACTTTGCGAACCGCTTGTTCGCCGCGACCAGTTTTTCGAGATGCGGCAGGAACATCGGGAAATCGCTCTTGAGCTTCGCTTCGTGCCATACCTGGTCGGCGGTCGTCTGGTCGATCGTGTACTGCACATACTCGTCCTTCGGGATGCAGGCGATGCGTGCGCGCTCCTCCATGGCAAGCTCCGCGGTGCGGACAATGACGGGATCGACCTCGCTGCGGTGTTCGAGGATTTCCCGCTGCATCGCTTCGGTCTCGGGCGAGGTAACCATATCGTACATCACTTCGGAGAGAACGCCGAACGTGTCGCCGACGATCGGGCCCGCGCCTTTCGGCATCACGGTGTTCATGTCGTAGCTCATCAGCCCCATCGCGTGCTCATAGGCGCGGAGCTTTTCAAGGTATGCGCGATAGCGTTCAACGGTTTCCTGGATCATAGGTTAACTCCTTTCGGGTTTGTCGTTTTCGGTGTTGTCCGGGGCTCCGGCTAAACGGTCGATGCGGCTTCCTTGCCGGATGCCGTCGCCGCCTTCACGGAAAGCTTCGTTTCGCCTGTGCCGTGCGCGATCACGAACAGCGTGCCGTCGTCCGAAAGGATCGCTTCCGCAACGGCGGGATCGGTGCTCGACGCGGAGAAGGTCAGCGCGTCGCCGGAGCGCGCGGAAAATCCCGCGGTGTAGGCGGGCAGCGCTTTTGTCACGTCGTCGCGCGTGCCGAGCGGCAGCGTCAGCTTGACGTCGATTGTTTCCGGCACGGAGACGGCGGGCGTTTCCTCCGGTTCGGATGCGGGTGCTTTTGCGCAGGCGAGCGTCAAAAGCAGCAGGCACGCCGCAAGAATCAGCAATAATCGTTTCATATCGGTTCCTTTCATTCGCCGAGCAGCCGACCGAAGATATCCTCCAGGGTGAAGCCGCCGGCAGTCCAATCGTCCCATCCGTTCGATCCGCCGAACAGATCGAACCAGTCTCCCCAGTCATAGCCGCCGGAATAGTCCCCCCAACCGCTCCAGCCGCCGAAATCGAAGAAGCCGGTCTCGGTCTCAACGGAGACGAACTTCCTGAGCCAGGCAACGTAATCCGCGTCGATGCCCGCGTTCAGGAACACGCGTCGAAGCTCGCTGTATAGGTCGGCGTCGCCGTAGGGCAGCGTCACCGACAGTCCGGACAGCGTCGTTTCGTCCTTCGTTGCGCCGAAGTATGCGATCGCTTGATTCAGCGCGGCGCGCAGCGCGTCGGACGCGCCGGAGGGGATGTTTTCGGCAAGCGACAGGATGTCGGTGATGCAGTAATCGTCGAGCGTGGCGTCGTTTCCGTTCGTCCACGCGCCGACCGTCCGCGGATGCGCGCGGCCGGTCGACTGCCGCAGCTGGCTGTAATTCGCGGCGAGCAGCGTCGCTTCATTCTCATACGCGAACTCCGCCCATGCGGGATAGAGCAGGGCAACGTACGCCTCGTCGATCAGGGCAAGCGTCAGCCCGCCGTCGGTCCGGCTGTTTCGTTCCGCCGCCTTCACGGACGCGTCGATCGCGGTTTTCGCAAGCGCCTGCGTCGGGATCGCGGGATCCTTTGCAAGCGCGGTCAGCCATTCGCTGTGCGACCACCCGCACGACGGCTCAAAGTCCTCGGAAAGGAGGGTGTAATCGCAGTAATCATACAGCGCGCAGCAGACCTCGAGCGACGACATGAGACAGCAGTCCATGCCGATGAGATCGAAATACACGCCGCCGTCTCTCAACGCCAGCTGCATTTCGTCGATGGTCAGCGCCGCCGTGTACGGCTGAAGCTCGTCGTAGCCGAAGCCGTAGACCGGACCGCCGCCGTGGTCCCACAGAAGCAGGATATAGCGGTCGGCGGGGAAGTTCTGTTCGCCCCAGCGGATGAAATCGGAAAGTGTCGAAGGGTCGGTCGTGTCGAGCTGCCCGAGCGAATCGTCAACGAGCGTCAGCCCTTTGTTCGTTACGCGGTACCGCTCGGCGCGGCGCGAGGAAATGCCGAAATACGGGTCCCATTTCCGCGTGCCGACGGTCTCCACAAGGATGTTGACGCGATCGCTCTTTTCGGCGCGGACCATTTCCCGGAGGTCTTCGGTCGCCTCCTGATATTCGGATTCAAGGTCCGAGCCGTTCATCAGCACGAGGACCGTCACGGTGTCCGTGCCGTCGTTTTTGAGCTGCACCTTCTTTTCACGGACCCACGCCGCGGGATTCACGACCTCGGCGGACTGCTGTCCGTCCCAGTCGAGCGGAGAAACGGCGCCGCTCGGTTCGGTCGGTTCGGGCGTCACGGGCGCTTCGGTCGGCGTCGCTGCGGGCGTATCGAAGACGACCGGTTCGTCGATATCCGGCAGCAGATCGTTCGCGCAGCCGTCCGGCTTAAAGCATGCGCCGACGGTGCAGAAGCAGGTGCAAAGCGAACCGAAAAGCGCGACGATCACGACGATCGCAACGATCGCCAGGATCAGCCCCGCAAGCTTTCCGTTTTTGTTTCCCTGCTCCATGGATTTGCTCCCTTCTTCAAATCAGTATCATACCATAACCGGCGGCGGATTGCAATCAACGCCGTCCGAACAGCCGGCAGAACGGCACGCGCAGCATCCGGCGCCCGATCCCGACCGCGTACGGGTCGCGGCCGGTCTTTCGATACGTCTCGCGGATGCCGAAAAAGTACCGGAACGCAAGCCGCTGGCTGAGCTTGTATACGTCCGTCGTATCGATCTCGATCGAGCGGCAGGCGCGGTCGAGGATCGTTTTCGGAAACAGCAGCGTCGAAACGTGCCGCACATGCCGGAGCCCCTTCACGCAAAGATATGCGTTCAGATGATATTTGATCTCAAACGTCATGCAGCGCTCGGAAAAGAGGAACGCCTCCGAAAACCGCGCTTTGTACGCCTCCGAAAGCGCTTCGGAAAGAAACGCGCACAGCGGTTTCGAGCCGGTTTCACGGCAAAGCGCCGCCCATCCCGCGGGATCCTTCGAGAGGTCGATCCGGAATCCCTCCGGGAGGATCTCCGTGCAGGAAAAGAGCAGTGCTTTTGCGGTGTTCCGTTCTTGTTCCGTCAGCGGTTTCATACCGTTATGGTAGCATATTCCGCGCTTTTTCGCAACAAAAAAACGGCTCCGGAGAGCCGCTTTTCGTTCGTTTTGATTATTCCGCTTTCGGTGCGCCCATCGGGCAAACCTCTGCGCAGTTGCCGCACTCGATGCACAGATCGGGGTTGATTTCGTACTTGCCGTCGCCCTCGGAAATTGCTTCTACCGGGCACTCTGCCGCACATGCGCCGCAGGAAATGCATTCATCCGTAATTTTGTATGCCATTGTTTGATCCTCCTCAATTAGATTCCATCCTCATTATAACAAATGTTTTTGATTTTGCAACCGTTTTTTTGCAACCTTTTTGCGAAGATTTCCGAACGAATCGTGCCGCTTTTCTTCGACCTTTGTCCGGTGCCTTTCTTTCGACATGCGCCGCGGCGTATGCTGTCGGTCGGAAAGGAGGCGCATATGCTGTATTCGTTTCAGGAAGGTCTTTTGAACATGCCGCCGAAGCGGGATCCGGACCGCCGGCTTCTGCTTCTGCCCGTCGAGGAGATCAAAACCGTGCCGAACCGGCTTCGAAAGAACATCGACCGCGCGGCTCTGTCCGAGCTTATGATCAGCATCGCGCAGATCGGACTCATTCAGCCGATCGTGGTGCGGAAGCTCCCGGAGGGCTACGAGCTGATCGCGGGCGAACGGCGGCTTCGCGCCTGCAAGCTTCTCGGACACAGGGAGATCCCGTGCATCGTCGTGCAGGCGGGGGAGGAGCGGTGCGCCGTGATGGCGTTAAGTGAAAACCTCCAGCGTCGTCCGCTGCATTTTCTGGAGGAGGCGGAGCGGCTAAACGCGCTTCTGAACGGCGGTGCGATGACGGAGGAAAAGCTCTCGACGCTGCTCGGCAAGAACGATCCGTACCTTGAAAACCGTCTGCGGCTCATAAAGCTCCCGAAGGAAACGTGCGCGCGCCTGCGTGCCGGCGGGCTGTCCGAGCGCCACGCCCGCGCGCTGCTGCGGCTCAGCGATACCGAGCGGCAGCAGCAGGCGCTGGACCTCATCGAGCGGCGGAAGATGACCGGTCCCGCGGCGGAACGGCTCGTCGATTCGCTGACGAAAACGCCCGGCGCGGCGCCGATGCGCATCCTGCGCTTTTCACGGGACTGCCGTCTGTTTGTGAACAGCGTCAAGGACTGCATCGACCAGCTCGAGGGTTCCGGCGTGACCGCCGATCTCATCGAAACCCGCCGCGACGACGGCGTGGACCTTCTGATCCGCGTCAGAACATAAAAAAGCCCGGCGAAGAACACCGGGCGCACAGCCGTTTTCGTTATTTCATCCGGAACACGAGCGCGTGTTCGTCGAGCACGTCGCTTGCGGGAAGATACAGCCGCGTCGCGTCTTTGACAAGGCGGTAGTTGCAGAGGATCAGCAGCACGCCGTCGTAGCCCTTCGGGACCAGCACGCCCTCCTCCCAGGTAAAGCGCAGTTCGCGGTCGTACCAGTCGTTTTCGAACGTTTCGCCCGCCTTTTGCCAGCATTTCACGCGCGTTCCGTACCAGTCCGCGGCAAACGTGCGGAAGCCCTCTTCGTCCTCGCGGGCGGACATTGCGTCGTCGACGATGTAGTAATCGCCGTAGGTCCACGCCGCCTGCGCGCCGTTCTTTTTCGCGTCGTCGCCCGAAAACACCAGACGGATCTTCACGATGTGCCATTCATAACCCTCGCGGGCGGGAAAGATCCCGTCGCCTTCGATCACGCGGTAGTCCGCGATCTCCGCGGTGCCGGTCACGTCGAGGTCGCTGTCCTCGTAGGATGCGGTCGTATACGGCACGGGCACGCCGACTTCCATTTCGTTCGGTGTTTTTCCCGCAAGCGCGGGCGGCAGCGGTTCGCCCTCTGTAAAGCCGCAGCGCGTGCACGTCGCGGGCGTCTGATAGGTGGCGTCCTTCATTGTGTGTCCGAGCGGTTCGCCGTGCGGTTCGCCGCAGCGGGCGCAGATCTCGGGTTCGGTGCAGGTCGCGGGAAGATAAACGTGTCCGAGCGGCTCCTTGTGCAGTTCGCCGCAGCGCACGCACACCGACGGTTCGGTGCAGGTCTCGGTGCTGTAAACGTGTCCCAGCGGTTCGCCGCGCGTTTCGCCGCAGCGCGAACAGATCTCGGGCTCGGTGCACGTCGCCGCCGAGAACTCGTGGTTTTTAAAGAAGCAGGTCGTATAGATCAGGATCAGCACCGCGCCGATCGCCGCCGTGCCGACTGCAACGCCGACCCACAAAAGAATCCGTTTCATGCGCTTTGCTCCCTTCTTCCCGCAATGCCTGTTTAGTGTATCATACGCATCTGCGGATTGCAAGTATACATCGCCGTCCGCAATTCGCGCGTATTCGTGCCGAAAACAAAAAACTCCCGGAACGGGAGCAGGAAACCGGCCGGTTGAAAGCGCTTCAGCGGACCGAATGGAACAGGATCACGGCAAAGAACGCGACCGGAAGGGCGAAGCAGAAGCTGTCGATGCGATCGATGAAACCGCCGTGCCCCGGCAGCAGATCGGAGAAGTCCTTGATGCCCGCCTGCCGCTTGATCATGGAGGCGCACAGATCGCCGAACTGTCCCGCGATCGTGCAGAAGAACGACGTGACGAGGTACACATACCACGGGATCGGCGCGACGTCCTTAAGGATCACCCACGCGAGCAGTCCCAATGCGGAGCCGAGCAGCGAGCCGGAGACTGCGCCCTCGACCGTCTTATGCGGACTGATCGACGGGCAGAGCTTGTGACGGCCGAACGCGCGTCCGAAAAAGTACGCGAACATATCGCAGCCCGCCGCGGCAAACAGCGTGATCAGAAGCACGGGGTAGAAGACCGCGTCCGACTGCACGGAAAGGTATGCGTAGCCGAGGATGAACAGCGTCGGATACAGACAGACGATGCAGGAGCCGAGCACGTCGCGCATGGAGGTCTTTTTGAACAACGCGCCCAGCAGCGCGAGCATGATCACGATACCGCCCGCGGTGATATAGAACGCGGTTTCGTCTTTACAATAAAACAGCACGCACAGGACAAGCGCAAGCACGCGCGCGATCCACGGCGAGGTCACAAAGCCCATGCGGTTCAATGCGTCGGACATCTCTCGCGCGCAGAACCAGACCACGGCATAGAAGAAGCAGAGCCGCGTAACGGGTCCGAGGAGGACGCATGCGGCAAGGCATGAAAGCAGCGCAACGCCGGTGATCACACGAACGAGCGTGTCGCTTTTCCGTTTCATATCGCTTCCTCCTTTCCGTGATTGCAACAGTATAGCACGGTTTCCGTTATTTGTCAGCCCTTTTTTCGGAACAGGTTTTTCCGCACGCCGCGCAGTCGCCGCAGCATGCTCCGCCGCGCTTTTTCCGGCGCAGAGCAAAGAACGCCGCCGTTCCGACCGCCAATAAAACGAGTATCAGAATGATCCAGTCGACCGGTCTCACAGCCGGAACCCTCCGCCGATGAAATAGACCAGGAACGACACGACCCAGGCGAGTACGCACTGGAACAGCACGACGAGCGCCGACCAGCCCCTGCCGAGCTCACGGCGGATCGAGGCGATCGCCGCCACGCACGGCGTATACAGGAGGCAGAACGTCAGAAACGACAGCGCGGCAAGCGGCGTCAGCGTGCCGAGCACCGCCGCTTCCGAACCGAACAGCACGTTGACCGTGGCGACCACGCTCTCCTTTGCCATAAAGCCCGCGATCAGCGCGGTGGACATGCGCCAGTCGCCGAAGCCGAGCGGCTTGAAGATCGGCGCGATCACGCCTGCGATCACGGCGAGGATCGAATCGTGCTGGTTCGTTACGATGTTCAGCCGGAAATCGAAGGTCTCGAGGAACCACACCACGACGGTCGCAATGAGAATGACCGTGAACGCACGCTCCAGAAAGTCTTTCGCCTTGTCCCACAGCAGCCGCAGTACGTTTTTCGCGCCGGGCAGACGGTAGTTCGGCAGCTCCATGACGAACGGGACCGCCTCGCCGCGGAACAGCACGCCCTTCGACAAAAGCGCGAAGAGGATGCCGACGACGATGCCGAGCACGTACATGCCGATCATCACGAGCGCGGCGTATTTCGGGAAGAACGCCGCGGAGAAGAACGCGTAGATCGGCAGCTTCGCCGAACAGCTCATAAACGGCGTCAGAAGGATCGTGAGTTTTCGGTCGCGGGCGGAGGGCAGCGTGCGGCTTGCCATGACGCCCGGCACGGTGCAGCCGAAGCCGATCAGCATCGGCACGATGCTGCGTCCCGAAAGACCGATTTTGCGGAGCAGCTTATCCATGACGAACGCCACGCGCGCCATATAGCCGGAATCCTCCAGAAGGGAGAGGAAGAAGAACAGCACCAGAATGATCGGAAGAAAGCTCAGAACGCTTCCGATGCCGGTAAAGATGCCTTTGATGATCAGCGAATGCAGAACGGGACTGACGTTCCACGACGTCAGCGCGGCGTCGACGACGTTCGTCAGCGCGTCGATACCCGTGGCGAGCAGGTCCTGCAGCGCCTTGCCGATCACGTGGAACGTGAGGAAGAACACCAGGCCCATGATGCCGATGAACACCGGGATCGCCGTGTATTTGCCGGTGAGAACGCGGTCGACGCGGCGGCTGCGCTTATGCTCCTTGCTCTCCTTCGGCTTGACGACCGCCGCGTCGCACAGCTTTTGAATGAACGAAAATCGCATATCCGCAATGGCGGCGGCGCGGTCCAGTCCGCGTTCCTCCTCCATCTGACAGATGATGTGTTCGACCATGTCGCGCTCGTTTTCGGAGAGTTTCAGCGCCTCGGTCACGTACGGGTCGCCCTCGATGAGCTTGCTTGCCGCAAAGCGGATCGGAATGCCGGCTTCCGCCGCATGGTCCTCGATGAGGTGCATGATGCCGTGCAGGCACCGGTGTACCGCGCCGCCGTTCGCATCCCTGTCGCAGAAGTCGGTGCGCGTCGGCTTTTCCTGATACTGTGCCACATGCATCGCGTGACTGACGAGCTCGTCGACGCCCTCGTTCTTCGCCGCAGAGATCGGAATGACCGGAATGCCGAGGAGCGATTCCATTTCGTTGATGCGGATCGAGCCGCCGTTGCCGCGGACCTCGTCCATCATGTTCAGCGCAAGCACCATCGGCACGTTCAGCTCCATCAGCTGCATCGTGAGGTACAGGTTGCGTTCGATGTTCGTCGCGTCGACGATATTGATGATGCCGGTGGGCTTTTCGTCCAGAATGAACCGGCGGGACACGCGTTCCTCATCGGAATACGGCGAAAGCGAGTAGATGCCGGGCAGGTCCGTAATCTCCGTGCCGGGATTGCCGCGGATCTCGCCGCCCTTCCGGTCGACGGTCACGCCCGGGAAGTTGCCGACATGCTGATTCGAGCCGGTGAGCTGGTTGAACAGCGTCGTTTTGCCGCAGTTCTGGTTTCCCGCCAGCGCGAAGGTCAGCTTTGTGCCCTTCTTCAAAGGCGTTTCGGTCTCCTTGATGTGGAACCGTCCCGTTTCGCCGAGACCGGGGTGCTCGATCGCGGCGCGGCGTTCCGGTTTTTTCGGCGATACGGCTTCCGTGTCCGAAAGCACCGCCTTGATCTTTTCCGCGTCCGCCACGCGCAGCGTCAGCTCGTATCCGTGGATCAGAAACTCCATCGGATCGCCCATCGGCGCGAGCTTCACAAGCGTCATTTTCACGCCCGGGATCACGCCCATGTCCAGAAAATGCTGTCGAAGCGCGCCCTCGCCGCCGACCGTTTCCACGGTCGCCGTCTGTCCCGGTTTCAATTCCCGCAGCGTCATACCCATTCATCCTCCGTCCGGTCCGTACACATCGGACCACGGAAATTATATCGCATTCGTGCCGCGGGCGCAAGGGGAGGAAACGGTCGTTTTCCATCGTTTCAAAAAAAACGCTTCCGATCCGTTCGATCGAAAGCGTCTGTTCGCAGCGATTGCGTCAGTTTCCCGCCGTTGCGCCTGCGCTCGGCGACGCCGCCGGCTCGGTCGGCATGACCGGCGCGACCGTATCCTCGGGCATCATGCTCGGAACGGGCGGCTGCGTCACAACAGGCGCCGCCGTCATGGTCGGCGCGGCGCTCGGCGCCTTCGTCGGCGTCGAAATGTTTCCGCGCGCGGAGCACGTGCAGCCGACAAGCAGCAGCGTCAGAACGAGCAGCGGGATCAAAAAGAATCGTTTCATCATGCGCATCTCCTTTCGGTTCTTTTCCGTCAGTATGTCCGTCTTCGCCGCGGTTATACGCTTGCGGGACGTGGAAAACTATGCTATACTGCGCGTATGAGAGCAAGCATCGCATTTGTCAAAACAGCATTATCGGAATTGAACGCAAACCCGAACCGCGCCCTCGGTCAGAACTTCTGCATCGACGGCGAGCGGCTTTCTTCCTGCGTCGAAGCGATGACGCTTGCAAAAAACGTGATCGAGATCGGTCCCGGTCTCGGCGCATTGACCGAGCTCCTGCTCGAAAAAAACGTTGCGCTCACCGCGGTCGAAAAGGACGAAGCGATGGCGGCGTATCTTCAAAAATCGCTCGCCGATCCGGATCTTGCGGTGATTGCGGGCGACGCGCTGAAATTCGATTACAAAGCCGTGCAAAAGCCGTTTTCGGTCGTCGGGAATCTGCCGTACTACATCACCGCGCCGCTTTCGACGGCGGTTCTGAAGGCGCTGCCGGCGTCGTTTTACTGCATGGTGCAGAAGGAAGCGGCGGATCGCTTCTTTGCCGCGCCGAGGGACAAAAACTACGGACCGCTTTCGATTCTGACACAGCTTTATTATGACGCGAAGCCGCTTGCGGCATTCCCGCCGGACTGCTTTTATCCGAGCCCGGACGTGCAGTCGGTCTTCGTCGGCATGACGAAAAAACCGCACGCGCCGGAGGACGATCCCGCTGCGATTTTCGCGTTCTGCACCGCGCTTCTTTCCATGCGCCGCAAAACGATCAAAAACAATCTGAAACAATACGCAAACGCCGCGGGCGCGCTTTCTGCGCTCGGCATTTCGCCCGAAACGCGCGCGGAAACGCTTTCGCCCGAAACGTTCCTTTCGCTGTATCGTCTGCTCTGAACCCGGGCCTGTTTCTGATCAAAAAAGGCAGCGGAGCTTTGATGCTCTGCTGCCTTTATTCTTTTTCGGCGATCCGCTATTTGTGCGTCTTTTCTCTTGCGCGCTTGTGCGCGCCGATCTGACCGGGCTTCAGGTCGCTCTTGCGGGTTTGCGGCTTTTCGCCCTTCAGGGCGAGGATCGCGTCGCGGAGCTTTGCCGCGGTCTCGAACTCCAGCTCGCGCGCCGCCTGCTGCATCTGTTCCGTCAGGATCGCGATGCGCTCGCGCTTCTGATACTCGGTGAGCCGTTCGGGCGGTTCCTCCTCGTGCCGCGAGATGACCAGCGTGTCATAGACCTTTTTCTGAATGGTTTTCGGCGTGATGCCGTGCTCCGTGTTGTAGGCGATCTGCTTCGCCCTGCGGCGGGCGGTCTCATCCATGGCGCGGCGCATGGACGCGGTGATCGTGTCGGCATAGAGGATGACGCGTCCCTCGGCGTTTCTGGCGGCTCTGCCGATCGTCTGGATCAAGCTGGTCTCGCTGCGCAGAAAGCCCTCCTTGTCCGCGTCGAGAATGGCGACAAGCCCCACCTCCGGAAGGTCGAGCCCTTCGCGTAAAAGATTGATGCCGACGAGCGCGTCGAATTCGCCGAGGCGAAGATCGCGGATGATCTCCATGCGGTCCAGCGTGTCGATGTCGCTGTGCATATAGCGCACGCGTACGCCCATGCGGTCGAGGTATTCGGTGAGGTCCTCCGCCATGCGCTTCGTCAGCGTCGTAATCAGCGTGCGGAAGCCCTTTTCCGCCTGCATGCGCACTTCGCCTAAAAGGTCGTCGATCTGTCCTTTTACGGGGCGCACCGCGACCTCCGGATCGACGAGCCCCGTCGGGCGGATGATCTGCTCGGCGACGACGGCGGCGCGGCTCATTTCAAAGCTCGCGGGCGTCGCGGACACGCAAACCATCTGCGGCACACGCGCCATGAACTCGTCGAACTTCAGCGGGCGATTGTCCTTTGCGCTCGGCAGACGGAAGCCGTACTCGACCAGCGCGTCCTTTCTGGCGCGGTCGCCGCGGAACATACCCCCGACCTGCGGCAGCGTGACATGGCTTTCGTCGATGAACATCAGAAAATCCTTCGGGAAGTAATCGAGAAGCGTAAACGGCGGTTCACCGGGTTTCCGCCCGTCGAAGTAGCGCGAGTAGTTTTCGATGCCGCTGCAGAACCCGATCTCCTGCATCATCTCGATGTCGTGCAGCACGCGCGAACGGATGCGTTCGGCTTCCAGCGGCCGGTTGGTGTCGAGGAACATCTTTTCCTGCACCTCCATGTCCGCTTCGATCTCCTGAAGCGCCTTGTTCATCTTCTCCTGCCCGGTCGCGTAGTGCGAGGCGGGGAAGATCGCCACATGACTGCGGCGGGAAACGACCTCGCCGGTCAAAACGTTGATCTCCGAAATGCGCTCGATCTCGTCGCCGAAAAAGCCGATGCGCAGCGCCTTGTCCGTCCAGTTGACGGGGTAGACGTCGAGCGTGTCGCCGTGCGCGCGGAACGTCCCGCGCGAAAAGTCCATGTCGTTGCGCTGATACTGGTTTTCGATGAGCCGGCGCATCACGTCGCGCCGGTCGATTTCCATGCCCTCGCGGAGCGAGACGCCACGATGATCACGTCGTTTCGCTCGTTTAAGGCGCAGGTCGCGGAGTGGCGCAGCTTGTCGATCTCGTCGTTGACGTCGATCGTCTTTTCGATATAGGTGTCGCTCGCGGGCAGATACGCCTCCGGCTGATAGTAGTCGTAGTACGACACAAAGAACTCGACCGCGGAATCGGGAAACAGCTCCTTGAACTCGGAACAGAGCTGCGCGGCGAGCGTTTTGTTGTGCGCAAGCACGAGCGTGGGCTTTTGCACACGCTCGATCACCTTTGCCATCGTATAGGTTTTTCCGCTTCCCGTAACGCCCAAAAGCACGGACAGGGGATTGCCTGCGTCGATGCTTTTTACAAGCGTTTCGATCGCCTGCGGCTGATCGCCCTGCGGCTCATAGGGGGAAACGACCTTGAATTGTCCCATCAATACTCGAAATCGACCGTTTTAGAATCCAGCCGGTGCGCGTGGATATAGACGCGCGCCTTCTGGTGATCGGGGTTTTTGTCGTAGATTTCAAGGTCTTCCTTCGACTTGAAATCCACGAGCAGCGCCATGTCGTAGCTTCTGCCGGAATGCATGAAGTCCTCGCCGATCTGCATCGAAACGATCTCGGGGATCTTATCGACGAGCGCGTACAGCGAGTCGCGCACGATCGGAATATTGACCTTCGGGTCCTCAAACCGGAACAGAACGATGTGTTTGATCATATTGCCTCCTTATGCTTCCGCAATGGACAGCGCGACGCGGATCATCTGATCGAACGCGGTCTGCCGCTGTTCCGCCGTCGCCTCTTCCTTTGTGCCGATGATATCGCTGATCGTATCGATCGCGAGC
>CADAZC010000022.1 GCA_902792295.1 uncultured Eubacteriales bacterium
TTTGATACTACATACGGAAAAGCGACCGAAAAAGCACCTCTTTTTGTCCGGCAGCATCGCCTGACAAAAGAGGTGCATATTCATGGTATCGTACCGCAGGTATATCGTGCCGTCAGGCATATCGCATCCGCAAGGGTATATCGCCGCAACCAAGTTGCGTGCGGCGATATGCGGCTGACGCCGCACGATATGTTTACTTGCACAAACGCGATATACGATTGCTCCCGCAATCGCGCGATATGCGGCTCGCTATGCTCGCCGCGTTTTTACGCCCAGGGGTTCTCCGTCGGATACGGAAGCGTCTTCGGCTGATTGTAGGCAATGTCCTGTACGCCGAAGAACTTGAATACCTCAAAGAGCGCTTTGCCGTAATGACCGAACGCGACCGCGCCGTGATGCGGATAACGCTTCTGAATCAGAACGTGACGGTAGAACCGGCCCATCTCGTGAATTGCGAAAACGCCGATGCCGCCGAAGCTGGTCGTTGCAACCGGAAGCACCTCGCCCTCGGCGATGTAGCTGCGGAGAACGCCGTCGCTGTCGCACTGCAGGCGATAGAACGTGATCTCGCCCGGCGCGATATCACCCTCGAGCGTGCCGCGCGTGAAGTCCGGCTCGCCGCCGTTTTCCAGCAGGCGGTTCTGAATCAGCTGATACTTGACCGCGCGATCGGCGCACATCTTGCACGACGGCGTGTTGCCGCAGTGGAAGCCCATAAAGGTGTCGGTCAGCGTGTAATCGAACTTGCCCCTGATGTGCTCCTCCCACATCTGCGCCGGAACGCTGTTGTTGATATCCAGCAGCGTGATCGCGTCGTTCGACACGCAGGCGCCGATGTACTCGGAGAGCGCGCCGTAGATATCGACCTCGCAGGCGACGGGAATCCCGCGGGATGCGAGGCGGCTGTTGACATAGCACGGCTCAAAGCCGAACTCCTTCGGGAACGCGGGCCAGCATTTGTCGGCAAGCGCGACGTACTTGCGATCGCCCTTGTGCGCTTCGATCCAGTCCAACAGCGTCAGTTCAAACTGCGCCATGCGCGCCAGAAGATCGGGGAAATACCTGCCCTCGCCCATCTCTTTCGCCATGTCGGCACAGACGCCGGGAATGCGCGGGTCGTCCTTGTGCGCGCGATAGGAAACCAGAAGGTCCAGCTCGGAGTTCTCCTCGACCTCGACGCCGAGTTCATAAAGGCCCTTGATCGGCGCGTTGCAGGCGAAGAAGTCCTGCGGGCGCGGTCCGAAGGTGATGATCTTGAGGTTCTTCACACCGATGATCGCTCTTGCGATCGGGACGAATTCCGCGATCATCTTTGCGATATCCCCGGCGGTGCCGACCGGGTATTCGGGGATATAGCCACGAAGGTGACGCATGCCGAGGTTATAGGAGCAGTTCAGCATGCCGCAGTAGGCGTCGCCTCTGCCGTTGATGAGGTCGCCGTCGCCCTCCGCCGCCGCGACGAACATGCACGGTCCGTCGAAGTGCTTCGCAATCAGCGTTTCCGGCGTTTCGGGTCCGAAGTTGCCGAGGAACACGACCACAGCGTTGCAGCCATGTTCTGTTACGTCCTTGACCGCCTTCTGCATGTCGGTTTCATTTTCTACCGTGACGGGACATTCATAGAGTTCGCCCGCGTACGCGTTCAGGATGTTCTTCCTTCTCTGTTCGGACAGCGCGATCGGGAAACAGTCGCGGCTGACGGCAATGATGCCCAATTTGACTTCCGGAATGTTCTGCATACTTGTTTTCTCCTTTTTTATTTTGAAATGTCGATATTCTCGCCGCGCAGACCGATGTGCGCGCCGTTCTTTGCTTCATTGGATTCCGGATGGGCAAGCAGCCACTTGTTACGTGCGGTCATCCATGTGTCCTCCTCGCACTTTGCCGTAAACACCGGCTTTGCGGTATTGGTGCCTTTCGGCAGCGCGACCGCCACGCGAAAGCCCTTTCGGGCATCCGTATGGCACGGCGCATAGTGCAGCGTCGTGGCATACACCTCGACGGGTACGCCTTTGGGCACGCGAAACGCCTTGACGGTTTTCGTGTCCAGCATGCCGTTATCGATCTCGTCCTGCTTTGCGAGCAGCAGTATGAAATCCTCCGCGCCGATGTTGATCTCGCTGTCGCGATGGTATTCGAGGCAGTTCAGCTTGGTGTTGTGTCCCCAGCACATGCCGAGTTCGATCGGCATGCCGCCGTATGCGCGGTCGCGCAGTTCTTCAAAGATCGCGCACGCTTCGAGCGAATCGATGCCCGGTTCGTACGCAACGCCGTCTTTCGGCAGCACAATGCGATTCATGGCCGAAAGCAGTTCGGTTGTATCGTAGCCCTCCAGCGCCTTGCCGTATGGGATAAATTCCGGATCGGTGATCGAAAGAATGTTCATGCTTTGCACTCCTTATAAAACGCTTTGAGACTGGGATAGATTTTACGGAAGATCTGATATTTTTCTTCATACTTCGCCGCAAGCGCCGGATCGGGCAGCAGCGTCTCCTTAACGTGCACGAGTTCCTTTGCGCAGGTCACAACGTCCGGATACCGCCCCGCGCCGACCATGGCGAGCATCGCGCCGCCCATACCCGGTCCCTGCTCCGTCTGCGGAAGATCGAGCGGGATGTTCAGCACGTTGCACAGGATCTTGCGCCAGACCGGGCTCTTCGCGCCGCCGCCGCAGAGCTTGCTGCGCGGGATCTCCACGCCGATCGCCTTTGCGACCTCAAAGCTGTCGCGGATCGCAAACGCCACGCCCTCCAGCACCGCCTGCACCGTGTCGCGCCGCGTTGTATCCAGCGAAAGCCCGACGAACGCGCCGCGCGCGTCGGTATCGTTGATCGGGCTGCGCTCGCCCATCAGATACGGAAGGAAAAATACGCGGTTTTCGCCGAGGTTCCGTTCCATTCCGACCTGCTCGGCGGGGAAGTCCGTCGTCTTCAGAATCTCCTCGCAGAACCATTTGTTGCAGCTTGCGGCGGAGAGCATGCAGCCCATCAGATGCCAGGTTCCGTCCGCGTGCGCAAAGGCGTGCAGACCGTTCATGGGATCGACGCCGAACGCTTCGGAGCTGATAAAGATCGTGCCGGAGGTGCCGAGCGAAATGTTGCACGCGCCGTTGCCGACCGTGCCGGTGCCGACCGCCGCAGCGGCGTTGTCGCCCGCGCCCGCTACGACCTTGACCGTTTCCGGCAGACCGAGCGTTTTCGCAACCTCGGGCAGGATCGTGCCGATGACCTCATAGCTTTCAAAGAGCTTCGGAAGCTGCGTTTCTTTGACGCCACAAATAGCGAGCATCTCTTTCGACCAGCAGCGGTGCTGTACATCCAGAAGCAGCATGCCGCTTGCGTCGGAGAAATCACAGGCATGCACGCCGGTCAGCCGGTAGTTCAGATAGTCCTTCGGCAGCATGATCTTGTCGATCTTTGCAAAGTGTTCCGGCTCGTGCTTTTGCATCCACAGGATTTTCGGCGCGGTGAAGCCCGCAAAGGCGATGTTGCCGGTATATGCGGAAAGCCGCTCCTTGCCGATTTCGGTATTGAGCCATTCGGTTTCTTCGGCGGTTCTGCCGTCGTTCCAGAGGATCGCGGGACGAATGACGTTGTCGTGAGCGTCGAGCGTGACCAGTCCGTGCATCTGTCCGCCGACGCCGATGCCCGCAACCTTCTTCGCATCAAAGCCCGTCAACAGATCCGTTACGCCGGAAATCAGCGCGCCCCACCATTCCTTCGGCTCCTGCTCGCTCCAGCCCGGATGCGGAAACAGCAGCGGGTATTCCTCCACCGCGCTGTTCAGAATTTCTCCGGTTTCCTCTACCAGCAGCAGCTTCATCGTACTGGTGCCCAGATCGATTCCGATTGTATACATCGTACATGCCTCCTTCATCTCTTTGTTATGATTATACAGAACAGGAAGCGACACCGTACAGGACAGAGCCGCATGTTTGATTAGACGATTTTGACCTTTTGTCCGTTTTCGATCCTACTAAGCAGCGCCATGCTTTCCTCGCGGGAATAGAAGCGTTCCGCGGGCTTCGGCGTTCGCCGTGCGTTTGCGGCGGACGGGCGTGTCCGGCGGTACTGCTCCGGCGTCATGCCGAGGTACTTTTTGAAACAGTTTGAAAAGTACCGGTAATCGGAAAAGCCGCATTCCTCGCACACGTCGATCATCCGCTTTCCGCCGGCGGCGATCAGCCGGCAGGCACGCCGAAAGCGCATGCGCGTCACAAAGTCCTGAAAGCTCTGATTCAGATTTTTGCGCAGAAAACGGGACATATAACTGACCGAGCAATGCTCGGATCCGGCAAAAGCAGAAAGACTCGGCTGTTCCGCCAAATGCTCCTCCACATACTGCAAAAACCGGTCCAGACGCGCGTTGCGCTGATCCGCGAGCAGGATTTCTCCCGCATGCATTTGCCGAACCGGTAAACCGGTCAGTACAAGCTGCAGAATCTGTGCGCAGCATGCCGCGCATCGCAGTTCATAGAACGGCATTTCCGAAAGGTATTCCCGCATCAGCGTACACATGCTGCGGCGAATCTCGTCCGACGCGCCCGGGTCGAGATGTGCGCTCAGCCGAACAGCGTCTGTCGTGAGCGCTTCCAAAGGCGGAAACACATAGGAAAACGCCTGCGGCGCGATCTGCAGGCATAAAAACGTAACCGCACGGTCCTTCCCGAAAAACTCATGGATTCGCTTCGGCGAAATGACGACCAGATCGTCTGCGTCGCACGCGTCCTCTTTCTGTTCGCTCCGCACGAGCAGGGTTCCGTCGAGTACCCAGATCAGTTCCCACTCCGGATGAAAGTGCGGCGTTCGGTATTCCACGGTGTTGAAAAAGATGCTGACGCCGTTGACCTGTCCGTGCCGGATGATTTCCAGTTCGCTCATGTATGCTCCCGATCCTCGATACCACAATCTTGATTTCATCATAGCACATCCGATCGGAAAAGGAAAGAGGATGCTTGACATATCATCGCAAAATGCCGCTCGAAGGATTGGTTTTCGGCGTCCCGTATGCTATAATCCGGTATAAATATTCCGTGAAACGGTTATGGAACGCAGGAAGGAGCCGATATGAAAGCGATCCCGTGCAACGAAGAATGGTTTTGCAGGCATTCCCGTACGGATGAACCGCCGATCCCCGTGCGCATCCCGGACGACGCCATGCTGCGCGAGCCGCACGGCGCACGTTCTTCGGGCGGGGCAAACGTCGGCTGGTTCGACGGGCGCGATTATTCCTACACCAAAACGCTGACGCTTTCCGAACAGGACCTTTCGGGCGCGCTCCTTCTCGAATTCGAGGGCGTTTTTGCGCCTTTTCATCAACAGAGTATTTTTGTCAAAATTCCCGCCGCAAACGGTCTGCCCCTTTATTGACAGACTGAGCGGACCCACTGGGGCTTCATTCACACCCGAATCGGCCCTCATCGAACCGGCGCTGACGCGCCGCTTCGATTGAGGGAGTACCGGCTCCAAACAAAACAGCACCCGCAAGGGGTGCTTTGAGGAGGCGCTTCTCGCCTGCGGGCTCGGTCACGATTCGGCTCTGCGGATCCACCGGATCCGCATTCACCTCCGAATCGGCCCTCATCGAACCGGCGCTGACGCGCCGCTTCGATCGTGGGAGTACCAGCACCAAACAAAACAGCGCCCGCAAGGGGTGCTGTTTTGTTTGGAGGCGCCACCCGGAATCGAACCGGGGATGAGGGTTTTGCAGACCCGTGCCTTACCGCTTGGCCATGGCGCCGAAACCTGTATGAAAAAGCGGCTGCAGCCGCCTTGTTTTGTGGAGCGGGAAACGGGGCTCGAACCCGCCACCTCAGCCTTGGCAAGGCTGCGCTCTACCAAATGAGCTATTCCCGCAGGATGGTGCCTCAGAGTGGACTTGAACCACCGACACAGGGATTTTCAGTCCCTTGCTCTACCAACTGAGCTACCGAGGCATATTGGCGACCCGAAGGGGGCTCGAACCCCTGACCTCCAGCGTGACAGGCTGGCATTCTAACCAACTGAACTACCGGGCCGTATCTTGGTGGGAACAACAGGGCTCGAACCTGTGACCCTTTGCTTGTAAGGCAAATGCTCTCCCAGCTGAGCTATGCTCCCCTACGCAACTAGCGCAAGAGTTATTATAACGAATGCGGTCGCATCTGTCAACGATTATTTTTCGGAAATAGCAAATATTTTTCCGCCGCTGCGACGTTTGACGCGGATGCGCCGGTCTGTTATGATAGGATATCATAAAGGAAGGGAGCGATGCTTCATGTCGATGAATGTCAAGTGTCCGCGGTGCGGCGGTACCCGCGCCATGCTCACCAACGAAAGCAAGCGGCACGGCTGCTTCTGGCTCGTGCTGTTCGGCATTTACTACGTGGTCTGGTCCGTGATCCGCTGGATCATCGGGCTTCTCATCCTGATCCTGTTCGACTGGTGGATCGCGATCCTCAAAGCGATCGCCGGCAAGGGGTATTCGTGGCGCTCAAAGCGCTGGTTCTCGCCGTGGCGCAGAACCTACTATTGCCCTGACTGCGGCAACAATTTCCGTGCGTAAAGCATCTGATCGGCAGCGGTTGATCCGCTGCTTTTTTCATGTGCTTTCGGCGCATCATACCACTTGCCTTTTCCGGGCATATCCCGTATAATGTAGAAGTACCAATATGCTTTTGAAAAGGAGAATGGATTATGTTTGAAAACAAGATCGGCGTTCTGGTTCCCAACGTGATGCTGCCCCCGAAGGGTGCGGATTTCGAGAAGTGGGCGGTCGTCGCCTGCGACCAGTTCACCTCGCAGCCCGAATACTGGGAAGCGGCGCGTAAATTCATCGGCGACGCGCCCACGACCCTCGACCTCTTTTTGCCGGAAGCGTTCTTGGGCAAAGAAGATGAAGCCGAGCGCATCGCGAAGATCCGCGAAAACATGCGTACGTACATGGCGAAGGGCATTCTGGAGACCAAGCCGCAGGGCTTCGTGCTGGTCAAGCGTTCCGTCGCGGGCAATACGCGCTGGGGTCTTGTCATGGCGCTGGACCTTGAATGCTATGATTATAACAAGGGCGCGACGACGCTGATCCGCGCAACCGAGGGCACGATCGTCGAGCGCATTCCGCCGCGTCTCCGCATCCGCGAAGGGGCGCCGCTGGAACTTCCGCACATTCTCGTTCTGATCGACGACCCGAAGCGCACCGTCATTGAACCGCTTGCGGCGAAGACCGACGCGCTCGACAAGCTCTATGACACCGACCTGATGCTGGACGGCGGTCACATCACCGGCTGGCTCGTGGACGGCGCAAACGACGTGCAGGGCGCGATCGACGCAATGACGGTCCTGACCGATGCGGACGCGTTCCGTGCAAAGTACGGCGATCACGCTCCGCTGCTCTTTGCAATGGGCGACGGCAACCACAGCTTTGCAACCGCGAAGGCGAACTGGGAAAAGGTCAAGGCGACGCTTTCGCCCGAGGAGCAGAAGGACCATCCCGCGCGCTACGCGCTGGTCGAGGTCGAGAACGTGCACGACGACGGCATCATCTTTGAGCCGATCCATCGCGTGCTCTTCGGCATCGGCGGCATGGAAGGCGCGGAAAAGCTGCTTCAGAAACTGAAGGCGCAGAACGGCGACGCGAAAATCGTTCTTTCTGACGACATGCCGAAAGCGTCCGGCGGCGAAGTGCACACCATTCCGTTCTGCACGGGCAAGGTCTTCGGCGCGTTCGTCGTCGAGAAACCCGCGGCGCAGCTTGCGGTCGGCACGCTCCAGAACGCGATCGACGCGCTTTTGAAGGAAACAGAAGGCGCCGAGGTCGACTATATCCACGGCGAAGCGGTCGTACGCGATCTTGCATCGAAGCCCGACACGATGGGCTTCCTGCTCCCCGCCATGCAGAAGAGCGAGCTGTTCCCGACCGTCGTGTTCGACGGCGCGCTGCCCAGAAAGACCTTCTCCATGGGCGAAGCGAACGAGAAGCGCTACTATCTTGAATGCAGAAAGATTGAAAAATAATGCTGAAAACCGTTAAGTTCGGCGGAAGCTCCCTTGCCTCCGCCGAACAGTTCCGAAAAGTCAAAGCGATCGTCGAAAGCGACGCGGCGCGGCGGTACGTGGTGGTGAGCGCCCCGGGAAAGCGATTCCCCGGCGATGACAAGATCACCGACCTACTCTACCGCTGTCAGTCGCTGCGCGCAAAAGGCATGCCGTTCGACGCCGAGTTCCGCAAGATCGCCGAGCGCTTCACGGGCATTCGCGACGGGCTGTGGCTTGATCTTTGCATCGAAGCGGAGCTCGACGAGATCCGCTCGCGCATCGACGCCGGCACGACGCCGGACTTTGCGGCAAGCCGCGGCGAGTATCTGAATGCGAAGCTGCTCGCTGCGTATCTCGGCTTTGACTTTCTGGACGCGACGGAGTTCATCCGCTTCCGCGACGACGGCACGTTCGACGACGACGCAACGGGTCTCCGCGCAGACGCGCTGACCGCGTTCGATCGGGCGGTCATTCCCGGATTCTACGGGCGCAGACGCGACGGACGCATCCGCACGTTTTCACGCGGCGGCAGCGACATCACGGGCGCGATCGTCGCGCGGCTATCCGAAAGCGACGTCTATGAAAACTGGACCGACGTCTCCGGTTTTCTGATGGCGGACCCGAAGATCGTGCCGGACGCGAAGGTGATCGAGACCGTGACCTATTCGGAACTGCGCGAGCTCAGCTACATGGGCGCGACGGTTCTGCACGAGGATTCGATCTTCCCCGTGCGCAAGGCGCGCATTCCGATCCACGTGCTGAACACGAACGATCCGAAAGCAAAGGGCACCCTGATCGTGCCGGACAGCATGGCGACCGACAAGGAACACACCCGTGCGCTCACCGGCATTGCCGGACGGCGCGGGTACACCGTCATCACGCTGACGAAGGACAATCTGCACAACGAACCCGGCTTTTCCTACCGGCTGATGGGCATCCTTGCGCGCAACGGCATCTCCGCCGAGCGCATGCCCTCCGGCATCGACACGATCTCGCTGGTCATCGACGACAAGCGTTTGACCGGCAAGATGGATCAGCTCTATCACGACGTCATGGTCGAGTGTTCGCCGGACACGGTCGAGATCGCAAGCTGCATCGCGCTGATCGCCTCGGTCGGCATCGGCATGGTGCGCAACCCCGGCGTTGCGGCGCGGCTCTTTACGGCGCTTTCCGACGCGGAGGTCAACGCGCGGCTCATCGACCAGGACAGCAACGAAATGAACATCATCATCGGCGTCGAACAGCGCGACTTCGAGCGCGCCGTCGAAGCGATCTACCGAGCGTTTGCTTAACGGTACAGCTTCACGCGGTCGCCGAACACCCTTAAAATCGCCTCGGTGAGGCGGTTTTTTTCGTTTCCGGAAAGATCGTACACAACGAGCTTGCCCGGCGCCATGTTGACGAGCAGGTTTAAAATCCCGTCCGGCGCGCAGTCGACATATTCGATGTGCACGTCGTTGTCGTCGCTGAGCGTAATTGTGCCGTCCGCGTGGATGCAGACCGAGATCGCGGCGACGCGGCTTGTTCGCCCCTCCACGAACCGTTTAAGCGCCTCGATGAGCTCGCCGTATTCCTTCTGCATCAGCACCTTCGCCGCCGCCTGATCCACCGCAAGCTCCCAAAGCATCAGAAACTCCTGCATGCGAAAGCGCAGAAACCCCTCGAGCACCAGCGTGCGATGCGCCGAAAGGTATTCCGCAAGTTTCTTTTCCAGGATCCCGCGCTCCTCGCGGCAGCAGGCGGCGTTCAGCGCCTCGGAAAGCACATTCTGCTTTTCGGAAAGCACGTCGCGAACGGATCTTCAGCACCGCACCGTCCGGGATCGCCGCAAGCTCGTACGCGCAGTCCTGCTCGCTCATGCGGCGGTTCAAAAGCTTCAATATCGGCAGATCATATTCATATGTCAGGATCTCGTAAACGGTCATGCCTCGCTCCTTTTCTGTATCCTATGCCCGAACGCCGTTAGTTTGTGCCGCGAGCCGTACGGAAAATACGCGCAGACAAAAAATGCACGGCGCAAATGCATCGTGCATGCTTTTTTGATTCGTTATTCGTCGCGGTTCAGCAAATGGATCGCGCCGTCCGATTCCAGCCGCATCGTGTCGGTCAGCCGGTCGTAATACAGCGCCGCGGACGCGCCCGAAATGCTGCCGGTCAGCTTCACATAGCGGTACGGATTCGTGTTTTCACCTTCGGAGAACGCGTCGCGCGTCCACTGCACCGGCTCGCTGCCGAACACACCCGAAAGGTCTTCGCCGATCGAAAGCGCCGTGCCGTCCTCCGTCTGCCATTCGCCCGCAAGCGCGGTTTCGTCCAGAACCGTTACGTCGACGATCGCTTCCTGCCCGTCGAGCACCGCCTTGACCTGACACTTGCCCGGCGCGAGCGCAACGATCATTTCATTCTGTTCGTCCACCCACGCCACGATGCCGTCCGGCGCCGTGACCTTAAACTTGACGAGCTTGCCGCTTGCCGCGGCGGGTTCGATCGTATGCGTGACGCGGCGGCCCTCATCCATCTTCAGAACGAGCGCGGTTTCGGAAAGCCGAAGCGCCGTCGCGGGCGCGGTGCGCATCAGAAAGAACAGCCCGATTCCCTGCGCCGCCGAAAACGCCGCAAGCGCGAGCCATATGAGAATTCTTTTCGACCGCTTCATCCGCCGTCCCTCCGCCGTTGATGCTTCCATTGTACCCGCCCGCGCCCGCGCTGTCAACCGCAGGCACCGTTGCCCGCAAGCGATTGGTAGCGCCACAGGCGCGGTTTCCCCGCAAGCGATTGGTAGCGCCGCGGAGGCGTTATGAGGGCGTTTACAAGCGAACAGCCGCAGCAAGCGGGATCGCTTGCGGAGAGGAGGAGCGGCGGAACAAAGCGATGCGATGATTTGTTTATGCAATAAAAAATCGTCGCGAGCCAAGTGAAGCCCGCGACGACGATGGAGCTGATGATCAGATTCGAACTGACTACCTCGTCATTACCAATGACGTGCTCTACCTCCTACTGAGCTACATCAGCGCTGCAACGCGCATTATAACAAATACGCGTCAAGATTGCAAGTCTTTTTTTCAAATTCCCGAAAAAAGTCGGATCAGCTTTGCACCTGTCTTGTCGAGCCGATCGCGGTGATGAACGCCGCGTTTTCGGGAATCACGAACTTGACCTTGTGCAGTTTTGCAATACCGTCGAGCATTTCCTTTGCGATCGGCTGCGAATCGAGGATCGTGCCGCACACAAAGATCGTGCGGGTAAGGTGCGCCTTTGTGCAGAACGCGCCCATGACGCCGATGCTCTGGAAGATCAGCGTATAGATCCCGCGCGCGAGCGACGCGTCGTCCGCCGTGCCCGCTTTAGAAAGGTTCGCAACGGTCGTTTCCGGCGTGAGGTTAGAAATCTGTCCCGCGGTAACGTCCTTTAAGAGCAGGTCGCAGTTTTCCGGCTTGCCCTTCGCCGCGAGCGCCTGCAGCTCCTTCGGATCGAATTTGCCGAACAGCTTTTCGCTGAGTCCGAGCAGCATGCCGCCGCCGACGCCGCTGCCGCCGAGATGCCATGCGCCGAACGGCGTGACGCGCACGAACGCGGTGCCGGTGCCGACGCTTGCCACGATCATGTTCAGCCGCTTCGCCGTGATCGACGCGCCGCGGTACAGCGACGCGAACTCGTCGACCTTGATGACCTTTTTGCCGAGGATCGTATCCGGCAGCGCCGCCGCGCCGACGCCGGTCACGGTGATGCAGTCCGCATCCTCGGGGTTGAAGCGCACAAGCGCCTCCTCCAGCGTCTCCCCCGGCTGCTGCTTCGTGGATTTCAAAAACTTCGTGCCGCGCATCAGCACGATCTTGGTGCCGGACGCGCCGAGATCGACGCCGACGACCTTTTTATGCGGCTGCAGCGCAAAGTATACCGGCGGGGCGATGATCGCCACGGCAACCGCTTCCGCAATCGCGTTGACGCCCGCAAAGCCGACGAGCAGCGCAAAAAGTGAGATCGTCGTGCCGTCTGCCTGCACCTGCATGCTCCTGATAAACTCGGTGCGCCCGAACAGCAGTCCGAGAAAGCCGAGGAAGAACACCGTGTTGGTGAGCGAGCCGGCGAGCGCGGAGACGAAAACCGCAACCGGACGGCTGTTGGTGGGGCGCTTCATGATCAGCCGGTACAGAAGCGCGGGCACGAGACCGACCAGCACGCGCGGAACGATGCAGGTGATAAACGTGAACACCGGCGAAATCCCAACCAGCGCCGCGCCGAACGCGTCGCCCATAAAGCATTGCAAAAAGCTCGTGAGACCGAACACGAAGCCCAGCAGCATGCCGTAATACGGTCCGAGAATGATCGAGCCGATGATGACCGGAATGCCGATGGTCGTGATGGACAGCGGACCGATCTTGATGTAACCAAGCATCGGCGTGAACGCCAGCAATACGATCATCGCAATGAAGATCGCCGCCAGAATCATTTTACGTAGGTTGTCGCGTTTCATGTTGCCCCTCCGAAAAAGAGATAAACCTATTATAATATGATTTGTTTCCGCACGCAACCGTTTCAAATAATATAAACCGGCGCAAATCGATGCGGATAAAATACGGAAAAGCGCGCAAGCTAACCGAAACAAAAACCCGTTCCGGAGGTTTTTCCATGCATCTTACGCGCAAACAGACAATCCTGATCGTCACGCTTTCCGCCGTCGCCGTGCTTTTGCTCGTCGGTCTTCTGCTTTTCCTGCAATACTTCCGAAAGAGCGATCCGGTCCCGCAGGAGCCCTCGCTGCCGCCCGCAACGGCTGCGCCGACGCCGGAGATCACGCCCTCCCCGACGCCCGCGCCCACGGAAACGCCCTCGCCGACGCCGTATTATCTCCCGCTGGTGCCGGAGGGCGCGGCGCGCGCGCCGACGATTCTTTCGACGCCGACGGTCTCCCCCTCCCCGGCACCCGTCGCGGAAGCAATGCATCCGCGGGACGGCGTCTATAACGAACAGGTCAAGGAATTCATGGCGATCGGAACGCAGAACGGCGAGGCGATCGCCGTTTTGCTTGTTCACGCGGCGCCGCCGGAAGCGATCGTCGCGGCGATCCCCGTGGAAACGGCGGCGACGGTCTATACGCTCGGAAAGGACGCGTCGATCACGTCGGTCGATACCGCGCCGCTTAAAACCGCGACGGCGCGCGCAGAAAGCACGCGTGAGGGTTGCTGGAACCTCGTCTGGGCGGTAAAAAACCTCCTCGGCTACCGTGCGCCCGCGTACCTCTGTATGGATTTCGACTGCATGGAAGCGTTCTTTTCCTTTGCGCCGGAACTCCTTGCGGACGGGATCGAAATCGACCTTGCCGCGTTTTTACGCATGCTGAACGAGCCGGACGAAACGCGCGCGCTCGATATGGCGCAGCTCGGCGTGGCGATCGTGCGCTATCTTGATCAGGTGTCGCTGTGGGAGCTGCCCGCGTTCCGAAAGGCGACGCGCGGCGCGTTCACCTCCAGCTTGTCCGTGTTCGAACTTCTGGGGCTGATGGGCGATCTTCGGGAGATCCGCACGTTCACGGTTACCGTGCTGCCCACGGAAACGAAAGACGGCGTCCGAACGCTGTCGGACGCCGCCAAGCTGCCGTTTTGAACCGATCTCCGCAATTCATGTCAACACAGCCGTCTCGGAAAAGATCAGAGCTTCGCGATCCCGATTCCGACCACGCCATGCTGTTGCTGTCGCGCCAAAGAGTAATACGCGAGCATATCGTCCGACGTTGCCGTCTCAAGCTCCGCTTCCGTATAACCGCAAGATGCCAGCGGCAGAGCACGGTACAGTTCCGAAAAGGTCGGGAAAACATGCAGGTCCGTAACGATCACGCGCATGCGCTCGCTTGTCTTCGTTTCGGTAAACACGATCGTATCTCCGACGGCAATCTTTCGCCGTTTTTCGTCATACAGCCGAAGCTCAATCGTCTTTTGTCCGTTTTTGATCATTTGGAACGGATCCTGATCCAGCCGCATTTCGTGTTCCATACCGTTCTCCTTTTCATTTACGATATGCGGCTCATGCCGCGCGATATGCTTGCTCTGCAAGCACGATATACGGTGTATGACCGTACGATATGATATAAATCCCTGCGCCCGCAGGCATATCGTACCGTAAGGTATATCGTTCTCCGAAGGAGTATATCGCAAATCCCTGGGGGATTTATATCGTTGAGGGTGCACGCATCCTCACGCCAGTCCGGGCTTCACCGGAAGTCCGTTCTTCCTGCGATCGGCGAAATACAGCTCCTCGGTCGCGAGCGCCATCTTGGTGACGGCGAACTCGCAGTCGTGCGGATAGATGTACCACGTGTCCTCGAGCGTGTTGAGATCGACGCAGTCGCCGAACTTGCCGAGGTATTCGTACTCGATGTGGCAGGAATACAGCGACGGCACGCTCTTTTCCATCTCGAACGGATCGCCGTCCGGATCGACGCCGGACACATGGAAACCGGTCATGTCGTGGCGCATGGTGCCCTCGCCGAGCAGGATGAACTTCTTTGCGTTCGGCAGCGACCGCACGGTGACCGGCAGTTCGCCGCTATCGTACGTCCCCGCTTCGACCTCTCTTTTCACGTTTGCGCGCTCCCATTCGTACCAGTCCGGGATATGCGGAAACTCCGTTTCGCCGGTCTCGGCCGCCAAGCTCCCGTCCTCATTGTAGAACCAGCGTTTGCCGCACGCCTTGCAGAAGAGATGCGTTCCCTCGCTCGCCATTCTATACTCCGTTTTGCACGCAGGGCATTGGTACAGAACCTTATGAAGCCCCTCCGCCCGCTTTTCATACGTCACGCGGATCCCCTTTTCCTTCTGCCACGCATAGTCGTCGTATTGAAACGCCCTGACGAGCCGTTCGTTGATCTCGTCCGGCGTCGCGGTTTTCAGCTCCTCCGCCGAAAAGAGCAGCGTCATCTCCGCTTCGGTCGGCTTCACACCGCGCTCGTGCAGGTTCCAGAACGGCGAGTTGATATGGTGTCCGTGACAGATGAATGTGACCACCGGCACGCCTAAAAGCTTACAGAGCTTGCCGAGCGACGCGGGCAGCACCGCGGTCGTGCCGCACAGCGAATAGCGCGCCTCGGGGTAGATCACGTTGATATCGCCGTTCTGAACGACGCGCCGGAGCTGCCGGATCAGCGTGATGTCGTTCGTGAACTTGCGCTTGCAGATGCAGCCGACGCGGCGTAAAAGCCCTTCGCGCCCGATGAAGCCGTCGATCGCCACGACGTAGTTTGCGCGCGCGGGGTAGATCGCCTTCGTCGCGACCTTGAAATCCAGAAACGCGTTGTGGTTGCACAGCAGAAGGTACGGCGGTTTCAAGCCCTCCGTGCCGGTCTTTCGGATGATCGCGCCGTGCTTTTTCACGTCCGGCGCGCTCAGAAGATACGTCAGCGGACGCAGATACCATGCCGTACGGTACGGCGGTTTCTTCATATCGAAGCGCTCGAATTTGCTCTGGTCCATGGCTCCCCCTTATTTCAAAAGTCTTAGCCCCTTCGGATAGTGATTCTTCAGCATGCCGTCCGACGCTTTGTAAAGCCCCAGCGCATACCCCCTATACGTCGCCGTGCCGTAACCCTTTTCCGCATCCTTCATCATCGTTTCGCCGCGCAGATAACGCATCGCCTCGTCAAAGGAAAGCGCGCAGGTATGCAGAAACGGCGTCGTCTTTCCCGCAACCGCCAGCGCATGCGCCGGCTCGAAGCGGCTGCCCTTGACCTCGCCGAGCAGCAGTCCCGCCCGCACGATCTTCACGCCCTCGAACGGGAACGGCATCGCGGGCAAAAGCAGCACGCGTCCGTCCTTTAACTGTCGAAGCTGTCCTTCGGGAAGCCGGACCTGCTCCGAAAACGCGTCGAATGCGGGGATCTTATCGCTTCTGCCGATCGAAAAAACGGACGGACAGCGCTCGCCTTCGCGCAAAAGCAGCGCAGCGAACTGTCCCTCGCCCGCGCTCGTATGCGGATAGAACCGCCGCATCGAAACGAGCGAAAAATCCGTATGCCCGTCGAGAAAGACCTGCACCGTCTCCTCATTCTCCTGCGGGGAGAACGAGCAGGTGGCGTACAGAAGCTGCCCTCCCGGCTTCACCGCCTTCGCGGCGTCGTCGAGGATCGCCCGCTGCCGAACGGCACAGGTAAGGACATGCTCAACCGACCAGTCGCGCACCGCCTGTTCGTCCTTCCGGAACATCGCCTCGCCCGCGCACGGCGCGTCGACAAGCACGGCGTCGCAGCGACCCTCAAGCCGGCTGCACAGCGGTTTCGGCTCGGCGTTCGTCACGATCGCGTTTGTGACGCCCATGCGCTCGAGATTGCCCGAAAGCACCTCGGCACGCGAGGGGACGATCTCGTTGCTGAACAGCACGCCGCCGCGCATCTTCGCCGCAAGCTGCGCGCTCTTGCCGCCCGGCGCGGCGCACAGATCGAGCACGACCGGTTCGTCCGGAAGATCGAGCATGGCGACCGGCGCCTGCGCGGTCGCTTCCTGCATATAAAAGAGTCCCGCCGCATGCAGCGGCGTTGCGTTCGGGTTGAACGCCGAAGGCACCGACGCGCCGTCCGGATTTTCACAAAGCGGCGAAAGCGGCAGATCGAGAAGCCCGGAAAGCGTTTCCCGGTCGGTTTTCAGCGTATTGATGCGAAGCGCTTTTTTCGGCGGCTCGTTCAGCGCGGTCAGAAACTTCGGAAAATCCGCGCCGAGCTGTTTCTCCATGCGCTCCAGAAACGCTTCGGGGTAAATCCTGCTCATACCCGCACCTCCGCGTTCGCGCCGAGCAGCACGATATGACGCTCGGTCACCGGAATGCCGGACAGTCGTTCAAGCGCGGCGGCGTACAGCGCGACCTGCCGCGTGTGCTTCTTTGCGTACTCGTCCGGATCGCCTTTGACGCGGTCGGTCTTGTAATCGAGCAGCACCCACGCGCCGTTTTCCAGGAAGCACGCGTCGATCACGCCCTGCAAAAGCACCGGTTCGCGGGAATCCGTTTCGGGCAGCAGTTCATTTGCGGGCATCGGGCACAGGAAGCTCCATTCGCGCTCGACGCGGTCCGATCTCGTCATGCGCGCAAACAGCGGCGAATGTGCAAACGTGCGGATCGCATCCGCATGGAAGTCCGTCATGCCGGAAAGCGCGTCCAGGAATGCGCCGCGCTTCGCTTCGTCAAAGAGCGGGATGCGTTCCAGCGCGCGGTGCACCGCGCTGCCCTCGGAAAGAACGTTGTAACCGGTCTCGAACGCGGGCTCGGCAAACTCCGGCGTTTCGTTGCGCTCGAGCGCCGTGACCGAGGTCTTGTCCGGCAGGGTGTCGACGGTCGGATGCGGATAGGTCCAGCCGAACTGTGCGGAAAGATCCGCCCGCTCCGCCTCGGTGGGACGCGGGATCGCGCCGATCGAAAGCTGTGCTCCTGCGGCGATGAACTCGCTCTTTTTATGCAGCGCCGTCGGAACGCGCCCGTTCAGCGACAACATGAGAAGCTTCAACCCGGAGGTCGATTTGCGGATCGAAAGCAGCGACGGATTTTTCCACTCGTCCATGCGCTTTTCGGCGTTCGACAGCGAGCCCAGAAGATACAGTTCCTGCTTTGCGCGCGTCATGCCCACGTACAGCACACGCAGCTCCTCCGCCCACGACGCGTCCGAAACCGCGTGCGCGGCGTTCCTGTGCGCCAGCGTTTCGTGCTTTACGCCGAACGCGTCGAAATACCGGAGCCCCGCGCCGAGATTCGCCTCGGCGATCAGCGGCTTCGTTTCGTCCTTCCGGTTGAACGTGCCGCCGAGCCCTCCGTAGAACACGAACGGGAACTCGAGTCCCTTCGAAGCATGGACGGTCATGATGCGCACGACGTCCGCCGTAACGGTCGCCGCCGCGCCGAGCTTCTGCGTCGCTTTGACGTTCTCCATGAACCGCAAAAACCCGTGCACGCCGCTCATGCCCGCCGCGTCGCAGTCCGCCGCCGCGCGGACGAGCGCGTCAAGGTTTGCAAGGCGCTGATCGCCGCCGATCAGCACGCCGATCATCTCGCGGTAATGCGTTTCGTCAAGGATGCGCTCAATGAGATCGGAAAGCGGGATCCGCCGCGAAAGCGCCGTGCAGCGTTCGATCGTGTCAAAGAACGCGGCGACCTTTGCGTTCGTTTCGCGCGCCGCAAGCAGACAGTCCAGAAGCGCGCCTTTTTTCGCTCCCGCGCGAAGCTCGGAGAGTTCTTCGTCGGTAAAGCCGAACAGCGGCGAACGCAGGGACGCAAGCAGCGGGATATCCTGCCGGCGGTTGTCGAGCACCGAAAGGAAGCTCATCAGAAGCTTGACCTCGATCGCGTCGAAGTATCCGCCCGAGGACTGCGCGTAGCAGGGAATACCCGCTTCGGACAGCGTCTGCGCCCACACGCGTGCGTAATTTTTGTTTCTTAACAGCACGGCGAAATCGCCGAAGCGGCACGCCCTTGTTTCCTTTCCGTCGACGACCGGGCGCTGCATGCGTTCGAGGATCGTCCTTGCGGCAAACCTTGCTTCCGCCTCGGCGTCCTCCAGAGATTCCTCTTCCTCGGGATCGTTCTCGCGCGAGAAGAGGTGCAGTTCCGCCTTGCCGTCCGGCACCGGCGCGCCCTGAATAAGCATTGCGCGCGCATCGTATTCGATGCCCGCGACCGCTTCGCGCATGATCGTGCCGAACGCCGCGTTCACCGCGTCGATAACGGCTTTGCCGGAACGGAAATTGTGCCCGAGGTCGATGCGCGTGCCGTTTTCGCCGTGAAAATCGCGGCATTTTTCGAGGAAGAGCGACGGCTCCGCCATGCGGAAGCGATAGATCGACTGCTTCACGTCGCCCACGAAGAACAGCCCGCCCGGCCGCGCGATGCGGTTCAGGATCGTTTCCTGCACGCGGTTAGAATCCTGATACTCGTCGACGATGATCGTGAGGAACCGCTCGCGGTATTCCGCGGCGATCTCGTCGTCCTTCAGGATCTCGATCGTCATATGCTCGAGGTCCGCAAAATCCAGCGCGTTCTGCGCGCGCTTCGCCTGTGTGAAGAGGTCGAGATACCCGCGCATCAGCGTGTAAAACGATTTCATGACCGGCGCCGCCTGCCGCTCCGTCTCCAGAATCGTCTCAAACGGCACGGCGTTTCGCGCCGCCTGCTCCTTCGCAAGCTTCTTGAACGCCGCTTTTGCGTCCTGCACGCCCGCCTTTTCCTCGTCGGAAGTCCCGTTCGGGAAGCGCAGGGAATCCTTCATTTCGACGATCCCCGCAAGCGACGCGGCGTAGCCCTCGCGCGTGTCCTGCATCAGCGCGCCGCGCGCACGCGACAGAAGATCGTAAAGAATTGAAAGAACCTTTCCGTATTCCGGCGAAAGCTTGTCCGTTTCGCGCTGCAGCTCGTCGATATGGAGCCGGAGTTCCGCCCGGTCGCTTTCCGTCGCGTAGGCAAGCTGCGCCCTCAATGCATCCGGATCGTCGAGCGCAGCTTCGTTCCGGTCGATCCATCCCGTCGGCTCCGGCTGCGCGGAAAGGAAGGTCTCGAACCCCTCCATCGTTTCGAGCAGGTTCTGCTCGCTGCCGAACGCAACGATCAGCGTGCGGTAGTCCTCCGGACGGTCGTTTGCAAGCGCATCCAGAGCGGTCTCGCGCGTTTCGGCGCGGAGCACCGCCGCTTCGGTCTCGTCGAGCGTCTTGCACGACGGCGTCAGTCCCACGCGGAAGAAGTGCCGGAACACGACCTTCGCGCAGAACGCGTCGATCGTGGAAATGCTGGCGTTGGCGACCGCCGCCGCCTGTTCGCGGAAGTACGCCGCCTGCGCGCCGGACGCCTCCTTCGCCGCTTCCGAGAGGCGCTTCGATATTCTTGCTTTCATTTCGCCCGCCGCCGCGCGCGTAAAGGTGAGCACCAGCATGCGGTCGATGGGCATGCCCTCTTTCACCAGCCGGCAGACGCGCTCGGTGAGCACGGTGGTTTTTCCCGCGCCCGCCGCCGCAGATACGATCAGGTTTCCGGAAAGGGTGATCGCCCGTTCCTGTTCGCGCGTAAAGCTCATTTCGCGTCGCCTCCTTCCGAAAGAAGGTCGTCGAGCTTCAGCTTCTGCACGACGTGCGTGCGGCAGCCGAGCTGCCGGTCGAAGCGGCACACCGCGCCGTACGGACACCACTTGCACGCGTCCGCGGTCGGATACACGTCCGCCTCGCCGTTCAAAATGCGTTCCGCGGCGTCCGCCGCCGTGCGCATCGCCTGTTCCTTCAGCCGTTCCAGCGCTTCACGCGTCACGAGATCGCCCGAAAAGCCGTCCTTTTTGACGGCGAGTTTCTGTATGAGCTCGGATTTTTTATCGAACAGCGCGTCGCTTGCCCGGATCGCTTCCTCATCGGAAGCCGTGACGCCGGACAGCGGGTTCATCGGCGTTTCGTCGGGCGTTTCCGGCGCGTCGGCGGTCAACGGCATATAATACATGCCCACCGCCTCGCCGCCGAGCTGCTTCGCCGCTTCGAGATACAGCGGAAGCTGGATCGTTTCGCCGCTATGGAACTTTGTCGGATCAAAATTGTGATTCCTGCCGGTCTTATAGTCCACGATGCGGAACATCGTGCCGTCGGCGCTTTTGTCGATGCGGTCGATCTTGCCGTATACCTGAATGCGCGTGCCGTCCGACAGCACGAGCGAAACCGGCATGAGCCCGTCCTCGCTTCCGAAAACCGCCTCGGTCGCCGCGATGTTGAACCGCCCCTCGCGGATCTGGCGCAGCACGGAATACACGCACCAGCGGATCATGCGGATGCGTACGATCAACGCCTCCCTCTGGCGCACGTTGCGTTCGAAGATGCCGTCGTTGTGTGCGGAAATCAGCGGCGGCAGGATGCGGTTCAGGATCGCGTCCGCCTCCGCGTTCGTCATGGTTTTCAGATCTTTGCCCTCGTCCTGCGCGGTCTTGACGAACGTGTCGAGCGCGTCGTGCAGAAACGTGCCCACGTTGTCCGCGCGTTCCGTCGCTTCTTTGCGCTCCTCGGCGCGAAGACCGTATTTCAAATACTGCGCGAACGGACAGCGGGCGAACTGCTCGAGCCGGCTGGCGCTCATCATGGGCGCATCGCCGTACAGCTTGTGCGCAAGCGTCTTCCCGAGCTGTGCCTCCGCCTTCGTGCCGGCGCGCGCGTCCAGAAGCGCCTTCGTCGGCTCCGCGTACGCGGGATCGGTTTCAAACCAGTCCAGAAGAACCGGCAGCTGTTTTCCGATATATCCCTCGGTGCGGTACGCGCGAAGAAGCTCCGACAGCGCCGAAAAGCCCACCGGCGGGTTTGCGGGGAGCGCGTCGCCTGCAGACAGCACGATCTGCGTGCGGTTTTCGGGGAACAGCGCTTCGACGGTTTTCAGAACCGGCGAAACGACAAGCTCGCCCGACGCGCCCGCGCAGGGGTACGAGAAGAAGATGCGCCCGGTCGCCTTGGTAAGCAGGGTGTAAAGCTGCAGGCGGTCGGCGGCGGACAGCAGCGCCGTATTGCCCCATACCGAAAGCCCGCTGTTTTCCATGCGTTTTAGCTCCGCGTCATTTAAAAGCGCGTCGTCGCTGCGCGCGGGCGGGAACACGCCCTCCGTACAGCCGAGAAGGAACAGCACTCTGCTGCGGTTCAGGCGCGTGCGGACGAGATCGCCGAGCACGACCTGATCCGAGCTTCCCGGCAAAACCCCGATCGAATAGCTTGAAAGCCCTTCCTCGAGCAGGGCGCAGAACTCCTTTTGCCCCATCGGCACGTCGCCCATGATCGCGTCGATCTGCGAAAACAGCGTCATCAGCGTGTTCCACATCTGCGCATAGGTCTGCGCGTCCTGCGCTTCGCCGGTTTTCAAAAGCGCGTCCGCCTCGGTTTCCAGCTGTTCTTTGAGTCCCGCATCCCTGAGGTATGCGTATACGCCGCGGACCTTTTCGCCCGCGGTCTTGCCGGAAAGCGCGTCCTTCAGCGACAGCAGCTTCGGCACGATCGTTTTGCGCGCACGCTCCGCCGCCTCCGGCACCTCGCCGATCGTAAGCGGAGAACTCAGCGCGCTGCCGAACAGGCCGTAGCGAAGCAGATAGTTTTCGAGGATCTCGGCGTCGGAAGCGGTCACACCTGCATAACCGCTTTTCAGCACGTGCAAAAGGTCGTTCACGTTCAGCGAAGCCGTTGCCGCGCGCACCGAGGACAGGACGAAATCGGTCGCCGCATGCCCGAGGATCGGGCGCGACGCGTCGAAAAACAGCGGGATGCCGCGGCGCCGGAACGCACGCTTCAACAGCGGCGCGTACGTTTCCAGCGAGGATACGACGATCGCGATATCGGAATACCGGAGCGTTTCGTCGTCCCGCACAAGCGTTAAGATCCGGTCGGCGGTCTGCTCCGCCTCCAGCGCCTGCGTGGCGTAGCCCGTGACGCGCACGGCGCCGGTCTCCTCCGGATACGGCTTCGGATCGGGCGCGAACAGTCCCCCTGCAAGGTGATTGAGCGCCGGATCGACCGGTACGCTCTGTTTTTCAAACGTGCGGACGGAAACCGGAAACCCGCGCTCGGCGCAGAACGCCGTAAGCGCCGCGGCACGCGCCTCCTCCGGCTCGAACAGCGAAAGAAGCGCCGGATCGGGCTCGGCGCGGAGCGTGATCGTGACATGCTTTGCGTGGGTGATGATCCCTTTCAAGAGCCGCATGACCTGTTCGCGGGTGCGGTCGAGGTCATCGACGTAAACGAAGGTATCGGAAAGTCCCGCGTCCGGCAGCACGGCGAGCGCTTCGGTCAGAAGGTCCTGCGCGGTGAGATAGCGGGACGCTAAAAAGTCCTCGCTTTCGCGGTAGATGAGAAGGATATCGTGCAGCTTCTTATACAGCAGCGAATCGGGATCCATCGAGCCGAGCGCGGCGGAAAGGTCGTCCGGCGTGATGCAGCTCTGCTTGAACCGTCCGATCCATTCGTCCATCGTCTGCGCAAAGCCGTTCGCCTGCGACACGCGCGAAAAGACGGTGAGTTTGCTGCGCTGCCTGTACGCGGCGCGGCGCAGCACCATGTGCCGCCCCTCGACGGACAGAAACGGCCGCGCGTGCCCGAACCGCTCCAAAAGCCGCTCGGAAAAGCGCTCGAAGCTGAACACTTCGACGCCCAGAAGCCCGCCGAGCGCACGGCAGAGCTTTTGCTCCGCGGCATACGTCGCCTGCTCCGGAACGAGCAGGATCGCGTGCTCGCCCGCTTCACGGTGCGCACGGATGCGCTCGTACAGCGCGGTGCTCTTTCCGGTGTGCGCGCCGCCGCGGAAGATCGTTAACGCTCCCATGCCGCCTCCTTAAAACGTCTCGGTGTGCACGGGCGTATAGACCATGCGCCCGTTTTCGTTGGTGCTTTCGAAAAGCACGATCGAACGCACGGTGAACGCCGCGTTCGGAATATGGATGCGGGAAAGGTCTCCGTGCTCGACCGCGCGCGCCAGCGTGATATGCGGCGAAAACCGCACCTTGCCGCCCGCAAAGCCGTACTCGAAGAGCGCGGATTCGAGCATCTCATGGATGCGGTTCAGCTCGTCGAGATCGCCCGCAACACTCAGGTAGCTTGTCCGCGCGCCGCCGTGCGTGAACGAACCGAGCGCGCCGAGCCGGAGAACGAACGGACGCGCGTCCTTCACCGCCTCGTGCATGGCTGCGGCGATGTCCGCAAGCGCGTTGCTTTCGCCCAGGAACCGCAGCGTGATATGATGATTGCCCGCGGGCACGAAACGTCCGGCGGTGCTTGAAACGCGCAATCCCTCCTGCGCGGTGAACACGGCGCGCTGCACATCCTTCGGCAGCGGCACGGCGATAAACAGGCGCATAATTCTCCCCTTTTCGCATTGATACTGTTATTATACGATTTTTTCGCGGGTTTGTATAGGTTTCTCTTTTCTATTTTCGGAATGTTTGTTATAATATGATCGGAGTAGGATGAAAAGTGCGACGCACGGCGTCCGTTCATGATGCATGGAAACCAAATTCAACGAATCTCTACAACCGAAGAAAAAGCGGCTGCTGCGGCCGGGATGGCAGGATCGGCTTCCGATCAAGCCGATCCTTGTCGCCGCGCTGATTCTGCTGCTCATCACCGTGCTGGTTTTGATCAACCGCCCGACCGCGACCGCGCTGTCGAGCCCCGAGCTGGACGTGATCCGCAGCGCCGGCGTGCTGCGCGTGGGCGTGGACGAAAACCTTGCGGGCATGTATCAGAACGGAACCGGTTATGAGCGCGCGGTTGCCGAACAGCTTTCCACGCTGATCCTCGGGCAGACCGAGGGACTTTCGCTGGTGCCGGTCGACCGGTATGCCGCGCCGTGGCGCATGGCGGACGGCGAGCTGGACCTTGTGCTGATGAGCATGCAGGAGTTTCCGCAGGACGGGTACGAGCGCAGCACGGTCCCGTTTTTCACCGACCGGTGCGTGATCCTCGCCTACGAGCCGTTCGATTCGCTGGCGAAGAAGACGATCGCCGTGCTCGAGGACACGCCGTCGGAAAAGCTGCTGTATGATTACCTCGACTCGACCGAGCCGGAAATGGCCGTGCACCCGTGCGCGGACTACTATACCATGCGCGTGATGCTGCGCGCGGGCACCGTGGACGGCGTGTGCCTGCCGCGGACGGTCGCCGTGACGTGGCACGAGTCGCGCACGCAGATCCTGCCGTTTGCAATCGGCTCGATCCCGTACTACGCGATCGCGAAAAAGGATTCCGTGCTGATCGACCTGTGCAACGAGGTGTTCTACGACTGGCATGTCGACGGCACGTTAGCGAGCTGGGGACGGCAATTCAACGTGGAATGGGGCGCGAACGGTTGACGGAACGCCCGAAATCCGGTAAAATATACAGAAAGCCACCTTTGCATCCGCAAAGAGGAAGGATTGTGAACTTTGAACTCTTTTTACAGCATTCACGGCGGTAAACGGCTGGAAGGCACGGTGACGATCAGCGGCGCGAAAAACGCCGCCGTTGCGATCATTCCCGCGGCGATCCTCGCCGGAGAACCGTGCGTTCTCGAAAACCTGCCGAACATCGCGGACGTGGAAAGTCTCAGAGACATTCTGCGCGGGCTCGGCGCGAAGGTCGACATGACCGAGGGCGGATGCATGCGCATCGACCCGTCTTCGATCGACACGCACGACGCGACCTCGAATAAGGTCAGCTCCATGCGCGCGTCCTATTATCTTCTGGGCGCAATGCTCGGCGCGTACGGCGAGATCGAGCTCGCCCTGCCCGGCGGCTGCGTCATCGGTCCCCGGCCCATCGACCAGCACATCAAGGGCATGCGCGCGCTCGGTGCGAAGATCTACATGGACGAAAGCCGCAACGTGCTGCGCGCGCAGGCGACGAAGCTCAAAGGCGCGGAGATCTTCTTCGATGTCGTTTCCGTCGGCGCGACGATCAACGTGATGCTGGCGGCGACGAAGGCGGAAGGCACGACCGTGCTCCAGAACGTGGCGAAGGAGCCGCACGTCGTCGACGTGGCGAACTTCCTGAACATGATGGGCGCATCGGTCCGCGGCGCAGGCACCGACGTCATCCGTATTCAGGGACGGAAAAAGCTGCACGGCTGCTCCTATTCGATCATTCCGGACCAGATCGAGACCGGCACATACATGATCGCGGCGGCGGCAACGCACGGCGACGTGGTGATCAAGAACGTGATCCCGACGCATATGGAGGCGATCTCCGCAAAGCTGATGGAAAGCGGCGCGCGCGTGATCGAAGGCGACGACGGACGCGACTTCTTCCTGCGCGTCACGATGAACGACCGCCCGCGTCCGGTGAGCTTCCGCACGATGGTCTACCCCGGCTTTCCGACCGACCTGCAGCAGCCGATGATGGCGTACCTGACCGAAGCGACGGGCACGAGCGTCATCACCGAAAACATCTTCGAAAACCGGTTCAACCACGTGAAGGAGCTTCGGAAGCTCGGCGCGAGCATTTCGATCGCCAAGCGCGTGGCGCGCGTCAAGGGTGTGGAAACGCTGCGCGGAACGGACATCACCGCAAGCGACCTTCGCGCCGGCGCGGCGCTGATCATTGCGGGGCTGATGGCGGGCGGCGAAACGCGGGTGCACAAGATCGAGTACATCGACCGCGGCTACGAATACCTCGATTCCAAGTTCAGAGCGATCGGCGCGGACATCCTTCGCGTCGACGAAGAATAACGGGAGGAAACCATGTATCTTGCTTCCGGATGGAAAGACTACGCGATCCTCGACGCGGGCAACGGTTTTAAGCTGGAGCGCTGGGGCGGCGTGACGCTCCTGCGTCCCGATCCGCAGGCGGTCTGGACGATGGACGAGCGCGCGGCGGACCGTGCCGACGCGGTCTATTTCCGGAGCAATTCCGGCGGCGGACACTGGGAGTACAAAAAGACGCTGCCCGAGCAATGGACGATCGCTTACCGCGATCTTAAGTTTATCGTGCGTCCGACCGGTTTCAAGCACACGGGGCTCTTCCCCGAGCAGGCGGTCAACTGGGACTGGATGCGCGAGCAGATCCGCGCGTTTTCGGCGCGAACCGGACGGCGGGCAAGGGTTCTGAACCTGTTTGCATACACCGGCGGAGCCACCTGTGCCTGTGCAAAAGCCGGCGCGGAGGTCGTGCATGTCGACGCGGCGAAGGGCATGGTCGCCTGGGCGAAGGACAACGCGGCGGCGTCCGGGCTCTCCGACGCTCCGATCCGCTACATCGTCGATGACTGCGTGAAGTTCGTCAAGCGCGAAATCCGCCGCGGCAGCCGCTACGACGGCATCCTGATGGACCCGCCGAGCTACGGCAGAGGTCCGACCGGCGAGATGTGGAAGATCGAGAACGATCTTTACCCGCTCGTCGAGCTGTGCGCCGAGCTTCTTTCCGATGACCCCTGTTTCTTTCTCATCAATTCCTACACGACCGGGCTTGCCCCGACCGTGCTTTCCAATGTATTGAAGCTTGCGGTGAAAGGCGGACATGCCGAAGCCGCCGAGATCGGGCTTCCGATCGCGCGCGGCGGACTTGTTCTGCCCTGCGGCGCAAGCGGAAGATGGACAAACGCATGATCGCGCCGCATATCCTGTTTGAAGACAACCACCTTCTCGTGGTCGAAAAGCCCGAAAACCTGCCGGTGCAGGCGGACGCTTCGGGTGATATTGACTTGCTTTCCGTCTGCAAGGCGTACATCAAGGAAACCTATCACAAGCCGGGCGAGGCGTATCTCGGACTCGTGCACCGGCTCGACCGCCCCGTCGGCGGCGTCACGGTCTTTGCAAAGACGAGCAAGGCGGCGGCGCGGCTGACCGCGCAGTTTAAGGACCGCACCGCGCACAAGCGCTACGTCGCGATCGTCGACGGCATCGCTCCCGCGCACGGCGAATGCGTGGACTGGCTTAAAAAGGACGAGAGCACCAACACGACGCGCGTGGTGAACGAGGGCACGGAGGGCGCGAAGAAAGCGATCCTCCGCTACCGTACGATCGCGCGGGAAAACGGCACGTCGCTGCTCGACATCGAGCTTCTGACCGGCAGACCGCACCAGATCCGCGTGCAGCTATCGAGCCGGAATCTTCCGCTCGTGGGCGACATGCGCTATCATCCGAACGCAAAACCGGGCACGCAGATCCGGCTTTGGTCGTATATGCTCACGGTGAAGCATCCGACGCTTTCGGAACCGATGACCTTTTATTCGCTGCCGAAGTGGCACGAATACCCCGCGGCGATCAGGGTTCTTCCCGCGCACGACGTGTGCAGCGGCGTGTATTTCGACGACGGCATGCTCGTGGTCGACAAGAACGCGGGCGCGGAGGTCGAGGGCGAACTTCTGGGCGAGCTGTCCGCGCTGTTCGATCCGCTGTATCCGGTGCACCGGCTCGACGCGAACACCGAGGGGCTCGTGTGCTTTGCCCGTACCGAGGCGATGCGCGACACGCTTTCGGACGCGTTCTACCGGCACGAAACGCAGAAGATCTATCACGCCGTCGTCGTCGGCCGCCCGAAGGACGGCGCGTATACGCATTTTGCAAAAAAGGACGCGGATGCGGCGTATATGCGGCTTTGCCGCGAGACCGATCCCGACGCGCTCCGCATGGAACTTTCGCTGCGCGTGCTCGAAACGAAGCGCGACCTGTCCCTTTGCGAGATCCGGCTTTACACCGGACGCACGCACCAGATCCGCGTACAGCTTGCCGCGCTCGGTACGCCGGTGCTCGGCGACGACAAGTACGGCGACCGCGACGCGAACAAACGATACAAAAGACGCCGTCAGGCGCTGCTTGCAAAAAAGCTGACGGTGCTCGGGAAAACCTTTGAAAGCACCAAAGAACTGAACTGGAACGATTTTACGGAGGAAAAACGATGAACGCTTCTGAACGCTATGCACTCTGGATGAACAGCCCCGATATCGACGAACAGACCAAAGCGGAGCTTCGGGCAATCGAGAACGACCCCAAGGAGATCGAGGAACGCTTCTATACCGAACTGGAGTTCGGCACGGCGGGTCTTCGCGGCATTTTGGGCGCGGGCGACAACCGCATGAACATCTACAACGTCCGCAAGGCGACCGAAGGCCTTGCGCGGTACCTCGAGGAAAGCGTGCACGGACAGCCGCGCGTGTGCATCGCGTACGATTCGCGGCATTGCTCCGACCTGTTTGCGAAGGAGACCGCCTGCGTGCTCGCGGCGCACGGCGTGCAGGTCTTCCTGTACTCCACGCTGCATTCCGTGCCGCAGCTCAGCTTCACCGTGCGCGAGCTCAAATGCGACGCGGGCGTCGTGATCACGGCAAGCCACAACCCGCCGAAGTACAACGGCTACAAGGTCTACGGCAGAAGCGCCGCACAGTCCGCGCCGGACGAGGCGAACGCGATCACCGAGAAGATCCGCACGGTCGAGGGCTTCAAAACGGCGTACAAGCCGTTTGACGAGGCGGTCAAAGACGGCTCGATCAAGCTCATCGGCAAGGAGATCGACGAGATCTATTACGGGAAGATCATGACGCTTCTGACGCAGCCGGAACTCGTGAAGGAAAAGGGGCATGAGCTGAAGCTTGTCTATACCCCGCTGCACGGAAGCGGCAACGTGCCCGTGCGCGAGGTCTTAAAGCGCATCGGCGTGACGAACGTCACGGTCGTGAAGGAGCAGGAGGCGCCGGACGGCAGCTTCCCGACGGTGACCGCTCCGAATCCCGAGGATCCGAACGCGTTTACGCTGGCGTTCCGCTATGCGGAAAAGGTCGGCGCGACCGTCATCATCGGCACCGATCCGGACAGCGACCGGCTGGGACTTGCGGTGAAAAAGACCGACGGAACATGGGCGGTGCTCACCGGCAACCAGATCGGCGCGATCCTGATCCACTCCCTGCTCTCCTCCTACAAGGCGACCGGCAAGCTCCCGAACAACGGGCTGATCGTGCGCTCGATCGTTTCCACACAGCTTGCGGACGCGATCTCCGAAAAGTTCGGCGTGGAACTAAAAGAGGTTCTGACCGGCTTCCGCTTCATCGGCGAACAGATCGCGGAATGCGAGCGCACGCACGAACGCACCTTCCTGTTCGGCTTTGAGGAAAGCTACGGCTTCCTCGCCGGCGGCTTCGCCCGCGACAAGGACGCGATCTGCGCGGCAATGCTCGTGGCGGAAGCGTGCGTGGTGTATCGTGAAAAGGGCATGACGCTGTACGACGCGCTGATGGAGATCTATGAAACCTACGGCTGGTATCGCGAAAAGGTCAAGTCCTACACGCTCGAGGGCAAGGCGGGCATCGAAGCGATCAAAAACGCAATGGTGCTGCTCAGAAGCACGCCGCTCGAAACGATCGCGGGCGTAAAGGTCAAAAAGGTCGAGGACTACTTAAAGCCCGAGCTGACCGGACTGCCCGCCTCGAACGTACTCCGCTATACGACGGACGACGGCACATGGATCGCCGTGCGCCCCTCCGGCACGGAGCCGAAGCTGAAGCTGTATCTCGGCGCGCATGCGGAAACGGATGCGGCGGTCGAAGCGAAGCTCGACGCATACCTTGCCGACATGGACGGCACCCTTACGAAGCTTCTGGGACTCAAATAAGAAAAGGAGAACGGCTATGACGACTTTAACGCCCCACAACGCCGCAAGGCCCGGCGATTTTGCAAAGACCGTGCTGATGCCGGGCGACCCGCTGCGCGCAAAGTTCATCGCGGAAACGTATCTAAAAGATCCGCAGCTCGTGACCTCGATCCGCAACGTGTACGGCTATACCGGAACCTACGAGGGCAAGCGCGTGTCGGTCATGGCGAGCGGCATGGGCAATCCCTCGATCGGCATCTATTCCTACGAGCTGTTCAATTTCTACGGCGTGGAAAGCATCATCCGCGTCGGCTCGGCAGGCGCATATCACCCCGATCTCAAGCTCTTCGACATCGTCATCGGCATGGGCGCGTGCACGAACTCGAACTACGCCGCGCAGTTCAACCTTCCCGGCACCTTTGCCCCCATCGCGGATTTCGGTCTTGTACGAAAGGCGGTCGACGCGTGCGAGGCGATCGGCGCGCGCTACATGGTCGGCAACCTGATGAGCTCCGACGTGTTCTACGACGACGATCCGGAGGCGTGGAAGCAATGGCGCAAAATGGGCGTGCTCGCCGCGGAGATGGAAGCGGCGGCGCTGTATATGAACGCCGCGCGATGCGGCAAAAAGGCGCTCGCGATCGATACGATCAGCGATATCATCGGCACAAAGGAAGAGGCGACGGCGGAACAGCGGCAGACCGCGTTCGATCAGATGATCCGCGTCGCGCT
>CADAZC010000023.1 GCA_902792295.1 uncultured Eubacteriales bacterium
CACCAACGGATTGTAGGGGGCGTCCTCCCGGACGCCCCGCCGCAACAAAAACCAAAACCAACCCTGATCCGAAAGGAGTTCTTATGAAACGAATTTTGATTTGCTTACTGGCGATCCTGCTCCTTACGTCGCTCGCCTGCAAAACGCCGGAGGAAGATTCTTCGGCGCAGGCGCCTCAGAATGACACAGTGGAAACGCCTCAGAATGACACGACGCCCGCGCCCGAGGAGCCGGAGCCCACCATGCCGCCTCCTCCCGAGGAGCCGGAGTATGAACCCCTGCCCGCAGAATATCTGCCGCTGTCCGAGCGCGTACTCGGCGAATGGTACGCGGACGAGGCGGGACTTGTGATCACGCTTGCGCTCACGGAGGAGGGCTACACGCTCTCCGTTCCGGGAACGGACGCGCAAACCGGCAAGTGGGAAGCCAAGGACGGTGTGATCGTATTGAACGGCGACGAACAAAACCCGCTGACGCCGATCGGCGACGTGATCCGCTTCGACGCGCCGGATCTGCTCTTTACCCGCGAAATGCCGACGGTCTACGTTCCCGCGGACGTGATCGCCGACGCGAAGGAGGGGAGCTTCGACGGCTTCTTTAAGGCGCAGTTTGTCGCCATGGGCGAAGGCACGATCCTTGCCGCCGCCGCGGAGGAGGACGCCTATGTCTATATCGAGGGCACGAACGTCGCGCTGGGCGGCACGCGCTTTGGAAACGTCATCAAGGTCTTTGCCGCTGCGCCCGGCGCGCTGACGCTTGCCGAACCCGATCTTTCCGTGAAGCTGGAGCTGCAGCAGGACGGCTTTTTGCGCATGACCCTTTCCGACGCGGTGATCTACCTCATGCCCGCCGTCGTCCCCGGCACGGAACCGGCAACGCCGTAACCGTAGGGGGCGTCCTCCCCGGCGCCCCGCGCACCAACGTATGAAAAAAAGCCGACCCGTGCGGATCGGCTTTTTGCGCTTCTTTATGACCGGTATTCGGTAAAATGACAGGCGTAGGGGAGATTGCCGACGTCGGTGAAGACGCGGCGGAGGCGTTTCGCGTATTCGCCGAGGTTCTCGTCCATAAAGTCACCGTTGATCAGAACGATCCAGACATTGCGGGAAAGGTCGGTGAGGCAGTCGTGCAGCGCGTCCAGATTGCGTCCGTACTCGATCGTGGTCATGCGCCGCCCGTCGATGATGATAAATTCCATTTTATTCCCCTCCGTATAACAGTGTAAACGATTCGTAATGGTCGTCGGTGTAATAGATCAGGCCGTCGTTGCTGAACACGATGCGCTTTGCGCCGCGGCTCTTTTTCCCACGCGTGTCGATGTCGCATTCGTAATACTTGCGGCCTTTCTTTTTCGGCAAAAGCCCTTCATAGTTTCCGAAATATCCGCCGCCGATCGAGCATCCGGGGGCGTACGGTTCCAGCGAACCGCCGCTCCAGCCGAGGTTTTCCGCTTCGTTTTTGGTGATGTAGTTCTTCGGCAGATGTCCGAAAAGGTGGATATACAGCGCAACCTTGTCGCGGGTCCAGTATTCGCCGTCTTCGGAGACCGGACACGGTGTGTCGGTCGGTTCCGGCGTCGGCGCCTCGGTCGGTGTCGGCGTCGGCGCTTCGGTGGGCTCCGGCGCGGGCGTTTCCGAAGGGGTATCGACCGGCTCCGTCGGCAGATCCGGCGCAGCGGTTACGGGAAGATCGGTCGGGTCCGGCGTAAGGACCGGCGCGTCGAGACCGCTGCCCTGCACGGGCGTCGGCGAAACGACCGGCACGGTTTTCGTGCAGGAAAAGAACGATGCGAGCAACAGCAGCGCAAACAGAATGGACAGAAATTGTCTTCGATGCTTCATGGCAGACCTCCGCACCGACAGTATAGCACACCGCGGCAAAGAGGGAAAGACTGTTTTTGTCAAAAAACTGCGGAAACGGAACAACCCCGGCGCGGGAACATGTTTTCTCTTGCGCTTTGAGCCGGATTGTGCTATAATCCAATTTAACATGGGAGAGTATGGAATGTTATTTCAAGAGAGAAGGAGCGAACAGAAATGAAACGCATGATTTCCTGGATTCGGATTGTGTGCGCATGCATACTGGTTCTGGGTCTGCTCGGATGCTCCGGCAACTGTGCGAAGAAGGCGGAGGAAACGGTTGCGCCCGCAAGCGCCGCCCCGGAAAATGAAGGCGGAACAACGACCGAGGAAGAGGTAATTACGTTGAATCCGGACGACGGGACGGAGACGCAGCCGACAAACCCCGAAGAAACCGAAGCGCCCGCCGAAACGGAAGCGCCGGAGGCGACGAGCGATCCGCTGGAGATCGAGATCCCGATCGAAGACGAGACCGAGCCCACGGCAACCGCTTCGTCGGATACGACGGCAACGCCGAAGCCCGCGCAAACGGAGAAGCCCTCGGAGAAACCGACGGAAACACCGGATGCAAACGCTTCGCCGACGCCGACGCCGGACAACGGTCCCATCGAACTGCCCTCGTTCCCGTAATGGCCGACGTCGATTGACGCCTGAACTGCAAAGGATCGAAAGGAGGGGCGAAAACGGCGGTTTTCGCCCCTTATACAATGTTCATCAAAGGGTCGCGCAATGACAGAAACCTATCGTTTTGCGGATATCGTCGTACAGGTCGAGTCGGTTCACCGGCAGGTACATCGGCTTTGCGAAGCATACCGCGCGGACGGGGCGACGCCGGATTTTTCGATCGGAATCACGCAGGACGATCTCGATTTTGAGCGACAGTGCTCGGAACGAAGCAACACGCTGCTCGGCAGAAAGAACCGCACGTCCTCGGATGATTATCTGGAGGAACTTGCGGTTTACCGGAAGATCGCGGAGCGGATGCCGTCGTTTGGCACCGTTCTGATGCACGGCTCCTGCATTGCGGTCGATGGGGAGGCCTTTCTGTTTACCGCAAAGAGCGGAACGGGAAAAAGCACGCATGCACGGCTCTGGAGAAAGCTGCTCGGCGATCGCGCGGTGATGATCAACGACGATAAGCCGCTGGTCCGTATCTCCGAGGGAGGCGCCGTCGTCTACGGAACGCCATGGGACGGAAAGCACCATCTGAGCATCAACGGTTCCGCGCCTTTGAAAGCGATCTGTATTCTGGAACGCGCGGAGCAGAATGCCATCCGCCGCATCGGCGCCGCGGAGGCGTATCCGATGCTGCTGCAGCAGACCTACCGCCCGCAGGACGCCGCTGCGATGCGGGAAACGCTGGCCCTGATCGACCGGCTTAAAAATGCGGTCGACCTGTGGCGGCTGGGATGCAACATGGACCCGGAAGCGGCGGAACTCGCCTATAACGCCATGAAAGGCGCGTCGAAGGATGTGTGAAATCTGACGGCAATCCACGCGCGGATTGCTGATTTTGAATTAAAAAGACTCCGGAGGTTTTCCGGAGTCTTTGCTTTTGTAAACGGTTTTGCGGCGTTCGATCAGCCGTTGTCCCGATTTCGCTTTTCGTCGACCTTTTTCATAAACTTTTCGTATTGAATGACAAAGCGCTCGTGCGTTCCTTCGCCGACCAAACCGAAGGCGTCGAATACCCTGACGTCGAAAACCAGACGCCTGCGATCCACAAGCGTCAGTTCGGTTTCGCAGGTGACCGTTAGCCCCACGGGCGTCGCCGCGACATGGCGAACGTTCAGCGCCGTGCCGACGGTTCCTTCGCCGGGTTCGAGGTACGGCGCAACGCTTTTCCAGCACGTTTCCTCGATCAGCGCGATCATCGCGGGCGTGGCGAACACGTCAAGCTCGCCGCTGCCGATCGCGCCGGCGCATTTATCCGCAGTTACGGTCAGTTCAATCTTTCCTTTGATTCCGGTTTGCAGCATGGTAATCTCCTTTTCAAGTCGGTTGTTGGATAGAGTATACCATACGCAATCGCAGAGGGCAACACTAACCGCAGGGATTGCGAAATCCGGCGTTGACAAGCCCGGATCCGCATGGTATCATCTTCTTGCCTATAAAGAGTGCGCGAGAGACAAGCTCGTTGACCGCACGACAACCTGCCCCCTTGGGTAAGGTGCCAAAGCTTGACCGATGGGTGCGATGAAAGATGCAGCACCCGTCGGGTTCGATGGGTGTTTTTGTGTACTCCGAATAGGCAAAACCAAAAGGGAGGACACAAATATGAAACCATCTTCTGTCGTCGTTCACGTTCCGCACGCATCCACGGTGATCCCGGAAGCCGAACGCAGCGTTTTCAAAATCGACCTTGCCGACGAGCTGCTGAAGATGACGGATCATTATTGCGACGAACTGTTCTGCGGAGACAGTCCGTCCGTCGTATTTCCCGTCAGCCGGCTTGTCTGCGATCCGGAACGATTCCGGGACGATGCCCGGGAATCCATGTCGTCCGTCGGAATGGGTGCGGTCTATACCCGTACCCACGACGGTACAATCCTGCGAACGTTCGACGCCGCGGCGCGCGAGCGCATCCTGAAAACCTGGTATGATCCGCATCATGCGGCATTAACGGCAGCCGTGCAGTCGGCGCTTGACGGAACAGGGCGCTGCCTGATCGTCGACGGACATTCTTTTCCGCCGCAGCCGCTGCCGTACGAGCCGGATCGGAATCCGGATCGTCCCGATTTCTGCATCGGCACGGATCCGTATCATACGCCGGATCGGTTGACAGAGACGGCGATCCGCTTTCTGCAATCCTGCGGCTATACTGTTTCCGTCAATTCGCCCTTTGTCGGAACGCTTGTCCCGATGTGCTTTTATCAAAAAGACGCCCGCGTCAGCTCGATCATGATCGAAATTAACCGCCGCCTTTACATGACCGCCGACGGCAGACGAAACGGAGATTTCTTACAGATACGGGCTGTTTTACAGAAACTGTTGAATACGCTGTCGTTTGCCGTATAGACGATTTGCAGCCGGGTAACAGGGGATGCTGTTCAACGCGAAAGTGATCGACCGAAAAAGAAAAAGCCCCGGAAACGGGGCTTTCTTCTGTGTAAGAACGCATAAAAAACATCGCTGAATAACGCGGTAAACCGGAAATTATCTGGACAGCATCAGGATTCCTGAGCAAAATGTCTTTTTCTGAAAAACCAGATTCGGAAATACTGCTCTTAATTCATCGGCAACGCAATAGAATTCGTCATCGTCCCATTCAACTTCGCTTTCTTCTTTGCATTGGTTCAGTTCTTCGCGGGTGCCGAATGCGACGTCGCCGATCAGGATCTTTCCGTCATCTTTCAGATGATCAAGCAGTTCCCTCAAAAACACGATCTTTTGATCATCCCTCAGATGGTGTATGGAATAGGTTGCAACGATGAAGTCGTAGAACTGCCTTTTGAGCGGCTCTGCCAGCCCCTGCGAAAAATCGCCTTTATACAAATGTGCATCAGGCATCTTTGCAGAAGCCAGTTCGATCATCCTTGATGAAAAATCCTGCCCGTAGATTTCACAGCCGTTTTCATACAGTTTTGCTGTAAGCGTACCCGTTCCGAAACCGATATCCAGTACTGCAGGATTCGGCTTTTCCGTTATGGCTTTATAGATACATCCGAGGATCTCTTTGTATCCTGCAAAAGGATATGTATTATCTTCATCAGACACACCGACCGATTTATCATATCCGTCTGCCCATAAATCAAAACCATGATGATCCAGCATACATACCTCGAAATCCCGCCTTGGTGAGTTGATTATACCACATTTAACCTGTTGAAACAACAAAAAACCTCTTTTGCCTTGGTAGACAAAAGAGGTTTCTTTGATGGTACCCGGTACGGGAGTCGAACCCGTGTTACCGCCGTGAGAGGGCGGTGTCCTAGGCCACTAGACGAACCGAGCACGCATGAGATATATTACCGAAAAGAGGCGGTTTTGTCAACCCCTTTTTTTATTTTGCCGTAAATCAGTCGGGAAGCGTCCAGTCGATCGGCGTCTGACCGGTTTTCAGGAGCCAGGCGTTTGCTTTTGAGAAGTGTTTGCAGCCGAAAAAGCCGTTGTAGGCGGACAGCGGACTCGGATGCGGCGCTTCGAGCTTGATGTGGCGCGGATTGGTGACGATCTTCGCCTTATTCCGGGCGTTCGCACCCCAGAGCAGAAATACGATCGGCGTCTGCTTTTCGTTCAGAAGCTCGATCACGCGGTCGGTAAACGCCTCCCAGCCCTTGCCCTTGTGCGAGTTCGGCATATGCTCGCGCACGGTCAGCACTGTGTTCAGAAGGAGCACGCCCTGCCGCGCCCACGCGGTCAGTTCGCCGTGGCTCGGCTGCGGAATGCCGAGATCGTCATGCAGCTCCTGAAAGATGTTTTTCAGCGAAGGAGGCGGTTCCACGCCCTTCTTCACGGAGAAGCAGAGACCGTGCGCCTGCCCCGGTCCGTGATACGGATCCTGCCCGAGAATAACGACCTTCGTCTGCGCAAAGCTCGTGTATTTCAGCGCGTTGAAAATATCGTACATGCTCGGATAGACCGTGTGCGTGCGGTATTCTGCGGCAAGAAACTGTCGCAGCGTCCGGTATTGTTCCGAAGCAAAGTAGTCCGCAAGCAGCGCGTCCCAGTCGTTCCCGATGTGTACCATAGTTGCCTCCGCCTTTTTTCTACAGTATACACCAAAGCACGCTTGCGGACAAGATGATATTCGTGTTATACTTCCGATATGGATTTTTACGAAGCATTGAAACAATACGTCCCGAGGGACGAACAGGAACAGACGGACAAAGCGGTCATGCTTGACTGCCTTGCGCGGTATGCCGACGTGTACGAGCGCAGCAATCTGCTGTTTCACGTCACTGCGTCCGCGTGGATCACGAACGAATCGCGCGACCGCGTGCTGATGATCTATCACAACATCTACGATTCCTGGGCGTGGACAGGCGGACATGCGGACGGCGAACGCGATCTTTTGAAGGTTGCGCTGCGCGAGGCGACGGAGGAAACGGGGCTTCTGTCCGTTCGCCCCGCTTCGGATCGGCTGCTGTCGATCGAAACGCTGACCGTGAACCCGCATTTCAAACGCGGCAGGTTCGTTCCGGCGCATCTGCATCTGAACGGAACGTATCTGCTGATCGCCGACGACGCAGAGTCGCTGCATGTAAAGCGGGACGAAAACAGCGCGGTCAGATGGTTTCTGCCGCACGAAGCGATCGAGGCGTGTTCGGAGCCGTGGATGCGTCCCGTTTACCGGCGGCTGAACGAGCGAATGAAAGATCGGTAAGATCAGGGTGGAAATTGCGGGATCGGTATGCTATACTGTATTCGGACGGATATATGCCGTTCAAGAACCGATCGAAAGGGAAAAGCCATGAAAAGCATCACAAAGATCGTCCTGACGGGCGGACCTGCCGGCGGCAAGACCACGCTGACGTCCCGTCTCGTCAAAGAGCTCAGCAGCATCGGCTACCGGGTGTTTATCGTGCCGGAAGCGGCGACGGAGCTGATCAGCCAGTTCGGCATCAAGCCGTTCGGCAACTGTCTTTCCATGTTTGATTTTCAGTATTTCGTCGTATCCTCGCAGCTGCACAAGGAGAAACTCGCGTGGGAAGCGGCGCAGCTTGTCCCGGAGGATAAGATTCTGATCCTCTGCGATCGCGGCGTGATGGACGACAGAGCATACGTTTCCCAAAAGGAGTTCAACCAGGTCATCTCCCGGTTCGATCTGACCGAAAAGAAGATTCTCGCATCCTATGACGCCGTGATCCATCTGGTGTCCTCATCGAAAGGCGCGGAGTTTGCCTACAATTACGACAATGCGGCGCGCTACGAAACGCTGGAACAGGCGAGGGAGAAGGAGGACGCAACGCTTTTGTGCTGGCGCAATCACAAGCATCGCGTCGTGATCGGCAACTCGTACAATTTCGAGAACAAGATCCGCAGAGCGATGAACGAGGTCTATTCGATCCTCGGCGAGATTCCGCCTGCGGAGATCGAACGGAAGTTCCTGATCGAGTACGTGGACGAGAGCGTGCTTGCGGCGTATGAGCCGGTGGAGCAGAATATCACGCAAACCTATCTCAAAGCGCGCGCAAAGGACACCGAACGCCGCGTGCGCAAGGTCATTTCCGATAATGCGATCTCGTATTTCTACAGCGAAGAACACCCGATCTCTCCGATCGAGCGCATCGAAAACGAACGCCTGCTTTCGCAGAAGGAATACATCCGTCTGACGGAGGAGGTCGACCCGGAATACGGCTCCGTTGCGAAGCGCCGCTTCTGCTTCCGCTTCAACGGGCACTACTACACGGTCGATACTTATCCGACCAATGCCGACAGCGCGATCCTCGACGTCCAGCTCAACGATAAGGATGAACAGGTCGAGTTTCCGCCGGAGATCCGCGTGATCAAGGAGGTCACCGGCGACGCCGACTATCAGGGAAACATGATTTCCAAGCGGCTCGCACAGCTGTAAGTACGGAAAAAGACCCGCCGGACTCCCGGCGGGTCTTATTTTGTTTCTTCCGGTCAGTTTTCCGTGGGCGTCGGCGGAACGGGCGTCTCTGCAGGCGCGGAGGGAACTTCCTCCGGCGTCGGCTTGACCGCATTCTGGACCATTGTCGCGCCCTGCGTGACTTCCTGCTGCTTCTGGAGCGCAAGCTCCGCGTCACGCTGCGCGGCTTCGGCGCGTGCCTTTGCCTTTGCTTCCTGCTTTTCCGCTTCCAGACGCACCTTTTCCGCTTTTTCGAGACCGACCAGACGGGCGTTGATCGCGGTGAGCTCCTCCACATAGTCGGGAGCGCCCAGAGCAATCGCCTTCTTGGCCTTGTTCGCAACGGACTTGATATACAAAGCCGCCACAATGCCTGCGGCGATCAGCAGCGCCGCGGGGATAAGATTCAATACCCAACGGGATTCGTCCTTGCAGAGACAGGCGAAGAGATAGCCGATCAATGCGATCACGGCGCCGCAGACGATCACGATCCATGCTTTTCCGGAAATCTTTTCCAGCTTGGAATAGGTGTCGATCTGCGTGCGCGTCGACTCCGGCATCGCGCTCAGAAAACCTTTTTTGCGTTCCTTCGTTTGCAGAATTTGCTCCTTCAGTTCCATATAAGACGCCTCCCTATCATATATAATCTACTGTTTCATTATATCGGATGACGCAATCTCTGTCAAAGGGTTTCTGCACTTTTTTCGTCAATTCGAGGCGGCTTTCAGAAGCTGTTCGAGTGCAGCGATGCGCAGGCACAGGCAGAACACATCGATTGCCTGTTCAAGCTCTTCCACAGGCGGCAGCGTCGGCGCAATGCGGATATTGCTGTCGAACGGATCCTGCCCGTACGGGTAGGTCGCACCGGCGGGCGTCATGGTCACGCCGGCTTCCTTCACAAGCTGCAGCGCGCGCTTCGCCGTCTGCGGCATGGCGTAGAGACTGACGAAATAGCCGCCCTTCGGACGGTTGTAGCGACCGATCCCGCGGGAAACGATCTCGCGGTCCAGCGCGTCGCAAACGGCGGCGAACCGGGGTTTCAGGATCTCCGCATGCTTCTTCATCAGGGCAAGCGTGGTTTCCTTATCCTTCAGGAAGCGGACGTGCCGAAGCTGATTGACCTTGTCAAAGCTGATGATCTGTACGCCCAGCGTTTTCTGGAAATAGGCGATGTTCGCTTCGCTTGCGCACATGCACGAAATGCCCGCGCCGGGGAAGGTGACCTTCGAGGTGGACGCAAATTCATAGACCATGTCCGCGTTGCCGTATTCGGCGCAGAGCTTCAGAATATCGGGGAAGGGGACGAAATCGCCGTCGAACTCATGGATGCAGTATGCATTGTCCCACATGATCGCAAAGTCGGGCGCGGCGGGCTTCATCGACGCAAGCGCATGAATGACTCTGTCGGAATAGATGATGCCGTCGGGGTTCGAGTACTTCGGAACGCACCAGATGCCGAGGACGGACGGATCCTTGATCCACTGCAGCACGGCGTCCATGTCGGGACCTTCCTCGGTCATTGCGATCGGAATCAGCTCCATGCCGAAGAATTCCGTGATGCGGAAATGCCGGTCATAGCCGGGCGCGGGACAGAGAAAGCGAACCTTGCCGCGTCTGGACCAGGGTTCCGGGCTGTGCAGAAGACCGTGGGAGAACGCTGTTGAAATAAGGTTATACATCAGCTGCAGCGACGCGCTGCCGCCGACGATGACCTCGGAAGGTCTGACGTCCAGAAGCTCCGCAAAAAGCTTTCTCGCTGACGGAATGCCGCACAGGTTGCCGTAGTTGCAGACGTCGAGCGCGTCGTCAAAGCAGTCCTCACGGTCGGAAAGAACCTTCAGCATATCGTTCGAAAGATCGAGCTGCAGCTTGCCGGGCTTGCCGCGGGACATGTCGAGCTTCAGCCCCTTTGCTTTCACCGCTTCATATGCTTTGGTTACGGTTTCGAGCTCCGCCGAAAGAGCGGGCTTGTCCATTTGGGAATACGGAATCATAAACGTCTCCTTTCAACTTCCTTTAATCCGATTATAACACGAACGACCGGAAAGTCAAATGATATAACGTTAAAGAATGGTCGGGAAGGAAAACAATGCGGCTGCCGGTAAGGAGGAAAACCCTGCCGACAGCCGCTTCCCGTAGGTCTGGTTATGATATCATCCCCGGAACGTTCAGCAAAACGGACACCTGTGCTTTTACAGAGGGAAGGATGGCGTCGTCGTTGAACTCATAGCTGCTGCAGTGGGGCGGGCTCACGGAGCCGTCGCTCTTGACGGTGCGGGTTCCGGAGCGGAAAAAGCATCCGGGGACACGGGCGAGATAGCTTGAGAAATCCTCTCCGCCCATGAGAGGAACCGGTTCCTTGACATGCGCTTCACCGAATTCTTCCGTCAGAGTCTTTCGAACCGCGGCGGCAATGACCGGATCGCTGGAAACGAGGTCGTATCCCTTGGTAAAGGTTACGCTGCAGCTTGCTTCGAAAAGCCGGGCATACGACTGACAAAGCTCTGTGACCTTCCGGATGATGAGCGCTTCGGCGTCCTTATCCAGCGAGCGCATGGTCCCGATGAGCGTCACGGAATCCGGGAAGCTGTTGTACGTCATCGGGCTGGTAATTCCGGTGACGGTCAGGACCGATCGCTTGGCGTTGTCGATAAAACGGGGGATGATGCCGTTGATCCCGACGACGATCTGCGAAGCCAAAAGGATACAGTCTGTGCCGCTGTGCGGGAAGGCGGCGTGACCGCCCTTTCCGGAAAGCTCAATGCGCATATCATAGGTGGACGCATACAACGGACCGGGCTTGACCAGAAACGTGCCGGGGTCCTCGTACACGTGATAATGCATGCCGAATATCATGTCCACGTCGTTCAGCACGCCGCACGCGACCATATCCTTTGCACCGCCGGGCGGGCATTCCTCTGCCGGCTGGAAAATAAACTTGACGGTTCCGTGCAGTGTGTGACGGATTTTTGAAAGGACCTCCGCGGTTCCGAGCAGGGTCGCCGCATGTGCATCGTGTCCGCAGGCGTGCATTACACCGGGGACTTTTGACCGAATGGGGAGAGATTCATCCTCCGAAATGGGCAGCGCATCGATGTCTGCCCGCATGGCGACGGTTTTTCCGGGCAAATCGCCTTTCAGCACGGCGACAAGACCCGTTTTCAGCGGACGATCGACGGTGATGCCGTCAAAGCCGCGGAGAATACGCTCAATAAACGCGGTCGTTCCGACTTCCTTGAAAGAGAGCTCGGGATGCTCGTGTATATAGCGCCGCCAGCCGACCGCTTTCGCGGCGGCCTCCTCACACAGCGTGACAAGGTATTCTTCCATGATTGCGTCCTTTCCCGATACAGATTGTTAAATAAGTTTTCCCATATTAAACGGGCCGTCGTTTACGCATTCCTTTGCAAGACGGATGAAATCGCGAACAGCTTTCGACTTGTATTTGGAACTGGGCGTGGAAATGGCAATCGCACGATTGCAGTTCTGATACGGCAGCTCATAAACGCCGAGTTCCGTCGGGGAGGCGATATTGCGCCCGAGGATCGCTTCCGCAACGAAGGTTTCGGGACAGAACATACAGCCCATACCGCGCAGACAAAGCTCCAGAAGCGTTTCCAGATTCCGCGATTCCAAAACCACATGCGGCGTGATTCCGAGATCGCGGAAGATATCTCTTGCCACCGTTCCGGTACGGGACGTTTCATCGCTCAGCAGGAAAGGACAATCCCGGATAACGGAAACGTCGGGCTTTTGCATCAGAGAGGAAATGATAGTCTTTGAAGCGTCGCGATAGATCTCATGAATCACCTTGTACGGAACAAGAAGCAGAATCCGCTCCGTGCAAAGCACTTCGGCTTCGATACCGCTGCTTTCATCTGGCAGGAAACCGAAGCCGAGGTCCAATGTGCCGTCGGAAAGTTTGGCGTTGATCTCTGTACGTGTTCCTTCCTCCAAATGGAGCTGAATGAGCGGATACCGGCGGGTATATTCGGGAAGGATATACGGAAGAAGAAGACGACCCCAGGAACGCGGACTGCCGATGATAATATCACCGACTTCACGATTGCCGATGTCCCGGATTTCGCGAACGGTATCGTCGCGCATCCGGCAAATTTCTTTTGCGCGTGCAACGAGGTATTTTCCTTCGGTCGTGAGCCGGAGGGGTGAGCTGCGCTCAAACAGCTGGACCTGAAAATCCTCTTCCAGTTTGCTGATATGGGAACTCAAAGATTGCTGGGAGATAAACAGGCGCTTGGACGCTCTTGTGAAATTCAATTCTTCTGCTGCAACGAGAAAGTATTCTAAATTCAGGAAATTCATTTCAGTCCTCCGGGATAAGGTCGTTTTTGAAATCGCCGGCAGGGGAGCCGATAGAATAAATAAACAGTTTTCCCTGTCTATTAATACATTATATCCTATAGTTTATGCAAAAGCAATCGAGTTATAACAGTATTTTAGCTGTGATAAATAAAGGAAAAAACATGTTTCCCTGATTGATTGCCATCTGTTATGCTTAAGCTAAATGAAGAATATATGAATATATATGCGAAAAACAGTTTGATTGATAGACGACAAACAATAATGCAAAAATGAAAGGATGGTAACTTGCAATGAAGAAGATGTTGTCTGTAGTACTTGCTTTGGCAATGATGCTGAGTCTGATGGCCGGCTGTACGCCGAGCACATCCGCTCAGGTTGATGCAGATCCCACACAGCCCCCCGCGGCAAGCGCGGTCAATGAGCAGGAAGTTGTGGGCTCCGCTACGGAAATCAAGAATGAAGCGGTAGACGGAGGAACACTCACGCTTTCGATGGATAAAGCACCTACGTCGCTCGATCCGCTGAAGATCTCCGGCTACAATGCGTTTGTCCTTACCACGCAGATGGGCGATCCGCTTGTTGCGCATGACGCAAGCGGCAGCGGCGAGTATCTACCCAGTCTTGCAACCAAGTGGGATGTGAGCGAGGACGGTCTTCAGTGGGTATTCCAGCTGAGAGACGACGTGCACTTCCAGAAGGGCACGTATCAGGACGGACGGCTGATGACGGCGGAAGACGTTGCGTATTCAATCAACCGGAATAAGCAGCACGTCAACAATACGCTGAGCTTCGTTGACGAGGTAAAGGCGACCGGTGAGAATGAAGTTACTTTCTATCTCAACAGACCGACGGCAACGCTGCTTTATGAGCTTACCCTTGCGTACTACATGATCGTTCCGAAGGAAGAAGTAGAGGGCTGGGGCGACGATTTCGGCATGCATTTCTGCTCGACCGGACCGTTCATGCTGGAGAGCCATGAGATCGACCAACAGACCGTTCTGGTTCGCAACGAGAACTACTGGGGCGAGCGTCCGCATCTGGACAAGGTTATCTTCAAGGTCATCCAGGACGGCGATCAGCGCGTCAACGCGCTTCTGACCGGAGAGATTGACATTGCGCTGTCGCTCCCGACCGACTCGCTGGAGCGTGTAGTCAACAGCGAGAATCTGGATCTCATCTCCCTGAACAAGGTTCAGATGAACAGCATTGCATTCAGTCTTGAGAACGGACCGCTGACGGATCCTAAGGTTCGTGAAGCGCTGATTCTTGCAACGGATCGTCAGGAGCTGGTGGACGGCGCATTTGCAGCGGGTACCGCAGCAGTTACGAAGCTGCCTCTCTGCAGCAATTCCTGGCTGTACAGCGAAGAACTGGAAGGCAAGGTGCCGGATTTTGATCCGGAAAAGGCAAAGGCGGTTCTTGCCGAATCCGCGTATCCGGACGGCTTCGATATTACGCTGAGCTATGCGAGCTCCGTGGAGAGAGACCGAGTGGGCGTTATTCTGCAGCAGCAGTGGAAGAAGTACCTGAATGTCAACGTAATCCTTGACGGTACGGAAACGGCGACCTACAACGATCTCGTTCATACCGGCAACGGCGAGCTCTACATGGGCGGCCTGACCGCATCGACTTCCGACCCGCACTTCTCTCTCGGTTATGCGTTCGACTCGGCAAAGGCGCATGCGTCCTATAACCCCGGTCCGTACATCAACGAGAAGGCGGACGAGTTGATCTACAAGGCGCTGGCGACGACGGATCACAGCGAAAGAGCGGCGATCTACGGCGAACTGCTGGATCTGGTTATGGCAGATTATCCCGGCATCTGGTTTGCCGATCAGTTTACCTTCTGGGGCGTCCGCAAGGGAGTCCACATGGAAGACTTCGACAACTGGTTCCTGATCTGCAACGGCTTCAACTACAACGCGTGGAAAGAGAACTGATTTTCCTCTGAATCTGAACAGAACGGATAAGAATTATGATACGTTTAATTTGGAAAAGGCTTCTGCAACTTATCCCCACCGTATTGATTGTTCTATCCGTCACCTTTGTAATCACAAGAATCATCCCGGGGAATCCGGCCTCAGTACTCGCGGGCCCTGAGGCCGATCCCCGCCTGATTGCGGAGTTGGAAGCGAAGATGGGACTCGACAAGAGTATCCCGGAGCAGTTTTTGATCTACGTCTCCGACATTTTTAAAGGTGATTTCGGAACTTCACTGAACTACAATGAGCCCGTTTTTCAGTTGATTCTGAGCCGTATCCCCAAAACGCTCATGATCACGTTCACAGGCCTTATTGTCGCGCTGATTCTGGGAACACTGCTCGGCACGGTTTCCGCATTGCGGCAGAACAGTTGGATCGATCATTTCTGCACCGTGTTCTCGTTGTTGGGCGCTTCCTTGCCGGTATTCTGGATCGGCATTATGAGCATTTTCCTTTTCAGCGTCAAGTTGGGCTGGCTGCCGACGATGGGGATGGGTTCCATTCAAAACGGTTTAGGGGATGTATTGTCGCATATGCTGCTGCCGTGCCTGTGCCTTTCGCTTGCGCCGATGGCGACATTCGCGCGCACAACCCGTTCGAGCATGCTGGATACCGTCAATAACGACTACATCCGCGCACTTCGGGCAAGGGGGCTGAAAGAACGGAAGGTGATCTGGAAGCATGCCTTCAAAAATGCACTTCCGCAGATCATTTCTGTTTTGGGCGTTCAGCTGGGCATTTGTTTTTCCGGCGCGATTCTCACGGAAAACATCTTTTCCTGGCCCGGAATGGGAACCATGATCTCCACGGCAATCAATACCCGGGATTATGCATTGATTCAGGGTGCGATCCTTACGCTGGCGGTGGTCAATGTTGCGGTGAGCTTGATAATGGACATCATATATATGCTCATCAATCCGAAGATCAAAATTTAACGGAGGAGGAATGCGTATGAAACGTAAAGAAAAAATCTCCTCCGAGGCGGTAATGACGAGCGCGGAGCTGTTAAAGAAAGAGCAGAAAGTTAACAGCTTCTGGAAAAAGTTTGTCAGAAACAAATCGGCTGTCGTAGGACTTGTGATCGTCGGAATACTGGTGATTATGGCGCTGTTCTCGTCCGTACTGTCTCCGTATGATCCGGAGGCGCTGGATCTGAAGAACAAGCTCCTGACGCCGTTTTCTCCCGGACACCTGTTCGGCACCGACGAGTTCGGAAGGGACCTGCTCTCCCGGATCATTTACGGTTCCCGCATGTCGATTCTGATTGCGGCCGGATCAAGCGTCGTCGGATGTTTGATCGGTATGGTGATCGGCATTCTGGCAGGGTACTGCGGCGGCGTTGTGGATTCGGTGCTGATGCGAATTGTCGACGGGCTGTTCGCATTTCCCTCCATACTTCTTTCCATCGTCCTGGTAACGGTGCTGGGCAACGGTGCGTTGAACGTGATTCTTGCTTTGGGAATCAGCGCGGTTCCGAAATTTGCCAGGGTCGTACGCGGACAGTTTACGGTCCTGCGGAACGAGGAATTCTGCAACGCGGAGCGTGTTCTCGGGGCATCTCATTTCCGCCTTGCCGTGGTGCATATCCTGCCCAATGCAATTTCGCCCATCATCGTTTACTTCACGCTGAACATCGCAAGCGCGATTCTTTCGGAAGCGGGTCTGAGCTTTCTCGGACTGGGCATTATCGCACCGACGCCGTCCTGGGGAAATATCCTGAGGGCCGGCAACGCATTCCTGTATAACAAGCCGCATCTTGCGATTATTCCGGGCATCTTCATCTTCCTTGCCGTATTGGGATTCAACCTGATGGGCGACGGAATAAGGGATGCGCTGGATCCGAAGATGAAACAGTAAGGAGGTCGGCGGTGGAAGAAAAATTGTTGGAGATAAACGGCCTCAGGACCTATTTCTTCACCAAAAGCGGCGTCGCCAAGGCGGTTGACGGCGTTTCATTCGACATGACGCAGGGTGAAACGCTGGGCGTCGTGGGAGAATCCGGCTGCGGGAAAAGCGTAATGTCCGCATCGATCATCCGGCTTCTGGCAAGCAAGAGCGGCAAGATCGTGGACGGCACGGTAACCTTCAACGGGACGGATGTGTCAAAGCTTTCCCGTGAAGAATTGAGAAAACTGCGCGGCAGCGACGTGGCAATGATCTTTCAGGATCCGATGACTACGCTCGACCCGGTTTTCAAGGTCAGCGATCAAATGATCGAAATGCTGCAGGCGCACAGGAATATTGACCGAAAGACGGCGGCAAAGGAATGCATTCAGGCGCTGGCGGACGTCGGTATCCCCGATCCGCATAAGCGGTTCGATTCCTACCCGTTTGAACTGTCGGGCGGCATGTGTCAGCGCGTTGCGATCGCCATGGCGATCCTTGCGCGACCGAAACTGATCATCGCCGACGAGCCCACAACCGCGCTGGATGTCACCATGCAGGCGCAGATCCTGAAGCTCCTGAAGGAACTGCAGGAAAAATACGGCACGTCCATTCTGATTATCACCCATAATCTGGGCGTCGTTTGGCAAATCTGCGACAATGTCATGGTCATGTATGCGGGGAAGGTGGTTGAAAAAGCGAACGTAAGAGAACTGTATTCCAATCCGAAGCATCCATACACATGGGGCTTGATGGATTCCATGCCGTCGCTCAACGATACGCCGAAGGAACCGCTGTCGACCATCGACGGTATTCCGCCTGATCTGCGGCTTGTCGGAAAGGGCTGTAATTTCAGAGCTCGCTGCAGATATGCAAAGCAGTGCTGCGAAGACACGGAGCCGGAAATGGTCGAGGTCTGCGACGGGCATTTTGTCGCCTGTCATTTCCAGTCGAGGACGACAAACCTTGTTAAGGGAGAAGAAAATCGCAATGACGGATAATCAATCGCCGCTTCTTGAGGTGAAGAATCTCACAAAGTGTTTCCCGATCGGAAACAGATATTCGTTTCAGCGGAAGCAGCTGTACGCGTTGGATGATGTCTCTCTCAAGGTATATAAGGGAGAAACGGTCGGCGTCATCGGTGAATCCGGCTGCGGGAAATCCACGCTGAGCCGCTGTCTCGTATCGCTGCACAAACCGACGAGCGGGAGCATCTATTTCAACAATAAGGATATCAGCAAGTGCACGGGGAAAGAAAAAAAGGAGATCAGCCGAAAAATACAGATGATCTTCCAGGATCCCTATTCCTCGCTTGATCCGAAAATGCGCATTTCACAGCTTGTTATGGAGCCGTTTACGATCCATAACTTTACGCCCGAAGGACAGTCGAGAGTCGACAGAGCAATCGAGCTTCTGCAATCGGTGGGATTGGACAGATACCATCTGCAGCGCTATCCGCATGAGTTTTCGGGCGGTCAGCGTCAGAGAATCAATATCGCCCGTGCGCTTACGCTCAACCCGGAGGTTCTGATCTGCGACGAACCGGTTTCCGCACTGGACGTTTCGATTCAGGCACAGGTGCTGAACCTGCTGATCAAGCTGCAGCAGGAGTTTAACCTGACGTATCTGTTCATCAGCCACGACCTCAGCGTTATCCGATACATCAGCGACTACATCGCCGTTATGTATCTCGGACATATCGTGGAGTTCTGCGAGGCGAGCGGTATCTATACGCGGCCGCTGCATCCGTATACGCAGGCGCTGCTTTCCTCCATTCCGCCCTCCAGTCCGTTCGAAAAGAAGGAGCGGCTGGAGCTCAAGGGGGATCTCGTGAGCCACATCGGGAAGGTGAACTGCTGCCCGCTTGCATCGCGCTGCCCGCATTGCACGGAACGGTGCAAAAATGAGAAGCCGAAGCTGAAACCGGTTGACGGGCGGCATGAGGTTGCGTGCTTCCTTTACGAACAGTCTTAATTACAAGCATTGAAGGAGGACGCCGTCTCTGTTTGAGCGTTTTACCTGCGCCGCGGATTTTGCCGATGCCATGCTGAAATTCCAGGAACAGTATGACTGGGATTATCTGAAGGCGCAGAACCGTGCTACCTACTACGAGGAAGTATGGGGCGGCGAATTCCAGTACGAGGACTATGAGGGCGGCGTGGTTGCACCGATCACAAAAGCGCCGATCACCTGTGCAGAGGATCTTGAAAAGATCGTGGAAATGCCCGCTTCGGCTTGGCCGCTGGCGGAGCAGGTAGAGGCATGCCGGCTGCTTGTGGACGGCGTGAAGGACGGGACTCCGATCTTCAACGGCGTGTTCTGCCCCGCAGCCATTTTTCAGAAAATGTGCGCGGTATTCTCCATCGGCCGCTATCGCACGGCAACCCGTTCCGACCTGATGGTTACGCTGATAAAGGAGCATCCGGTCGAGGTGCACAGAGCGCTGAAAAATATCACAAGAACGATGGCGTCTTATGCACAGGAACTGGTGAAAACGGGGATCTACGGCATTTTCTATGCCGCAACGGGTCTTTCCAGAACCGGATACCTGACAAAGGAGGAGTGGGAAGAATTCGTCAAGCCGTATGATCTCGAACTCATTCAGGCGATGAAGCCGCTGAAAATCATGGTTCACGACTGCGGCATCCTATGCAATCCGGAATGGTTTGCGGACTATCCGATTGACATTCTGCATTGGCCGGAGAGCGCAACCGGCAATCCTTCATTGGACAGCGCGCCGAACTGGATCGGAAAGATTACGCCGATGGGAGGGTGCGATGAGCGCCCGTTCGGTCAGGGACAGGCGGAAAAGATCCGGAGACTGACCCGTGCAACAATTAACAAGATGAAGGATATTCCTTTCGTGCTTGCACCGGACTGCTCGATCTCCGTAAACACCTCGGACGCGGAACTGCGCGCGTTCATCCAGGCGGCGCACGAGTCTCCCGATTTCGACGGTAAAACATTCGTCCTTTGAGGATGCAATGTTCTCAATATATCAAATTATGTGAAAAGGAAGGTAATTAACATGTCTTGCATCATCATTCATTCGAACATTCAGATCAAACCTGAAGAGAAGAAACCGTTTTTCGAGCTTGCCGACGCAGCGATTTCCAAGGTGTTCAAAAAGAAATCCCTGATGCTTGTTGAAATTCCGCCGGAGAATCAATATGGCAATGCATCGGGATGCATATATTTTCACTTCTACGCGCCGAACTATCAGACCGAGGATCAGAAGCGCGGATTGATCAAGGACCTCGACGCCGTCGTCAAGCAGCTCTTCTCCGATCGCGTTCCGAACGCAAGGGCCTGCGTGATCATCAAACATCATCACGGAAGCGACGCAGGCGTGAACGGCGTGATGCATTTGGATAACGGTTTATACTGAGCATCCGAAAAAAAGATCGGAAGGAGGAAACACCCATGAGACACATGACGATCGGTCATTCCGGCATTGACGTTTCGGTGATTTCGTTCGGCGGACTGTCTATCGGCGGAGGCGCCTGGTGGAACGGCACAGACGATGAGGAATCCATACGCGCGATCCAGTACGGGCTGGATCACGGTGTAAATATGATTGATACGGCTCCTCTTTACGGCTTCGGACACAGCGAGGAAATCATCGGAAAGGCAATCAAGGGACGCCGGGAACAGGTTGTTATTTCGACCAAGTTCGGTATGATCTGGGATAAGCGGGAAGGCACTTACTGGAACGACAAGGGCGGCGAAAGCATCTATATCAACGTCACCGCGCCCGTCATTCGAGAAGAGTTCCTGCGCAGTCTGAAACGTCTCGGAACCGACTATATTGACGTGTATTATCCGCACAATCCCGCAAGAGCGCCCTTCCTCACGCCGGTCGAAGAGACGGTGGAGGCGTTGATGCGGCTCAAGCAGGAGGGACATATCCGCGCGATCGGTATGTCCAACGCCAAACCGGAAAACGTGAAGGAATATCTTGCGGCGGGATGTGAGATCGATATTCTGCAGCGGAAGTACAACATTTTGGAGTGGGAGTTCGTCGAGACGAACATGCTGCCGCTCTGCCGCGAGTACGGCATGTCGTTCCATGCGTATTCGCCGTTGGAGCGCGGCATCCTGACCGGGAAAGTACGCAAGGATTACAAGCTGGATCCCGCCGATGCGCGCAATGCGCTGCTGTGGTGGAAACCCCAGAATATGCCTCTCGCCATCGACTTTGTGGATGGGCTTCAGGATATCTGCGATAAGAACAACTGCTCGCTTACGGACCTTGCCGTCGCATGGCTTCTGGCCCAGGGCGATTTCATCAACGTCATCTGCGGCGCGCACAAGCCGAGTCAGATCGAGGCGGATATCCACGCCGCCGGAGTCGTTCTGCCCAAGGAAGACGTCGACGAGATCAGAAGACGCGTCCTAATTCTGAAAGAACAGATGGAATCCAGACAGTAAAGCGGGATTGTTGACCAAAAGAGCAATGCAGAGACGCAGCAGTCTCTGCATTGCTTGCAAAGGGAGGAACGTTCAATGACAGATCAGCGCTTTTATAAACTTGCCGAACAGGTTATTTCGTACTCAGTATCGCTCAAGAAGGGAGAAAAGGTCCTGATTGACGTATGGGAGGGTGCGGACGATCTGGGATGCGCCCTTGTCGAAGCTGCATACCGCGCGGGCGGGCTTCCGTATATTACGCACCAGTCGATGGCCATGAACCGGCTGATCATGGAGCACGCGACCGACGAATACATGGAACGCTGGCTCCGCTACGAGTCCATGCGCATGCAGGAGATGGATGCCTATATCGTCGTACGGAAGAAGCAGAACCGCTGCGAGTTTTCGGGGATCGATCCGGAAAGGATGGCGCTCTACAATCACTATTACGGCAGACTGCACTTCGGGATCCGTATTCCGCATACGAAGTGGTGCGTCCTGATGTATCCGAACGCCTCAATGGCGCAGCAGGCGGGGATGAGCACGGAGGCGTTCGAGGATTATTATTTTAAAGCATGCAATCTGGATTATCGAAAACTGTGCGAGCGAGTGAAACCGCTTGCCGAACTCGCCGCCCAAACGGATCGGGTACACATCGTTGCGCCGGGCACCGATATCCGGTTTTCCATTCGCGGACTGTGCAACCCGGTGCCGCGCTGCGGACAGAGGAACGTGCCGTGCGGGGAAACGGGCATGCCGGTGGTCACGGACAGCGCAAACGGCTATATCACATACAACGTCCCGTCGGAAATACAGGGCACGGTTTTCCGGGATATCCGGCTTGTGCTGAAGGACGGTCTGATCGTGGATGCTTCCTCCAGCGACACGGAAAAGATGAACAGGATTCTGGATACCGACCCCAACGCCAGACGCATCGGCGAGTTTGCCATGGGATTCAATCCGTTTCTCACCAGAACGACGCTGGATACGATTTTTGACGAGAAGCGGTGCAAAACGATCCATTTCACGCCGGGCAACAGCGAAATCAATCCGTCCGCGATCCATTGGGATATCGTACAGTCTCATGCGGCGGAGGACGGAGGCGGAGAAATCTGGTTTGACGACGTTCTGATCCGAAAGGACGGTCTGTTTGTTCCGGAGCAGTTGAAACCGCTGAACCCGGAAGAACTGATACCGTATCTGGAAGGATAAGGACGGATCGGAGAAGAGGGAAACATGGACAGAAACTGCGAGAAATATAACAGATTTATCGAGATCCTGAAAGAAGAACTGATTCCGGCGATGGGCTGTACGGAGCCCATTGCGCTTGCGTACGCCGCCGCTGCTGCGCGGGAAACGCTCGGAAGACTGCCGGAGCGGGTATCGCTGGAGATCTGCGGCAGCATCATTAAAAACGTTAAGAGCGTTATTGTGCCGAACACCGGGCACATGAAGGGGATCGAAGCGGCGGCTGCGGCGGGAATCATCGCGGGCAGGGCGGAGAAAAAACTGGAGGTGCTTTCCGAGGTCGATGATGCGGACCTGAAGAAAATCCGCGCGTATGCGGAAGAGACGCCGATCATCGTGAAGCATGTCGAAACAGGGCATGTCTTTGATATCACCGTAACGGTGTATGCAGGAAGCGACAGCGCAAAGGTCCGAATCTGCGATCATCACACCAATATCGTTCTCATCGAGAAAAACGGGGAAGTTCGATTCTGCAGGGACGAGGGGGAGATCGCGAATGCCGAAGAAAACGAAATCCTCAATCTAAAGGATATCTGGGACTTTGCGACATCCGTGGATACGAGGGACGTGCGCGATCTTTTGGAACGGCAGATTGCGTATAATTGCGCGATTGCCGAGGAGGGACTGCGCGGCAATTACGGCGCAAACATCGGAAAGGTTCTGCTGACCACGGGCGACGCCGAAGCGGTCGGGGTTCGTGCAAGAGCAAAAGCGGCAGCAGGATCGGATGCGCGCATGAACGGATGCGAACTGCCGGTAATCATCAACTCCGGCAGCGGCAATCAGGGGATCACCTGTTCCGTTCCGGTTGTGGAGTACGCGCACGCGCTGCATGTTCCGCACGAGCAACTGCTCAGAGCGCTTGTCCTTTCGAATCTCGTGGCGATTCATGAAAAAAGCGGGATCGGGACGTTGTCCGCCTATTGCGGCGCGGTGAGCGCGGCGGTCGGCGCAAGCGCGGCGATCTCCTATCTGGAGGGCGGGGATTATGAGGAGTATATTCACACGATCTCCAATGCGCTGGCCATTTCCTCCGGCATCGTCTGCGACGGGGCGAAAGCATCCTGCGCCGCCAAGATCGCAGTCGCGCTGGATTCCGCGCTTCTGGCGAACAGCATGTGGAAATGCGGACAGGAGTTCAAAAGCGGCGACGGACTGGTTTGCTCGGATGTGGAAAAAACGATTGCCAATATCGGACGGCTCGGCAGAGTGGGTATGAAACAGACGAATGAAGAGATCATTGACATGATGATCAACAACAAATAGAATGGAATTACAGACGGGTCAATGCTTTTCGGACCCGGAAAGGAAGATTGTATGAGCAGAAGAATCGTCGTGCTGGACGGGTTTACGGAAAACCCGGGAGATCTTTGCTGGGACGCGCTTAAAGCGTTAGGCGAGCTCGAGGTTTATGACCGAACGTCTTATCAGGATTCGGATCTGATTGCAAAACGCATCGGAGACGCAGAGATCGTCGTTGTCAATAAGACGCCGATTACAAAGAATACCATGGATCGATGCCCCGGGATCAAGCTGATCGCCGTGCTTGCGACCGGATTTAACGTGGTCGATTGCGCATACGCGAAGGAAAAAGGGATCGCGGTTGTGAATGTGCCCGCATACGGAACGGCGGCGGTCAGCCAGTATTCGATCGCTTTGCTGCTCGAGGTGTGTCATCATATCGGCGCGCATGATGCTTCCGTGCATGCAGGTGAATGGGCGGATTCGATCGACTGGTGCTATTGGAAGTATCCGCTCATTGAGTTGGACGGCAAAACGATGGGTATCATCGGATTCGGACGGATCGGTCAGGCAGAGGGGCGGATCGCAAAAGCACTTGGCATGAAGGTCCTGGCATACGATCTGTTCCCGAATGAGACGGGGAAGGAGATCGGAGAATACGTTGCGCTTGACGAACTCTTCGCGCGTGCCGACGTGGTCAGTCTGCACTGCAACCTGACGCAGGAGAATTTCGGAATGATCAATCGCGAGACCATCGCAAAGATGAAAGACGGCGTCATTCTGATCAACAACGCAAGGGGCCAGCTGATCAACGAGCAGGATGTGGCGGATGCATTGAATGCGGGCAAGATCGCGGGTGCAGGGCTGGATGTCGTATCGACCGAACCGATCAAAAAGGACAATCCGCTTTTGAAGGCAAAGAACTGCATCATCACGCCGCATATTTCGTGGGCGCCGAAGGAGGCGAGACAGCGGATTATGGACTGCACCGTCTCCAATATTGAGGCGTTTCTGAACGGGACGCCGAAGAACGTGGTAAATCCGTAACACAACATAAAAAAAGCCCCGCCGATCATTCGACGGGGCTTTATCTTCAAATCAGTTTTTCAGCGCTTCGTCCAGAATCCGCGCGGCGGATGCGACAAAAGCCGCACACGGACGCGAATGATAGAACTTCGCATCGCGCGGGGTGGGGGTCGGATCGCTTTGCTCGTTCTTGGGAAGCGACAGCAGTTCGCGGCAGATGATTGAACCGTTTTCCTCCCGGAAGGAAGCGGCAAGCGCCTGTACGTTTGCGTAATGCGCTTTCTTTACTGCGGGGTCTTTGATATCGTCGTACCCCTTCAGAAGTCCGTAGACCATCATCATGCCGGATACCGCGCCGCAAACCTCGCGCAGCCGTCCGATGCCGCCGCCGAAAGAGGAGGCGAGACGCGCGGCGGTCTTTTCATCCATGCCGAGATCGTCTCTGAACGCAAGCAGGATCGCCTGCGCGCAGTTTGCACCGTCCGAGAACGCCTGTAATGCCTTTTCTTCGTGTGTCATAACGATTCGATCTTCCTTGTCAGTTCGTCCAGCCAATCGCCCTCATAGAGCTCGATGAGACCTGCGTCGCATGCGGCGGCAAGCTTCGGGTTGATCGGGATGCGGCAGACGGTTTCCACGCCGTTTTCCTTCGCGATCGTATCGATGTGGCTGTCGCCGAAGAGATTGTGGCGCTTTCCGCAGTCGGGGCACTCGAAATAGCTGTAGTTTTCGACGACGCCGAGCACGGGGATGTTCATCATGTTCGCCATGTTGACCGCCTTCTGCACGACCATGCCGACCAGCTCCTGCGGCGAGGTGACGACGACGACGCCGTCGATCGGCAGGGACTGGAACACGGTCAGCGGCACGTCGCCCGTTCCCGGAGGCATGTCGATGAACATGATATCGACGTCCTTCCAGATCACGTCGGTCCAGAACTGCTTGACGGTTCCCGCAATGATCGGTCCGCGCCAGACGACCGGATCGGTTTCATTTTCCAGAAGCAGGTTGATCGACATCATATCGACGCCGAGCTTCGAGGTGACGGGGAAGATGCCGATGTCGCTGCCGGTCGCTTTCTCATGCACGCCGAACGCGTTGGGGATCGACGGACCGGTGATGTCTGCGTCCAGAATCGCGGTGTGATCGCCGTTGCGCATGGCGTTGACGGCGAGAAGCGAGGTGACCAGCGATTTGCCGACGCCGCCCTTGCCGGACAGCACGGCGATGACCTTTTTCACGGAAGAGTAGTTGTTGAGCTTTGCGCGGAATTCGTTTTCCTCGGTACGTTCCGAGCAGTTCTGCGCGCAGCTGCTGCAATCATGGGTACATTCGCTCACGGTTGAGTTCCTTTCCGGCGTCCTTTATGCCTCTGACGCCCTTGGCTGTTGTATGGATTGCGGCATTCCTTCAAACAGGACGCCCAAATAATCATTATATCTCACTTTTCTGGAAAGTCAATCCAAAAGGAAGGATAACGCTTCTCCGATCTTTTCATGCACGCAGAGCGTCGCCTCACGATCGCGCGGGGTGGGAGAAAGATTGATGACGATCAGCGTATCGCCGCGGAAGTAGTCGATCAGCCCGGCGGCGGGATAGACCGCAAGCGACGTTCCGCCGACGATCATGGTATCCGCCTCGCGGATCGAACGGATCGCGTCGGTTACGACGGAATTGTCGAGCCCTTCGCCGTACAGCACGACGTCCGGCTTGATGACGCCGCCGCAGTCGCAGGTCGGAACGCCCTTCATTGCCATGATCTGATCGAGCGAGTACGCTTTGCGGCACTTGGTGCAGTGGTTGCGGAACACGCTTCCGTGCAGCTCGCAGACGTGTCTGCTGCCCGCCTTCTGGTGCAGACCGTCGATGTTCTGCGTTACGACGGCGTTGAGCTTCCCGATCTCTTCGAGCTTCGCGAGCGCCTTATGCGCCTTGTTCGGCTGCGCGTCGGGATAGATCAGAAACTTTTTGTAATAATCGAAGAAGATCTCGGGGTAGTCCTCAAAAAAGTCGATGGACAGAAGCGTTTCCGGCGGGACGCCGTAGGCGCGGATCGCCTTGAATACGCCGTCGCTCGAACGAAAATCGGGGATGCCGCTTTCCGTGCTGAGTCCCGCGCCGCCCAGAAATACGATCTTCTTTGCTTTTTCGATGTATTGCCGCAATGCTTCCATAAGAATACCTCCCGATGAAATCCGCGCGATCGTTGAAATCCCGCGTTGTGATTGTTATAATGAACGTATGGACGAACGGAGACCGATCTTTCATACGCGACCGACGGCAGGGGCGGCGCTCGGCGCGATCCTCGCGGCGATCCTCGGATCGCTTGCGCCGGATTGGGTCCTGCTTGCCGTATGCGCGGTTCTGATTCCGGTTACGGTCTTCCTGTTCCGGAGAAGGAACGCGTGCTTCCTTTTGCCGCTTGCAATGTTCGCCGTGCTCGTCCGGATCGTTTTGCTGCCGACGGAACTTCCGAAGGACGGCTCCGCTGCGGTCTTTCTTTCCAACCTGCGCGGGAACCTGCTCCAAAATGCCGACGCGCTGTTTGCGGACGAAGCGGCGGCAGCGAGGGGGATCCTGCTCGGCGATTCTTCCGCCGTGACAGCCGTCGAACACGCGCAGTACGCAAAGAGCGGACTTCTGCATCTGTTCGCGGTTTCCGGTCTGCACGTTACGATCCTTGTGGGGATGTTCGGCAAACCGGTCCGCACGGAGCACAAGGCGCTGTCGATCGGCGTTCTGTCGCTGATCCTGCTGTTTTTGTGCGCGGTCACGGGCTTTTCCGCGTCGGTTCTTCGCGCGGCGTTTACGCTGATCGCGCTCCGCATCTATACGCTTTCCGAACGCAAGACGGATATGCCGTCGGTGTTCTGCTTTGCGATGGCGGCGACGCTTCTTGTCGAGCCGTTCGCGTATCAAACGGTCGGATTCCGGCTTTCGTTTGCCGCAATGGGCGGGATGGTGCTGTTCTCAAGATCGTTCCGGAAGGCGTTTCCGCAGATCGTTCGCAATTCGCTGATCGCGCATGCGCTGTCCGGCGCGACCGCGGCGACGGTCGGCATGCTGCCGCTGATGGCGTATTATTTCGGCACGCTTGCGTGGGTGTCGATCCCGCTGTCGATCCTGTTGATCCCGACCATGCCGATCCTGCTGCTGTTCGGCTTTCTCGCCGTTCTCCTGTACGGCGTCGCGCCGCATGTTGCGGCGGTCCTGTCCTATCCGGCGTACGGGGCGATCAAGCTGATCGCGATCGTTGCGGAGAATCTCGACGTGCCGTATCTGAACCTTCCGAAGCCGCATCCCGCGGTGATCGTGCTGTACTATGCGGCGCTGCTGTTTTGTTCGCGGCTGTTTCTTCCGAATCGGAAGCATCCGCCGTGGATCGGGCTCGGACTGCTTACGGGTTCAATTCTTTTGTGGTTTTTGATCCAATAAAAAAGCGGGCAGATGATCGTTGTCATCTGCCCGTTTGATTCTTATTTGCGCAGGAAAGCGGGAATGTCCAGCTTGTTGGCGGGACGCTCGTTGTAATCTCTGCGAACGCCTGCGGCGGGATCGCGGTACAGCGGCTGTTCCTGACGGGGTTCCGGCTCATTTGCTTCGGCTTCGGCCTTTTCCGGCTCCGCATAGGTGCGGGCGGAAAATGCGTTCTGCGCGGAAGCGGGACCGGGCTGCGGTCTTGCGCCGCCGAACAGACTCGGCTCGACAAAGCTGCGTCTTGCGGGGGTGCCGCCCATCTGCAGATCGGTCGGCTTGTCCGCGCCGGGCGCATCGAATCCGGTTGCGATGACCGTGATGCGCAGCGCATCGCCCATGCTCTCGTCGATGTCCGCACCGAAGATGATGTTCGCTTCGGGATCGGCGTTCTCCGCGATGATCTCGGCAGCTTCGTTGACTTCAAGCAGAGAGAGATCGCTGCCGCCGGTGATGTTCATCAGGATGCCCTTCGCGCCCTTGATCGAGGTCTCGAGAAGCGGGCTCTCGACCGCCTGACGTGCGGCTTCGCTTGCACGGTTCTCGCCGACGGCGGAACCGATGCCCATGTGCGCCATTCCCTTTTCCTTCATGATCGTCTTGACGTCCGCAAAGTCGAGGTTGATCATTGCCGGAACCGCGATCAGGTCGGAAATGCCCTGGATGCCCTGACGGAGGACATCGTCCGCAACGCGGAGCGCATCGGGAAGACTGGACTTGCCGACCAGCGAGATCAGCTTGTCGTTCGGGATCGTGATCAGCGTATCCACGGCGGGCTTTAAGCTTGCGATGCCCTGTTCCGCGTTGCGCATACGCACGCGTCCTTCAAACGTGAACGGCTTGGTGACGACGCCGACCGTAAGGATGCCGAGTTCTTTCGCGCATTCCGCAATCACGGAAGCCGCGCCGGTGCCCGTGCCGCCGCCCATACCGGCGGTGATGAAGATCATATCGCTGCCCTTGAGCGCCTCGATGATCGCGTCGCGGCTTTCGTCCGCGGCTTTGCGGCCGATCTCGGGGTCTGCGCCCGCGCCGAGTCCTTTTGTCAGCTTTTCGCCGATCTGGATCTTTTTCTGTCCCGCACTCAGCGTAAGCGCCTGCTTGTCGGTGTTGACGGCAATAAATTCAACACCCTGCAGACCGTACTGAACCATGCGGTTGATTGCATTGCAGCCCGCACCGCCGACGCCGACGACACGGATCTGCGCAAAGTTCGTGCTTTCTACATTGGTTTCGAACATGGATGGTGGTTCCCCCTTTGTTTATTTCGTGAAGAAATCTTTCAATTTCTGCAAAAACTTTTTATCTTCCTGCTTCTCCTGCGTCGGACGGTCGTCGATGCGGTTCGCGCGAAGGACGAAGTTCAGCGCGCCGAACGCGCTGCAGTAGTTGGGCGAGGACAGACGCGGCGTCCACGGCATGTCCCGCTTGATCGGAAAGCCCAGCGCCTTTTTAAGGAACTCGAGCGATCCGCGCATCATCAGCAATCCGCCGCCGGACAGATAGACGATCGGGCGCGATTCCAGATTGACCTGCAGCCGGTCCAGCTCCTCGCGGATGTGCTGCGCGAGATCGTTCGCGCGCGCCTCGATGATGTAGGCGATCGTGCTGTTTTCCACGCGCTTCGACGCGGTCTCGGAACGGAGGATCTCCGTTTTGTCGCCGTAGTCAAGCGAAAAGACGAACCGTCGTTTCGCCTGCTCTGCGGACTGCAGCGTAACGTCCAGTCCGAACGCCAGATCCGATGCGAACTGATATCCGCCCATCGGGATCGACGCGATGCCGGTGAGCGCCGCGTTTTCGATCACGCAGATATCCGTCTGCCGGTAACCGACGTCGATCAGAACGGCGGGGCGGACGCGTTCCTCCTCGGGGATCAGCATCGTCGCTTCTGCAAGCGAGGCGCTGACGCACATCGAGATTTCGATGCCGAAAACGTCCAGCGCGTCCTGGATCGCCTGAATGTAGTCCTCGCGGACGAACATGTGCGCGATCAGACCGGAGATTTCCTCGGTCACGATCCCCTGCGGCAGCTCTGCCGAGGAAATGCCGTCGACAAGGAAAAACACGGGCGTGCTGTGCATCAGCACGTGCCCCGGAGGCGTTTCGATCTTCCGGAAGGAGAGGTCGATCAGCCGGTCGATATCGGTCGGATCGACGACGCGGGCGTGCTCGCCGAGCGTCAGCGTCATATCCGAAAGCACCAGCTTCGAGAATGAAGCGGGTACCGTAAGCGCAATATCGCGGATGCGGGAATGCGCTTCCTGCTCCGCTTTGTTGACGGCGTCCACGATCGCGTCGCGCAGACTCTGGCGGTCGAGAAACCGATCCTCCAGATATCCGTCGCAACCGGAAACGCCGGCACCGTGTATCACAATGCCGCCTTTATCCAAAACGCTGCCCGAAAGGCAAACAACCTTCGAACTGCCGATGTCCAAAATCGCAGCAGGCTTCATACCAATCCTCCGCAAAGATATTTATATTATAGCAAAGGATTATCAAAGCCGCAACATTTTTTCCGGCGTATTCTTGATCGTTTTGAAAATTTTAACATACAAATGTGACAGAAATGCATCATTTTTAAGTACAATCACCCGTTTATAAAGGAAAAAAGCTTGTTTTTCGCCCAAAAGAACGGTAAAATACCCGCATGTGGGTACTGGATCTCGATCTGGATTTCTTTCTGAGCGATTGCTGTCCGCTGGCGCCGAAAGGGGAACGCCCTTCGGAATCGTGCGCGAGCCCGTGGACGGAAACCGCCGTCGCTTCATTTTTGGAGAACGGACTCGGTCTCGACCGGGCGCATCCGATCCCCGGGCGCATCACGGAAACGCACGACGGCGCGCTCGCGTTCTGGAAGGACATGACGGACGCGGGGACGCTTTTAAAGCCGTTTTCCGTCGTGCACGTCGACGCGCACGCCGACCTCGGCATCGGAAAGCCGGGACCGGGATTTGTGCTGAACAACGTGCTCGGCATCCCGCCGAAGGAGAGGGACGATTTCGGCCGCTACTATGCGCAGAAGCAGCTTGACGAGGCGAACTATCTGCTGTTTGCGCTGGCATTCCGCTGGATCGACGCGCTGACGCTGGTGCGCGATCCGTTTTCGAGACCGGACCTGCCGCCGTTCTGCGTACGCGAGGGAGAAGGGTATCGCCCGATCCGCCTGCAGTCGTTCGTTTCGTCGCTGTTCGAGAGCCGCTACGGCGCGGAGCCGGAGATCCCGCTCACGGTATTCGACGATCCCGCTGCGGTCCGCATCCGCGAGCCGTTCGTCTGCATGAACCTTGCGCTGTCGCCGCGCTACGCGCCCGCATCCGCAGATGCGCTCGTGCCCGTGATCGCGCGATATATGACGCTTGTATAGACAGCGGATCCGTGCTATACTTTTATCAGGGAAAACATCGGGGGTAACGATATGAAATGGCTGGAACTGACGGTTTACACGACCGACGCGGGCATCGACGCCGTCTGCGCCGCGCTGAACGGCGCGGGCATCACGGGACTTTCCATTGAGGAAAGCCATGAAAAGGCGTATGCGTTTTTGCGCGAGGCGGCGATCTTCTGGGACTTTGCCGATATGGACAAGATCGGCACGGACACGCCCTGCGTCAAGGGGTACGTTGCGGACTGCCCGGAAAACCTGCCGACGGTCGAAGCCGCAAAGGCGGCGGTCGAGCGCCTGAAAACGCTGGATTTTCCGTTCGATCTCGGCACGCTGCTCGTCACGGTCGTTTCGGTCGACGAGGAGGACTGGGCGAACAACTGGAAAAAGTATTATAAGCCGCTCGAGATCGGCAGCCGCCTTCTGGTCCTGCCCTCGTGGGAGGAGCGTCCCGAAACGGACCGTATCGTTCTGAAACTCGATCCCGGCATGGCGTTCGGCACCGGCGCGCATCATACGACGCGGATGTGCCTCGAGTTTCTCGAAAAGACCGTGAAACCGGGCGATACAATGCTCGATCTCGGCTGCGGCAGCGGCATTCTGTCGATTGCGGCGCGGCTTCTGGGCGCGGTTGAAGCAACGGCGGTGGATATCGATCCGATCGCCGAGTCGATCGCATATGAGAACGCCGAAATGAACGGGATCGGAAAAGAACATTACCGCGTGCTGATCGGAAACGTGCTGTCCGACACGCGCCTGCAAAAGAGAATTGCGGGACGATACCCGGTCGTCGCGGCGAACATTGTCGCGGACGTGATCATCGCGCTTGCGCCGATCGCAAGACCGCTCGTCGCGCCCGGCGGCGTATTTCTCGTTTCCGGCATCATCGACGAGCGCGTCGACGAGGTCGTTGAAGCTTTGAAGAACAGCGGCTTTGCCGTTTCGGAGCACAGCCGCGCGGAGGGCTGGAACGCCTTCCTCTGCAGATAATATGCATCGCTTTTTTACAACGGAGATACAACCGGATACGGCAGTCGTGCGCGGCGACGACGTGAAGCACATCGCAAAGGTTCTGCGGCTTCACGCGGGCGATCGCGTGCAGCTTTGCGACGGAAGCGGCAGGGAATGCGAGGCGTCGATCCGCAGCGTTTCATCCGACGCCGTCGTGTTCGATACGGAACCGTGGCAGGATGCGCAGACCGAGCCGCGCACAAAGATCACGCTGTTCCAGTGCCTGCCGAAAGCCGGCAAGATGGAAACGATCATTCAGAAATGCGTTGAGATCGGCGTCTGCGGCTTTGTCCCCGTGCAGTCGGAACGCTGCGTCGTTGTGCTGAAGCCGCCGTACGAGGGGCGGATCGAGCGCTGGCAGCGTGTATCCGAGGAGGCGGCGAAGCAGAGCCGCCGCGGCGTGATCCCGAAGGTTGCGCTTCCCGTGACGCTGGACAAGCTTGATTTTTCCGGCTTCGATACCGTTCTTGCACCGTATGAGAACGAGCGGACCGTTTCGCTGAAAACGGCGCTGCGCGTATCGTGCGGAACGCGCATTGCCGTCGTGATCGGTCCGGAGGGCGGTTTTTCGGACGCGGAGATCGCGTGCCTTGTCGAAAAAGGCGCGGTTTCCGTTTCGCTCGGACCGCGGATCCTGCGCACCGAAACCGCAGGCATGGCGACGGCGGCGCAGATCTTATACGAGGTGGAGCTGTGAAGGTCGCATTTTATACGCTCGGCTGCAAGGTCAATCATTACGAAACGCAGGCAATGGAGGAGCTGTTCCGCTCCGCCGGACATACCGTCGTTCCGTTTGAGTCCGTTGCCGACGCATACATCGTCAATACCTGCACGGTCACGCAGATCAGCGACAAAAAATCGCGGCAGATCCTTTCGCAGGCGCACCGCCGCAATCCTGCTGCGCCGATCGTTGCGGTCGGCTGCTACGCGGAGGTCGCGAAGGAAACCGTGGCGGCGCTTCCGGGCGTGTCGCTTGTGCTCGGCACGGAGGGCAGAAAGGACATTGTGCGGCTGACGGAGGAGATCTCCGCCGCAAAGAAAACGATCCCCGCCTATCCCGCGCCGTTCGAGCGCCGCGCGTTCGAGGAGCTTTCCGCGCAGCGGGACAGCCGCACCCGCGCCACGCTGAAGGTGCAGGACGGCTGCGTCAGCTTCTGCAGCTACTGCATCATTCCGTTTGCGCGCGGCGCGCTGCGTTCGCGCACATTGGAAAGCACGAAACGCGAGCTGACCGCGCTTGCCGAAAACGGCTATCGCGAGGTGGTTCTCACCGGGATCCAGCTTTCGGCGTACGGCGTCGATCTTGCGGACAAGCCGGAGCTTTCCGATCTTATCACGCTTGCCGACGGCATTCCGGGTTTGGAACGTCTGCGGCTCGGTTCGCTGGAGCCGCGCGTGATCACCGACCGGTTTTTATCGGTCGCAAAGGACAGCCGCACGCTGTGCCGGCAGTTTCATCTGTCGCTGCAGAGCGGTTCCGACACCGTGCTTGCCCGCATGAACCGTCGCTACACGACGGCGGAATACCGCGATGCGGTGGAGCGCATCCGCGCCGTCATGCCGGATGCGGCGATCACCACGGATATCATTGCGGGCTTCGTCGGCGAGACGGAGGAGGAGCATCGGGAAACGATGCGGTTCGTCGAAGAGATCGGTTTTGCGCGCATCCATGTGTTTCCGTATTCCCGCCGCAAGGGCACGAAAGCGGACGCGATGGAGGGGCATCTGCCGCGCGCGCTGAAGGAGGCGCGGACGAGAGAACTGATCGCGCTCGGCGAACGGCTGGAAAAAGCGTTTATCGACGGGCAGCTCGGCAAGACCGTCGACGTCGTCATGGAGGACGACGGAACGGGATATACCGGCAATTATATCCGCGTGCGCTGCGACGGCGTATGCGGCGAAACGGTTCGGGTCAAATTAACCGGGCGGGAGGGAACGACCGCGCTGGGCATCATCGAATAAGGAGGCATTTACCATGTGTTTGTTCTGCAAGATCGCAGCGGGCGAGATCCCGTCGAAAAAGGCGTACGAGGATGAAAGCGTTTACGCGTTCCACGACATCGCGCCGCAGGCGCCGGTGCACATCCTTGTGATCCCGAAAAAGCATATCGAGAGCGCGCACGCGCTGACGCGTGAGGACGACGCGCTGCTCGGACATATGTTCGAGGCGGCAAGAACGATTGCGGCGGAGAACGGATTGGACAAGACCGGCTACCGTCTGATCACGAACATCGGCGCGGACGCGGGGCAGAGCGTACCGCATCTGCATCTGCATCTGATCGGCGGAAAAACATTGAAATGGGACAACTGACCGGTTGCAAATCCGACAGGATTCGCGTATAATGAGGCAGATGTTACGGATTGGGGAGATCGTATGACGGCATTACTGGACAACGCAAAGCATATTCATTTCATCGGGATCGGCGGCTGCAGCATGAGCGGCATCGCGCGGATCCTGAAATCGCAGGGGCATGAGGTCACGGGAAGCGATCGCAGTCAGACGCAGTTCACCGACCGGCTCGAAAAGGACGGCATCACCGTATACTACGGACATCGGGCCGAGCAGGCGGCAAACGCCGATCTGATCGTCTATTCCGCAGCGATCAAGCCGGACAATCCCGAGCGCGTCTACGGGCGCGAGCACGGCATCCCGGAACTCGAACGCAGCGTTGCGCTCGGTCAGCTTTCCGCACGGTTCCACGAGGTCGTTGCGGTTGCCGGATGCCACGGCAAAACGACGATCACGTCCATGCTTGCGTTTGTCAACGAGGAGGCGAACCTCGACGCAACGGTGCACGTCGGCGGGTTTATGGACCTTCTGGGCGGCGGCGTGCGGCTCGGAAAGAGCGATCTGTTCATCACCGAGGCGTGCGAGTACGTCGAGAGCTTTCTGACCTTAAAGCCCACGATCGCCATCGTCAACAACATTGACAACGACCATCTGGATTACTACGGCGACATCGACCATATCGTCGAAGCGTTCCGCAAGTTCCTTGCGCTCGTACCGGAAGACGGCAGGATCCTTGCCTGCACGGACGACGTCTATGTGCGCGAGCTGCTGCCGGAGCTCGGCAAGAACGTCGTGACGTACGGCCTGAGCAAGGGCGACATCCACGCAGATGCGATCGCGTTTGATTCGCTCGGATTCCCGTCGTTCGATCTTTTCGATCACGGCGAGAAGATCGGCCGCGTGACGCTGAACGTGCCCGGACGGCACAACGTCATCAACGCGCTTGCGGTTTACGGCGCGTCGAAGCTCTGCGGCGTCACGTTTGAGCAGTACGTCCGCGCCATGGCGCGATTCCGCAACACGAGCCGCCGCTTTGAACTGCTCGGCGAGAAGAACGGCGTCAAGGTTTTCCACGATTACGGGCATCATCCGAACGAGATCAGAGAAACGCTCGCCGCGGCGACGCATGTGCCGCACGGAAAGATCTTCTGCGTCTTCCAGTGCAACAGCTATACCCGCGCAAGGACGCTGTTCTGCGAGAATGTCACGTGCTTCACGGATGCGGACGAGGTGCTTGTGCCGGATATCTATCCGGGACGCGAAGTCGATACCGGGATCGTTCACGCGCGCGATATGGTGAACGGCATCAACCGCGAATCGCACAACGCGCAGTATCTCGGCACGTTCGAGAAGATCGCCGCGTATCTTGACGAACACGCCGTCCCGGGCGATATCGTCATCACGGTCGGCAGCGGCGACGTCTACCGGCAGTCACAGAAACTGCTTTGAAATCGAAAAGGACGCAGGCGGTTTTACGAACCGCCTTTTTCTTTTAAGATATACGAAAAAAAACGGAAATCGGGGCTTGACATTTCCATTCGGAACGGCTAAAATAACAAGGCACGTTAAAGTGTATGCGCTTGTAGCTCAGTGGATAGAGTGCCCGGCTACGAACCGGTAGGTCGCAGGTTCGAATCCTGCCAGGCGCGCCATGTCGAGTGGTGATAACGGATTTCGTTATCACCACTCTTCTTTTTTACCTTCCGAGCCGGAGTGCGGCGGTTCAGACGGCTTTCGAGGTGTAGTTCACGCAAACGCCGCGGCGCATATCGAGCGCAAGCAATACGTCATCCGGCACCGGCACTTCGAGATACCCGACAAACCGGTAACAGATACAGATGCGCTGCGTCCGGTTCTTGCCGGTGCCTTCCGTTTCGTACACGTCAATGTGGTCGATCAGTTCCCATAAAAGCTGCGCTGTCAGCGTTTCCATTTCCATGAACTTGCGGATCGCCGCGGTAAACAGCTCCGTACTGCTCTTTTGCAGTTCCAGTTCATTCAGCCGGATGCGGTACTCCGCTGCCTTTGCTTTCAGTTCCAACCGTTCCCGATCGTATTTCTGCGATAATTGCGCAAACCACTCGTCCGTGACCTTGCCGGAAAGATTGTCCTCATAAAGTTTTTCATACAAATATACAAGCTGCTCGCTTCGGGAGGTTGCTTTCTGCAAATCGGCTTCAATCCGCTTACGTGCTGCGATCTGTTCCTTTTCGGATTGCTGCTGCAAAAGCGCTACAAATGTTTCTTCATCACATTCGAGCAGGGCGGCAAGCTGTTTCAGCTCATTGGTGACAATGATCTCGATCGCATCGGCGCGGAGATAGTGCCGTGTCTTGCACGTACCGCGGTAGTCCTTCTCGTAGTTGGAACAGGCGAAGAAATGAATATCGGGATTG